>JAITPB010000122.1 GCA_031289625.1 Clostridiales bacterium | reverse complement strand
GATCTTTTCTTCTGCCTGGACTGCGGCGCGCCGGAGCGTTTGGGCGCGGCGCTGGCAGTACATCAGCGCGCGCCCGTCACGATCTGCGTGGATCACCACGACGCGGCCTTGCCTTTTTGCCAGATTAACGCGGTGGATCCGGACGCTTCGTCCACGAGCGAGCTGGTGTATTTATTGATTCAGCCGCTGGCGCCGCTGGATAAGGATGTAGGAACAGCGATTTACGCCGGGATAATCTGTGACACAGGCGGCTTCAGGCACGCGGCCAGCGCCCGGACGATGCGGATTGCGTCGGAACTGCTGGCGCTGGGCATACCGTATACCGAGATTTATAACACGCTGCTGAAACGGCATACGCTGACGGAGGCGCTGGTGTTCCGCGCCGCGCTGGAAAACTTGGCGCTGGCTTCGGACGGCAGAATCGCGCATTCCCGGATCAACGCCGAAGCTCTTTCCGGAATGAACGCGAGCGGTCAGGATATGGATGGCGTTGTGGAATATCTTCTGAACATTCAAGGGACGGAGGCGGCGGCGCTGTTTTATGAAAAAGCGCCGGGGGAAGTCAAAGCAAGTCTGCGCTCCAAAGAATTGGACATTGGCGCTGTGGCGCGGCGTTTTGGCGGCGGTGGGCACAAGAAAGCCGCCGGCTGTACGCTGACGGGAGAGATCAAAGACATTTCTGAAAAAGTTTTGAAAGCGCTGGAGAGCGCGCTCCATGCAAAGTGACATCAACGGCGTTCTCAATATTTATAAAGAAAAAGGGTATACGTCGCATGATGTGACGGCGCTCATACGGAAAACGCTGGGCCGTGTCAAAGCCGGGCACGCCGGAACATTGGATCCGCAAGCGGTAGGGGTTTTGCCGGTATGCGTCGGCGCCGCCACGAAGATTGCCGATTACATCGGAGACGATAAACGGTACAGAGCCGAGTTGATCCTGGGCCTATCGACGGATACGGAAGACAGCGGCGGGCAGGTTCTGGAACGCTGTGAAGTCAACTGGAATGAAACGGATATTGAACAGGCCATTCACGGCTTCGAGGGAGATATCCAGCAAACGCCGCCCATGTATTCTGCGGTAAAAGTCCATGGCCGGAAGCTCTACGAATTGGCGCGCGCCGGTCAAACTGTGGAGCGCAAAGCGCGCTGCGTGCGCGTCGGAAAAATCAAAATATTGGAACGCCGTCCGGTAACCCATTCACTGCTGATCGATGTGACATGCTCTAAAGGGACGTACATCCGGACGCTTTGCGCGGACATAGGCCGTCAACTGGGCTGCGGCGGCTGCATGGGTGAACTGACGCGCCTCAGATCCGGCCCCTTTCTTTTGGAAGAAAGTGTTACAATCAGCCGCGTGCAGGAAATCGCCGCGGAGAACCGCCTGGCCGATGTATTGCGTAAAATCGAAACCGTTCTCCCTTTTCCCCAAATTTTCATGCCGGAAACACAAGAAAAAGTGATTCGCAGCGGTCATCCAGTCCGGCAGGAATATGCTGCCAGCGGCGCGCCGATTGACGGCGTATCCGCGCCCGGCGAAAAAGCGCTGTTGATGCTGGGGGGAGAAGCGGCGGGGATTTATACCCTGACGGAAGACAGTGGGCGAATGTGGTACAAGCCGGTGGTACTCTTCATCGGCGCGAGATAACAGAGGCTGGTCATGGTTATTATCAACGACAAAGAGTTCATACAGAAAAAACCGGCGGCTGTGACGATCGGCAAGTTTGAGGGCCTGCATTTGGGGCATCAAAAGCTCATCCGCGCTGCGCGGGAAGCGGCGGGGCGGGAAAATTTTTCCACGCTGGTATTTTCTTTTGCGCCGCATCCGCTCCGCATTTTGCGGGATGAAGCCTATGCTTCCCTATTTTCCGACGAGGAAAAGGCGTTTTTGCTGGCGGAGATGGGCGTGGATGTTTTGCTGCGCTATCCCTTCGACCATTCGTTCGCAAACATACATCCCCAGCAATTCGCGGAGTTGATTTTTAGAAATCTGCTGTGCCGCGTATTGGTTGTGGGCGAGAATTTTCGTTTTGGCCAAAATCGGGCCGGGGACGTTTTTCTGCTCCGGCAAATCGGAGAACGGGAAGGCGCGCGCGTGATAACGCCGTCCAGCGAAACCTTCGGCGGGGAGCGGATCAGTTCTTCCCGTGTGCGCCGGGCCATTGAGAGAAATGATTTTGAAACCGCGCGCCAGCTGATGGGCAGGCCGTATTTTGTCCGGGGGGAAATTGCGCATGGCAAAGAGCTGGGACGGACGATAGGTTTTCCCACGATCAATATCGCTCCCGCGCCCGGTAAATGGCTGCCCCCAAACGGCGTCTATTTTACGAAAACCCACTACAATGGACAGGACTATGACAGCCTCACCAATGTGGGCGTGAATCCAACAGTGACGGGAAAACAGAAAATCGAAAATAAAATCATAGAGACGTATTTGCTTGATTTTGATCAATGGATTTATGGAGAAACGGCGCAGGTATTTTTTGGGGGCTGGCTGCGTGCGGAAAGCCATTTTGAGAACCTGGAAGCATTGCAAAACCAATTAAAACAAGATGTGGAAGCGGCGCGCGCTTATCACGGAAAGAAGGATTGGTATGGGCAACATTAAAGACGCTTTGAGCAATAAAGGCGTCAAACCGACTCTCATCGGCGGCCAGGCCGTGATGGAAGGCGTCATGATGCGGGGCAGAAAAATGTACGCCATGGCGGTTCGCCTGCCAGATCAGACCGTTCAGGTGGTCAAAAAAGATTTATTTCCCATTACCGATCGGTATCCAATATTGAAATGGCCGGTTTTGCGCGGCATTGTCGCGTTTATCGATTCGATGGTCACAGGGATGCGAATTATTACGCAATCGGCTGAAATGATCACGGAAGGGATACCGGAAGAGGAAGAGCCTTCTAAATGGGAAAAATATCTCACGAAGAAATTCGGGGATAAACTCAATGAATATATTCTGTATATCAGCGTGGGCGTGGCCCTTATCTTCGCGATATTTTTGTTTATGCTGCTGCCCGTCTGGATCGGGCATTTTTTCAATCCGATATTGCAAAACAATACTTGGGCGCTGGGGATTATTGAAGGCTTGATCCGGATTCTCATCTTTCTCATCTATGTGTACTTGATTTCGCTTTCTAAAGAAATTAAAAGAGTGTATCAATATCACGGCGCGGAACATAAAACGATCAATTGTTTTGAGCATCAGGAAGAACTCTGCGTAGAAAATGTTAAAAAGCATTCCCGTCTGCACAAACGCTGCGGAACCAGTTTTTTGTTGATTGTCATGCTGATGGCCATGATTGTGTTTATTTTTGTCCAGACAGATGTGATCTGGATGCGGTTTATCTCGCGGATCATTTTGGTGCCGGTCATTGCGGGGCTTTCTTACGAAGTGATTAAATGGGCGGGGCGCAATGACAACACCTTTGTCAACGCCATTAGTTTTCCCGGACTTTGCCTCCAAAAAATTACCACAGCCGAGCCTGACGACGGTATGATGGAGACGGCCATCGCCGCGATGAAGG
This sequence comes from Clostridiales bacterium, assembly GCA_031289625.1. Taxonomy (GTDB): domain Bacteria; phylum Bacillota; class Clostridia; order Lachnospirales; family WQUN01; genus JAITPB01. The sequence continues at coordinate 3,630 of JAITPB010000122.1, read as the reverse complement.
GAGTTTTGGAGAGTGAACCCGAGCAGAGCGGCTGCCAGAACAACTGTTCTGACAACTGTTCTGACAACCGTCTTGACAGCCATCAGGACAGTTGTCCTGCTTGAATGGGGACGCAGTCTGCTGCGGGCGGCTGGGATTGCTTCGGCGGCACTAGACGTCCTGCTGCTGATGTCCTATGCCTCCGGCGGCCGTTATGACAAAGTAAAGCTCTTGACAGCCGGGCCAGATGAGCGGATGACAGAGGCTGAGACCATTTTTTTTCAAGCCTTAATCCAAAAACGGGCCCGCGGCGCGCCGGTTGCCTATCTCATCCATCAGTGTGAATTTATGGGCCTGACGTTTAGGATAGAGGAAAGCGTGCTGATTCCCCGGCCCGATACGGAGACGATGGTTGAAGAGGCTTTGGAACTCATGCGCCGGGAAGGTTTGCAGACGGTTTTAGAGCTTTGCACCGGCAGCGGCTGCGTAGGCGTCTCGCTGGCGCATTATGGCGGCGCGCGAGTCGTCGCCACGGATATCAGCCCCGAAGCCTTGGCCCTGGCGGCGCGCAACGCGGACGATTGCCTAGGCAATCGCTCGGACAATTGTCCGGACGGTCAAATACAGTTTGTGCTTTCCGATTTATTTGAGGCCGTACCCCAAGGCCCGTATGACATGATCGCCGCTAACCCGCCGTATGTCGTGGCGTCAGAGATTGCCTCACTGCCGGTTTCTGTGCGGGATTATGAGCCTCGGATCGCGCTGAACGGCGGCCCGGATGGGCTGGACTTTTATCGCCGGATTGCGGCGGCGGCTGGGGCGTATTTGACAGACGGCGGCGTCATGCTGCTGGAGATCGGGTACGATCAAGCCGGGGCTGTCGCAAAAATTTTGCGCGGCCAAGGTTTTGCGGATGTTACGGTGAAAAAAGATTTGGCCGGACTGGACAGGCTGGTTCGCTGCCGATACAACAGGAGTTTTTATGTTTGAAAATTTGGAAGAACTGGAAGAGAAATACCGCGCGCTTTCCCAGCGCCTGAATGATCCCGCGCTCATAGGCGATCAGGCGGCATGGCGATCTTCAATGAAAGAACACAGCGGCTTGTCGCCTATCGTGGAAAAGTATGGAGAGTACAAGAAAACGCGCCAAGATGTGGAAGACGCCAAAGAAATGCTGGAGCGAAGCGGCGAAGAGGACATCCGCCAATTGGCCAAGGAAGAGATTCGGGATGGCCAGGAACGTTTGGAAACCATCGGCGCGGCGCTGAAACATTTGCTTCTGCCAAAAGATCCGAACGACAGCAAAAATGTCGTCGTGGAAATCCGGGGCGGCGCCGGCGGGGATGAGGCCGCTCTGTTCGCGGGGGATCTGTTTCGGATGTACACCCGTTTCGCGGAACGGAGACGCTGGAAAGTGGAGCTGATGAGCGTCAACGAAAGCGACATCGGCGGCTTTAAAGAAATTGTGTTTATGATACACGGCGGCGGGGCGTACTCCCGCTTGAAATATGAGAGCGGCGTCCACCGCGTGCAGCGGATTCCCGTAACGGAATCCGGCGGCCGGATTCACACCTCAACCGTCACGGTGGCGGTTCTGCCGGAGGCGAAGGAAGTCGATATAGATTTAAATATGAACGATGTCCGCATTGACGTATTCCGTTCGTCCGGAAACGGCGGGCAGAGCGTCAATACCACGGACAGCGCGGTTCGGGTGACGCACGCGCCGACGGGGATTGTGATTTCCTGCCAGGACGAAAAATCCCAGTTGAAAAACAAAGATAAGGCTCTGCGCGTTCTGCGCGCCAAGTTATACGATCTGGAGCGGGAAAAACAACGGGCGCAGCTTTCCGCTGAACGCAAAAGCCAGGTGGGCACGGGAGAGCGCAACGAACGCATTCGAACCTATAACTTTCCGCAGGGCCGGGTGACGGATCACCGCGTCGGTTTGAGTCTGCATCACTTGGACGCCGTTTTGGACGGAGATCTGGATGAGATTATGGATACGCTGATCACATGGTCGCAGGCCGAAAAATTAAAATAGCGAAAGGAGGTTATTTTTATTAAGCTGTTCGATAATGTGCTGGCGTTGTTCAAAAAAAACAAACCGGAGCCGGAACCTATGCCAGATCCTTTTGAAGAGATCCGGAAAAGCCTGGCGGAATTGAGCAGCCGGCTGTGTCAGATCGATACGGACGCGCTCAGCCGGCAGCTGAAAAAAATAGATTCGCGCCAGACAGATATGAGCGTCGCGCTGGACGACTTGGCCATGAGCGCGCATGATCAGTGGGAAGAACTTCAAAGCCGCGCGGAAGAGAAAGACGCCGAGATCACGCGTTTGATCGGCGCGCTGATCGCCGCCGCAGACTATGCCGAGGATTTTTATCAGTACGCGCAAAAATCCGGCGACGAGGCTCTGCTGTCGCAGGCACGGATGATCTGGAACGGAACGCTGAAAAAATACGCCGAAACCGGGCTTACACGGATGATTGACGAACATACCGCGCCGGACGCCGGGTATAACCATGTAGAAGGGGTTTGTGATTGTGAGGGAGCGGAAGAAGGGCTCATCGTGCGGACCATCCGCGCCGGTTATCTGTATCATGAACGCGTTATCAGAAAATCCAGCGTCATTGTGAGCGCGTCCCCGGAAAAGGCCGCTGTCTCTGCCGAGGCCACCGTCTCTGCGGAGGCCACTGTCTCTGTGGAGGCAACCGCGTCCCCGGAAAAGGCCACCGTCTCTGCGGAGGCCACTGTTTCTGCGGAGGCCACTGTTTCTGCGGAACTCATTGCCTTCCCGAATGGGTCAAATCAAGCAAATCAAGCAAACCAAGATAAAGGAGAAGAGGAAATTGATAGTTGGGATTGATTTAGGGACATCAACATCGGAAATCGCATACATCAATCAGAGCAATCAACCGGAGGTCATACCCAACCATCTGGGCGGCTTGATCACGCCTTCGGTTGTCTACATAAATGAAAACAATGAGCCTGTCGTTGGCTTGGAAGCCAAAGAAAAGCTGTTGCTGGAGCCTGAAAATACTTTCATGGAAGTCAAGCGCCTGATGGGGCAAAACAAAACCCTTACCGCGCGCGGCAAGGATTATACGCCCGTGGAGATTTCTTCTTTTATCCTGCGCTATCTGACCGGCTGCGCGGAAAAATATTTGCATGAGACCATCGACAAGGTGGTCATCACGGTTCCGGCGTATTTTACGGACGCGCAGCGCAGGGATACCTTACAAGCCGGTGAAATGGCCGGTTTAACCGTGGAGCGGATCATCAACGAGCCGACGGCGGCGGCGTTGGATTACGGCTCTGGACATTTGGAGGACTGCAAAAATATTTTGGTGTATGATCTAGGCGGCGGCACGCTGGACGTCACCGTTCTGGAACTGTTCGAGGGCGTTGTGGACGTTAAAAGCACCTGCGGCAATAACGAACTGGGTGGTAAAGATTTTGACGAGGCGCTGGTTCATTTTTTGACGCGGGACATACCCGATCAGTCCGGCAACCTCCGGGCCCTGTCTAGATTGAAAACCGTCGCCGAGGCATGTAAAATCGCCTTGAGCGCAGAGCCTTCCTACGACGTGGCGCTGCCATTTTTATATAACGATAAAGGCAAGCCTGCTGGATTGGAAAAAACAGTGACCC
>JAITPB010000075.1 GCA_031289625.1 Clostridiales bacterium | reverse complement strand
CGGACAAAACCGCCGCCACCGTGGCGTTTGAAAAAATGCTGCAATCCATTCTAAACAAAGGCTTAACCATTGAGAGGCCAAAGCCGGGCGGCGAAATCACGGCGGGCCATATTGCCTTGCAAGTGTTCGCGCCCAATGCCGGCGACTATGCCGATGTAAACAATTATTCCATTGTCTGCAAATTGATTTATGGCCGTACATCTTTTTTATTTATGGGGGACGCGGAGGCTCTTTCGGAAAAAGAAATGCTCGCCCAAGGCTATGATTTATCGGCCAATGTGCTGAAAATAGGACACCATGGCAGCGTCACCAGTACGGATCCGGCGTTTTTGGCGGCGGTTCACCCAGACATGGCGGTCATCAGCTGCGCCGAAGACAATTCGTATGGGCATCCTCACACGGAAACATTGGAAAAATTGGAAAATGCGCAGGCGACAGTTTACAGGACGGATTTACAGGGAACGATCACAATGCGCTCTGACGGGAACAGCATCGCCGTGGAAACAGAAAAGCCCGGCGCTTGAATGCAAAAATGTGCGTGAATATAGAATCAGAAGTGATGGCTTTGAACTTGGTTTTGGATCGTTTTGAAGGCCAATACGCGGTCTGTGAAGAGATGGAAACGCAAAAAACGGTTGCTTTCGCCATGGAAGATTTGCCTCCCGGGGCGGCGGCTGGCGATGTGCTTGCCGTGGAAGGCGGGCATATTTTTGTAGACGCCGCCGCCACCCGGGAACGCAGGGAAAGAATTCAAAAACTTTTCGAGAAATTGTTTGCGCAGGATTAACACTGACAGTACCAGTTGAGGGCCTCCCATGTTTTTTGCCCCACGAGGCCTGCTTCGTCTTCATGAATGCCAGCCACGGATTGAACCCGGCAAACGGCGTTATGCGTAGCTTGATCAAAATCGCCGCTTTCGCCGCCTTGATAGAATCCGGATACCCTAAGGCCCCCTTGCAGGATGCGTACATAATCGCCTGAGTCCGCCTGTTTGAGCTTGGGACGCATCGCGGCGGGCAAAATCACAACCGCCAGATGATCCGTCAGCGCTTTCCGGGTTTGATCGCCCACGGCCCCGTCTTCCGCCAGCCCCGCGGCTTTTTGAAAATGCAGCGCCGCTGCGCGGGTTTTATGCCCGTACACGCCGTCCAGCGTCCCTGGATAAAACCCCAATAGTTTTAGGGAGCGCTGGACGTGAAACGTCTGCGGTTCCGGATCGGCTGTTTGTTCCGCGGCACCCGCGGCGCATTGGCGCAGCCGCTCCAAATCGGCTTCCTCTACCGCGCCGGTGGTTCTCCAGCCATACCGGGCTTGACAGTCCATCACGGCATTCAGCGTGTCTTCATTGAAAATATCCGTTGCGCCGATAGGATACCGCTGTTCCCGTAAAAAAATATTTAATGCTGTGACTTTGTCTCCTGTGTCTCCATAACGCATCGTGACCAGCCTCCTTTTCAGATTCAGACGCGGTCATACTCTCCCGCTATCCCTTTACGCTATCCCATTTTATGGATTGCCGTTCGATTGAGTTCCAGCGGGGGCAAATCAATCCATTCACGAGTATATCATTTTTTGAGGTGATCGCTGTGACAAATGACAACAAGGCCGTCGCTTATGTGGACGGAAGCTACTTGCATGAAATACGTACGTTTTCCTATGGCATTGTGCTTTTTTATCTTGGCCAGGAATATCACTTTGCCGAAAAGCTCCGCACGCCGGAGCTGGTGGGTATGCGAAACGTCGCCGGTGAAATCATGGGGGCGGAAAAAGCAATGCGCTTTTGTCTGGAAAACGGAATTTCCGAATTGGAAATTTTTTACGATTATGAGGGCGTCGCGCGGTGGTGTACAGGCGAATGGAAAGCCAATAAGATCGGCACCAAAGCCTATAAAGCTTTTTACCAGTCACTCCATGGAAAGGTCAGGGTCACTTTTTCAAAAGTACGGAGCCATTCGGGCGATACATATAACGACTTGGCGGATCTGCTGGCCAAAAAAGCGCTGGGGCTGGGTACATGATTTATGGATAAAATCCAAAAAAACATTCGCCGCGTTTTCTGGCTCTATTTTGTGCTGTTCACCGCTTTGGCGCTGTATCTGGGCAAGCTCATTTTTTTTGACGGCGCGTCCTTAACGGCCAGCGTGTTGAACCCGAGGCTTCAAATCGAAAATAAAACCCTGCTGCGAGGCGATATTTTGGACGCTGACGGCCAAGTTTTGGCGGAGAGCCAGCGAGCGCCCGACGGAACCATCACCCGCCATTATCCGCTGGGCAGTGACGGCGCGCATCTGGTGGGGTTTGCCGATTATCAAAAAGCGGGCCTCTTGGGTGTGGAATCCGCGTACAACGCCGTACTGCAAACGGCGCGTAACGAATTGTGGCAACGGTTGCTGCGTTTTTTCAACGACAGCGAAGTCAAAGGCAGCAGCTTGGTTCTCACGGTCAGCGGCGATCTCCAGCAATACGCGGCTCAGCAGCTCGGCCAGCAAAAAGGCGCGATACTCATTTTGGAACCTTCCACAGGAAAAATCTTGGCGATGGTTTCTTATCCCGCGTTTGATCCCAATCATGTGCGTGAAAACTGGGACGCGTTAAAGTCAGACGAAGGAGGCAGCCCTCTCTTGAACCGGGCCAGCCAGGGCAAGTATCCGCCCGGTTCCGTTTTTAAAATCATTACGGCCGCGGCCGCCCTGGAGCATGTTCCAGACGTCGGCGCGTTTCGCTATACATGCACCGGCGTGGAAACTTTTGATGGCTCGGACCTCACTTGCTTTAATTCCATAGTGCATGGCGATGAAGAGATTTCGAAGGCATTTTCCGTGAGCTGCAATACCTTCTTCGCTACAATGGGAATCCAGATCGGCGCGGAGAATTTGCGGAATGTGGCGGAGCGTTTTTATTTCAATACATCCATTCCTTTTCCGCTGGAATACAGCGTGAGTTCCTTTCCACTCTCCCATTCTTCTTCTGAGACTGAAATTGCGGAGACAGCCATCGGGCAGGGCAGAATCATGGCCACGCCGCTGCAAATGACGCTCATCACAGCCGCCGTGGCCAATGAAGGCGTCATGATGGCGCCTTACGTTGTGGATCACGTGTTGGATTACAACAGCCGCACCGTCAGCAAAACCATGCCCGCTATGATGGACGCCGTCTTTACCGTAGAGGAAGCGGACAGATTGACCGCCATGATGGAAGAGGTCATGAAAACCGGCACGGGAAAAAACGCCGCGGTCAGCGGCGTTTCCATCGCGGCGAAAACCGGTACCGCACAAACAACGCCAAACGAGGAAGATCACGGATGGTTTGTGGCCTTCACGCCGGTTGAGAACCCGCAATACGCCCTTTGCGTTGTATTGGAAAATGGCGGCGGCGCCTCGCGAACCCTGCCAATCGCAAAAAACATCATTTCATATCTGCAATCGCCTGAAAAAAATAAATAATATTTGACAAAATAAGGAAAATTATGGATAATGATATAGAAATCTCGAGGGAAAGGATGGAAAATATGCTGGCCATAGAGCGGCAGAATAGAATACTGGCGAATTTGCAGATAAATCAGACGGCTTTAGTCTCCGAGCTAAGCAAAGAATACAGCGTCACGGAGGAGACCATCCGCAGGGATCTGGAAAAACTGGAGCGGCGCGGTTTGGTCAAAAAGACGTACGGCGGGGCGATATACGGTCAAGATATACAAATGGACGCGCCCTTTAAATTAAGGCCGCGCAGGAACGTCAACCCCGAAGACAGCTTGCGGATCGCCAAAAACGCGGCTGAACTCGTTCTAGACGGAGAAACGGTTATGATTGACGCGTCCGCTTGTGCAATTCATTTCATCCGCGCGCTGAAACCCAAAAAAAACCTGCGGGTGATCACCAATTCTGTAGAAATCCTCACGGCGTTTGGTTTCGGCAGGAATATGAAAATCATTTCCACCGGCGGCATTTTACAGGATTCCGGCCTTTCGCTCGCCGGTTCCGCCGCGGAACAGACAATCCGGTTTTTTCATG
>JAITPB010000185.1 GCA_031289625.1 Clostridiales bacterium | reverse complement strand
GATATCTGCCTGATGGAAAAAATAACAAGCTTTCGCGAATTGATGGAATTGCTATGCGGAGAGAAAATGGGATTGGCCATTGAAATCGCCTCCGCTTTTTTTATGTACGTTTTGTTTTCCACCATGATGGCCGGCGTCGGCGCGACGTTTCGCCAGGTCTTTAATATTCCCTTCACCGCCGCCGTTGTGATTGCCTCCGTACTCACCTTCATAGCGCTTTTGTTTGATATGGAGGGCTTGCTGGCCGTCAATGGCCGCCTCGCGCCGTTTTTGGTGGCGGGCGGGCTGCTGATCGGTTTTTTCAGCTTGACGCGCCATGCCGAACCGGTTTTTGCGGCCGCCAGCCGCGCGAATTGGTTTACCGCCGCCGTCGTCTATGCTTCTTACAACATTCTCACCGCCGTCCCGGTTTTGGCCGCGCTGAGCGGCTTGACGCCCAACAGAAGAACGGGCATGGTGAGCGGCTTGATCGGCGGCGGCGCCATGACGGTTCTGGGGCTGTCTACGGCGTATCCGCTTTTATTGTACTACGCGCAAATCCGCCAAACGGAAATCCCCCTGCTCGCCATTGCGCGAAACTTTGGAAATGTTTTTGAAATGCTGTATTTCGTTCTGATTTTATGCGCTATATTCACGACGGCGGTGTCCAACGGCTTCGCGCTGATCCGCTGGATGACCGATCGCCTGGGCGCGCCGCTTCTTCCCGCGAAAATCATCCTGGCGGCGGCAGGATGCTGTACGGCGCATATCGGGTTTTCTCTTTTTGTCGCGCGCGTGTATCCGATGTTCAGCATGATCGGTTTTTTGGAGATCGTCCTGCTCTTTATCGCCTGGCAAAAATCCCGAAAAAAAAATCGCACCGAAAAACTTGATAATATGAACCATTCATAGTATGATTTCTAAGAATCGTAGAAAAATTATGGCATTATGCTCGTGAACGCATTGATTTGCCTGTAGGGGCGCCTGTGGCCACAGGTGGCCGCCCGCGCGGAAAAAATCTTCGTTCGTGAGCAGGCAAAGGAATTATAGACTTACCAATGAAAAAAGTGAGAGTCAAGAGAAAAAAAGGTGTTATCCCACCACGCGGCAAAAAACGGACGCCAGTTTTGGGGCGGCGCGTCTCTGGGCGGCGCATCCTTTGGAAGCGAGTTTTCTGCGCGCTCATCCCTGTTGCCGTGGCGCTGGCTGTTTTTTTCTGGATCACGGGGCATCAAACCACTGCCGTATTTCGCGCGGCTGAAGACGGCGCCGTCTCTTATGGGGCGGACAGCGGGGCGGCTTTTTACAGTTACCGCTCCAAAGATTTTTTCTTTTGCACGAAAGACGGCGTGCAATACCTTTCTGCTAAAGGCGAAAAACTTTGGGACGATCCACTGAGCCTGACAGCGCCGATCCTTTCGGCCAAATGCGGCGTTATCGCGGTCAGTGAAGTCAGAGGCCGCGCCGTTTATGTCTATGACGCCAATGGCAAGCTTTTTGAACAGCGTTTTGACGATCCAATCCTGACTTTTTCTGTGAATCAGGCTGGCATTGTGACAGTCATCCTGCAAAAACCGGCGGACAAATACAGCATCGAAGCCTACGCCCCAGGGGATAGCCCGGGCGATCCTTCGGATAATCGTTCGGACGTTCGTCTGGACAATCGTCCGGGTATCAGAAACGCGCGGCGCATCTTATACAATGAATGGCTTCGCCCCAATATTTATCCCGTATCGGCTGACATTTCCCCGGACGGGCGCATCGCGGCCATTGGATTTCTGGATGTAAACATGGACGCGGGCGCCGACATGACCTCCAACATTACTTTCCTGTACATCAACCAGGAGGAAGCCCGCGGCCTCATCGATCTGGCGTTCGCGAGCGAGAAAAGGCCGGATCAAATGATCAATACCGTGCGCTTCATGGAAAATAATAAGCTGCTGACGGTTTACGACGAAACCATCGAGTGTCTGCATCCTCAGCCGGACAATTCGATACAGAGCGCGTGGACAATTCATTTGCGCAATCAAATCGATCGGCTGGCTTACGCGGGAGATCAAGGCTTCGCCTTTACCACAGGGGATTCCCTGATCGGGGAATCCCTGATCGGAGATTCTCCAACCGGCGCTTCCCTGCCAGACAAAAGCGGCTGTCTGTACTTTTACAGCATGACCGGCCAAAAAACCGGCGCGTATGCGTTCGGCGGAAAAGCGGACTCGTTGAGTCTGGACTGGAACAGCGCCCTTGTGGGCAGCGGGGGGGATTATTACGCCGTCAGCGGACGCGGACGCCTTTTATGGAAGTACGCCGCGCGGGACGCCAGGCAAATTATTTTTGTGGGGAATTCGCGTTCGATTCTCCTGGGGGATGATCATTCCGCCGCCGTGATGCGGCTGGGCGGGAAATAAGGTGGTACTATGTTCAACACGTGTGACGTAATTATCGCGCTGATTCTGCTCTCATGCCTTCTCATCGGCTATAAGCGCGGCCTGGTCAGATCCCTGTACTCTATCGGGCGCTTGGCGCTGTCATTGTATGTGGATTATAAAATTTATCCGGTGGTCAGCCGGGCGCTGCGCGGCTCTCCTCTGTACGGCTGGCTCAAGGGCCATATCGTCACGGCGATGCGCCTGGAGGACCTGACGCGGGAAATGACCGCGAAAGGACAGGCCGCCCTCTTGAATCAAATTCCCCAATCTGCCTATATCCTGCGACATTTACAGGCCAACAACAACCCGGAAGCGTACGAAGCGCTGGACGCTTCCGGGTTAGCCGATTACATCGGCGGGTATTTCGCCAATATGGCCGTTAATTTAATCGCGTTTTTGCTGGTGCTGCTGCTGGCGTCGGCGCTGATCAAAATAGCCTTTCAGCTTTTGGATCGCGTTGTGTCGATTCCGCCGCTGAATTTTCTGAACAAAACCGGCGGCACGATTTTCGGGATGGTACAGGGCGTATTTTTTGTATGGGCTGGGCTGTGCATATTGACTTTTTTCTTTTTGCAGCCGCAGAACGAAGCTATTTTTCTGCAAATTCAAACCGGACGGCTGGCCAGAATCTTTTATGAAAACAATCCGCTGATGAAGGCGCTGGTCAGCGTGATTCCCGGATAGAAGGAGAGGAGTGAATTTTTTGGCGGGAAACGATAGCAGTGATAGAAAGTCCAAGGCCTGCACCATTATTCTGCCCGTATTTAACGAAGCTGAGGTCGTCGAAAAAACGGTGCGGACAATCTCTGGCGTTTTTGCCGCCGCAGGCGTGAAACCGGAGATCCTTTTGGTGGACGACGGTTCCAGGGACGGCACCTGGGATCGCGTTTGCGGCCTGCACGAAAGTGAAGCGAAAGTCAAGGGCGTCCGGTTCAGCCGGAATTTTGGCAAGGAAAGCGCGATTGCCGCCGGGCTGGAAAACGCCGGAGGCGATTGCGTGATCATTATGGACTCGGATTTGCAGCATCCGCCGGAAACAGCGCTGGAAATGTTTATGCTCTGGCGGGACGGCGGCTACGACATTATTGAAGGCGTCAAGATCAGCCGTCAGCGGGAGAGCATGGCGCTCAAAATCTGCGCGGGCCTGTTTTACCAGTTTTTGCGCTCCCTCGCGGCGATTGACCTGCGCAACGCCTCCGATTTTAAGCTGCTGGATCGCGCCGTGGTGGACATTATTCGTCAAATGCCGGAACGTCAGACTTTTTTCCGCGCCATGACAGGCTGGACAGGCATGAAAACCAGCACGGTTTTTTTTGAAGTTCAGCTGCGGGCCGGAGGCGTGACCAAATGGTCTCCGCTCGCGCTGTTTAAGCTGGCCATTGATTCCATTTCCGCCTATTCTTCCATTCCCTTGCATCTTGTTACATTTGCCGGGTTTGGGTTTTTTTTGTTTGCTGTGATTCTGGCCATCCAAACTCTGTATATGAAAATTTCCGGCATGGCGGTGGAAGGTTTTACCACTGTGATTCTGCTCTTATTGGTGATTGGCGCGATATTGATGATCAGCCTTGGCATTATCGGCATTTACATTGCGAAAATTTATAACGAAGTCAAATTCCGGCCACGCTATATCGTAGCCGAAACGTTTACAGAAACAGAAACAGAAACAGAAACAGAAACAGAAACAGAAACGGACGCTGGCGCCGATGGCTGATGCAAAAATCCATGTTTTGCGCGTGCCGATTGACAATGTGACAGAATCCGAGGCGGTGGATCGGCTCCTCACATTTCTGGAGGAAGATCGGCATCATCTGCTTGTGACGCCCAACCCGGAGATGATCATGCTGGCGCAGGACGATCCAAGTTTTATGGAAATTCTGCGCGCCGCCGATCTGTCGCTCCCCGACGGCGTCGGCGTGGTGTTGGCGTCCCGCTTCATTGGCCGCCCATTTCGGGAGCGCGTGCCGGGCTGCGACGTGATACAGATATTATTGGAAAAAATGGCGCATACGGATCACACCGTGTATTTTTTTGGCGCGGCGCCCGGCGTAGCCGCCCAGGCCAAGGAAAATATGGAGAAGAAATATCCGGGGATTCGCATAATCGGCGTACACGACGGATATTTTGATCAAGAGGAAGAAAAACTAATCTGTGAAGAGATACGGCAAAAGCGTCCGGATTTGCTGATGCTGGGGCTTTCCATGGGAATGGCGGAAAAATGGGCTTACGCCCACAGCGATTTGCCTGTGCGCGTCTCCGCCTGCGTAGGAGGCACCATTGATGTTCTGGCCGGTCAGGTAAAACGCGCGCCGGCCCTCATGCGGAAAATGGGCGTAGAATGGCTCTACCGGCTCATCCGTCAGCCCTGGCGGGCTGTCCGTATGCTGCGGCTTCCGGTGTTTGTCCTGAAAGTGCTCTTTCAAAAAACAAGGGGTTCATAAGCCAGGAGGAAAATATGGAAAATGTATTCGCGAAATTCCGCCCGCATGATTTATTTGCATGGGAAAAACTATCCAATATAGAATATGGCCGTGGTGAACTTGGCGTGGAAATGCCTGTTTTGGTCTACCGCCTGATGCAATATACGATGCTGGACGTGCTGAGCAAGGCGCATGGCCGGGAAAAGGCCAATGATTATTTCCGCAGCGCCGGGTATCTGGCGGGCACTGAATTCGCCAAACATATTTTAGATTTAACGCTGGATTTGGATAACTTCATCGCAAATCTGCAGGCAAAAATGCTGGAACTCAAAATGGGCATTTTGCGGATGGAATTTTTTGACTCGGCCAGCGGCGAAATTGTGCTGACGGTCGGCGAGGACTTGGATTGCAGCGGCCTGCCCATCACCATTGAAACGGTCTGCTGCTACGACGAAGGCTTTATTTCGGGAGTGTTGGAGGCTTATACAGGCAAACAGTATATCGTACGCGAAGTCGACTGCTGGGCGAATGGAGACCGCGTCTGCCGCTTCAACGGCACATTACATTAAGCCAAGGCGGGGCGGGTGATAAATTATGGATCCGACAGCGGAAATCTTGTTTAATTATTTAGGTACTATAATTTATGATCCCGCGCACGCGCAATTGGATGTGGATTGCCTCCCGGAAGGCTTTCGCGAGTTGGGCATGGGGATCAAATATTTTGCCGAATCGTATTTAGAGGCAAGTGAGTTCGCGAAAGCGCTGTCCAACGGCCACGTCGAAGTAAAAGCGCCGCCGCCCAGCAATGAAATGGCCGCCGCGCTGAAATCCCTGCACGCGTCCCTGCGGCATTTGACATGGCAAACCCAGCAGGTGGCGCAGGGCGATTATAATCAGCGGGTGAGCTTCATGGGCGGCTTCGCCGACGCGTTTAACAGCATGGTGGAGCAATTGAGCCGCCGGCGCGCTGACCTGATCAATGAAATCGAGGCAAAACGCCGTGAAACCCATATTTTGCAAGATGCGGCCAATCAAGACACCTTGACAAAAGTTTCCAACCGGCGCCATGGCATGAAAATTCTCAACGAATGGATGTCGGATAAAAGAAGATTTATCATCTGTTTCGTAGACATGGACAATTTAAAATATGTAAACGATAAATTCGGCCACGCCGAAGGGGATCATTACATTATGACTGTGGTTACAACGCTGCGCGAGATTTCTCCGGACTTGGTCATCAGCCGCCTGGGCGGCGACGAGTTTATGCTCCTGGAAACGGAATGGAACGAAAAGCAGGCGGAAAAACGCATGGAAGACGTGATTCGGCGGCTGGCCTCCATGGAGGATGAGCGGTATTACCGGAGCGTGAGTTATGGCATAATCACCGTTGACGAGCGGACGGATCTGCCGGTGGGCGATTTACTGGCGCAGGCGGATGAAAAAATGTACGCCTATAAGCGGGCGCATCGAAAAGCGCGTCAGTAGCGCCAGCGGATTTTTGGAACCTCTTGGCAGTGATACAAAACAGGAGGAAGTCATGAATAAAAATCAATTTTGGGCTATCATGGAAAAAGCAAAAGATATAGATACAGAAATAATGTCTTCAAAATTAACAGAAGAAATAACAAATTTATCAAAACAAGACGCTCAAATGTTTAACAATTATATTAACGCTTATATAGACCTCATCAATGAGACAATCTGGATAGATATGGCTTGTAAAGTGATTAATGGTTATGTTAGTGACGATACAGGATTATATTTTACCCTTTGGTTAATGTCTCAAGGGGAAACGGTATTATTAAAGGCAGTCTCTGATCCGGATACCTTATCAGAGCTGCCGAAAATTCCATTTGGAAACGCCGATTTTGAAATGTTAATGGGAATCGGTGCTGGTGAAGATGAAGAAATAGAGAATGAATCAATCAAAAATGCAAGAGAAAATGCACATGAAAAAATCCTGCAAGAAATTACGCCGTCCATCAAATTTAAAGACGGAGAACAATATGGAAAATATGAAACCTTTGACGATGCGATGGAAGACATTCCAAATATATTGCCGAAATTAATAAAACGTGCAGAGATGGAACAATTTGACTGGAAAGAATGGATTTAATGTAAAGAATGGATTTGATTTTGGCAAGAGCTGACATAGTATTCCAGATTTAGCCGCGGGAGTATGTCAAGAGGTAAAGGTAAATATGAAAATAACGAAACGGACGGTTTTGGATTATGGCCTGATAATTGCCGGCACAACGCTCATCGCCTTCGGCATCAATTATTTTTACGCGCCCAATGATTTGATCACAGGCGGCGTAACGGGGCTGGCCATTATCATCGCCAATTACGCCGAAAAAATCGGCGTGAAGATTCCTTTGTGGCTGACCAACCTGGCGTTTAAAACGCCACTTTTTCTGCTAGGCGTCAAAACCATGGGGCGTCAGTTTTTGATCCGCACGGTTTTTTCTACGCTGTATCTGTCTTTAGCGCTGTACTATACCGCGTTTATCCCGCCGCCGGTGGAACCGGATTTGATTCTGGCGTCCGTTTTCGGCGGCGTCATCAGCGGCGCGGGTATGGCTCTCGTACTGAAAGCGGCGGCGACCACGGGCGGCAGCGACATGGCGGCCATGATCATACATCGAAAATTTCGCCATGTCAGCATTTCCCGGCTTTTGTTCATCGTGGACGGCGCTGTAATCGCGATCGGCCTGCTGGCCTTCGGCCCCGTCAAAACCATGTACGCCATCATTGCCGTGTATATTACTTCGAAGGTGATTGACGGCATCTTGGAGGGCCTTTCTTTCGCCAAAGCGGCTTTTATTATTTCGGACGCCTCCGAAGCCATCGCCGGGGTTTTGATGGCCCAGCTCGAACGGGGCGTCACCAGCCTGAACGGCCAGGGCATGTATACGAAAGCCGCCAAAAATGTGCTGCTCTGTGTTGTTTCCGGCAAAGAAACGCCCAAGCTCAAAGAAATGGTGCACGCGATCGACGAAAATGCGTTTGTCATTGTGGCAGATGTCCGGGAAGTGCTGGGCGAAGGCTTTAAGCGGCCAGACGCGCTGATGTAGACGATGATACAGGCGGTGATCGATATGCCAGATATTGCTGAATTAGATGAATGGCTGACCTTCTCGTCCGAGTGCGAGGCGGTTCTGATGGAAAAAAAATCTAAATTTATCGCTGCGGGCCGCTTCGCGGAAACGGGAGCGGAAGCGGAAGTTTTTTTACAAAACCGGCGAAAGCTCCACAGAGATGCCAAACATCATGCTTTTGCGCTGCGAACGGGCATCACCCGAACGGGCGCCGCCGAACGCTGCAGCGACGACGGCGAACCCGCGGGTACAGCGGGGCTTCCCATTTTGCGCCTGATGCGTCAGGCGCGCGTCCAATACGCCGTCATTGTGGTCACGCGATACTTCGGCGGCATTTTGTTGGGAACCGGCGGCTTGGCCCGCGCCTATGGCGCCAGCGCGAAACTTTTATTGGAAAAAGAAAATCTCATCCAAAAAGTCCACTGCCAAAAATTTTCTTTGACTGTGGACTATTCGTTCGTGGGGAAAATCAAAAATTTAATTCAAAACGCCGATGTATTCACGCTGGATATTCTCTATGACGCGCAGGTCACGTTTGTGCTGCTGGCCCGCGATCGGACAGCCGGGCCTTTTCTGAAACAGGCGTCGGACGCCGCGTGCGGCGGGGAGAACGCGGCGATGCTGGAATGTCTCTATCACGCGTATCCATTTCCGCCGTCCCAGCGCGCGTAGATGCCGCACGGCAGGTTCAAACCGTTGGAGCATGGTATGCACAGTTCTCCGCATGTCACAGGATCATTTTGGCGGGCGCCGTATTTTTCCCGCATCAATACGCGCAGAATGTTCGCGGCTGTGACGGGTGAAAACCCGGTGGTATATGCATTGATCAAAAAAAACAGCGGCTGATCGGATAAAATGTCCGTGCAAGCCCTTACCAGCGAATACAGCCGATCCTCAATCTTCCAAATTTCACCGGAAGGGCCCCGCCCGTAACTGGGCGGATCCATGACGACGGCGTCGTAGCGCTGCCCGCGTCTACTTTCCCGCTTTACAAATTTCAGCGCGTCTTCCGCGATAAAGCGCAGGCTTTGTTCCGCAGCGCCAGACAGGGCCGCGTTTTCTTTTGCCCATTGGTTCATCCCCTTGGCCGCGTCTACGTGCGTGACATGCGCGCCCGCAGCGGCGGCGGCGGCTGTGGCGGCGCCGGTATAGCCAAACAAATTCAGCAGCCTGACCGGCTTCCGCGCCTTTCGGATCACGCTCTGCATCCAGCGCCAGTTCGCCGCCTGTTCCGGAAAAAGCCCCATATGTTTAAAATCCGTGGGTCGCACCGAAAAAGTCAAGCCTCCCCAATGCATCAGCCAGCTTGACGGCGCGGGCTTTTTGATTTCCCACGCGCCGCCGCCTGTTTTGCTTCGGTGATAGTGCAAATGGCAGTTT
>JAITPB010000168.1 GCA_031289625.1 Clostridiales bacterium | reverse complement strand
AGCCTCGTGACGTAAGAAGGGCTGAACACGGCCTCCACATCCGGAATCAAACCAGCGCCGAACGTAAACACGCTGAGTAATTTGCGGAACATGGTTTCCCCCACCGCTTTCAGCGTGGCAAACGCCGTGAGGAAGAGAAACGCCGTCCCGATCTCGTTGCTTTTGGCCACCTGGCCTTCCCCGCGCGCCTTTTCTCTTTTGCGCGGCGTGGCTTTTTCCGTTTTGTCGCCATCATCAAAAAAATGCAAATTGAGGCGCAGCAGAAAGCGATCAGGCAAAGGCGGACATTCCTTTCAGGATTTGCGTCAGGGCTTTCATGGCCTGCTCAAAGGTAATCTGGTAGACGCCGGAGAACATCGGCGTCAGCATGGCCAGCAGCAAGAGCCCCGCCAGCAATTTGATCGGCATACCCACCACAAAGACGTTCATTTGCGGCACGGCTTTCACCAAAAGGCCCATTGAAATGTCGATGATGAGAAGCGCCCCGACAATCGGGATGCATATTTGTACGGCGATGCTCATGAAAGACATCAATGTTTCCAGCAGACGCCAAATCAGCCGGCCGTTGCCTGTAAAAAAAGCATGGCCGATGGGCAGGGCCTCATAGCTGAAAAACAAAGCGGACAGCAAGGCGTGCAGACCTCCGGACTGCACGAGGAGCGCCGTGACGGTTAAATTCAGCAGATTGCCCACGATCGGAACCTGTATCTGCGACACAGGATCGAAAACGCTGACCATGGAAAATCCAATTTGAAAATCCAAAAGCTGTCCCGCGAACAGCACGAGATTAAAGGCCATGGAGACGGTAAAGCCAGCGGTGAATCCAATCATAAATTCAGAAATGACGAGCAGAAAAAATCCGGGGACGCTTTCCGTATACAATGCGCCGGACACAGCTGGCTCCGCCTGCCCGGAAGTAAAAATCAGAAACGATACGGCGGACGCGAGCCCTATTTTCACCATGCCCGCGATGTTGCTGCTGGAGAAAACCGGCGCCGCGAGGAAAAAGGCTAAAATTCTCACGAGGATCAGCAGAAAGACATCCACACGCTGATAATAGAGCCAGAGATCCATGCGCTATCTTGGGATCAGAAGCTGCGGGATCGCGCCGATGAGCCGCTGAAAATACGCCGTCAGATTGGCCATCATAAAAGGGCCGAATAAAATGAGCGAAAGAAGCACCGCCAATATTTTGGGAATAAACGCCAGCGTCGGTTCTTGAATGGAAGTGACAGTCTGAAACACGCTGACAGTCACGCCGACCACCAGCCCCATGATGAGAGGCGGCGCGGCGGACAGCATGATGGTCATCAAACCGTCGCGGATCAAATCCAGAATTGTGTCTTCTGTCAAAGCAAAGTCTCCTTTACACGGTTGTTATGACAGGCGGAACGTGCGGGCTACGCTTTCGATGAGGAAGCTCCAGCCGCCGCTCATGATAAACAGCAGTATTTTAAAAGGAAGGGAAATCATGGCTGGCGGCAGCATCATCATGCCCATGGCCATCAGCACGGAAGCCACGACCATGTCGATGACGATAAACGGCAGGTAGATCACAAAACCGATTTTAAATCCTTTGGTCAGCTCTCCCAGCATGAAAGCCGGGATTAATACGCGATCGGGAATGTCCTCCCGCGTGGTGAACGCCACGCCGGACAGCTTGATAAAGAGAGCGACGTCTTTTTCCTCGACCTGATTGCGCATAAAGTGCCGGAGCGGCGCCATGCCCTGATCAATGGCGTCCTGCTGTGACAATTCGCCGGACGCATACGGTTTTAACGCGTTTTCCTGGATCTCCGTAAAAATTGGCCCCATGAGAAAGAGGGTCAGAAACAGCGCGATCCCGACCAGAACCTGGTTCGGCGGCATTTGCTGGGTGCCCATCGCGGAGCGCATAAACTGCAAACTGATGATGATCCGCGTGAAGCTCGTCAGCATGAGCAGCAGCGAAGGCGCCAGCCCGACGAGGCTCATAAAAAACAGCAGCTGCAAGGTAGAGGCAACCTGCGCCGGGTTGCCCGGATCTGGTATTGAGAGCGTCATTTGTTTGATCCTTTCTCAGGCGCGCGCGCGCGGAACTGGGCCAATAATTTCTCAAACCGGTCAAACCGCCCGCCCGCGTTTGGACTTTCCCGCTGAATTTCTCCGGCGTCCACCTCAGCCAAAACCGCGATACATTCTTTTGTCACGCCAATCAGAAGGGTTTTCCCGCCGGCCCGCACGAGATGCAGACCGCTCTGCGCGTTCAGGCAGCAAGTCTCCAGCACTTGAATATTTTTGGCGCGGCCCATGCTGGCCAGCCGTGCGGACGCGACCCCTTTTGCGCAGAGGAAAGCCAAAACAGAAACTACGGCCAGTATCAAAAGAATGTAAAAAAACTGGCCTATCATTTCAAATGATTTAGACCAGTCCCCCGCCGCGCACAAAATTTTTATCATCTATCCGACAACCTTTTTTATCTCATAGTTTTCTCATCATTTTCAGCCGATCACTTTCTGCACCGCTTCCAGCACCCGATCAGCCTGGAAAGGCTTGACGATAAAATCGCGCGCGCCCGCTTGAATGGATTCAATGACCATTGCCTGCTGGCCCATGGCGGAACACATAATGATGAGCGCGCTGCCGTCAATGGCTTTGATGCCTTTGGCCGCGTTGATGCCGTCCATCTCTGGCATGGTGATATCCATAATAACGAGACTGGGTTTGAGCTCCTGAAATTTTTCCACGGCTCGGGCGCCGTTTTCCGCCTCTCCCACCACATTGTATCCGTTTTTTGTCAGAATATCCTTTAACATCATCCGCATAAACGCCGCGTCGTCTACCAAAAGAATTGTTTTATCCGACATGTATGCCACTCCTTCATTATAATCTTTTGTCAGCGCTTATGATATCCGTGATCCGGACGCCAAAGTTCTCATCAATCACAACGACTTCGCCTTTTGCCACAAATTTTCCGTTGACCAGTATATCGATGGGTTCGCCCGCCAATTTATCCAGCTCTATGATAGCGCCCGGCGAAAATTCCAGAATCTCTCTGATCTTTTTCCGCGTTCTGCCGAGCTCCACGGAAACTTCCAAAGGCACATCCATGATGATGTCGATGTTCTCTTTTTGCCGCGGCGCGGCGCCCGCGTCAAAATTTTGAAAACGCGCCGACTGTACATTCACATGCTGGGCTGACGGCTGGGGTGAAACCGGCCTGGCTTCGGGCGGCGCGTATTCCTGACGCGCGGCAGGGATTCCTACGGGAATGCCCGCCGGTTCGGAGACAGGCGGCGCGGCAATCGCGACGGTACGCCCAGCGCCCGGCCCAGCGGATACGCGTATCTTCATCATATCGACCATATCCAGCGCGAAATCGACCGGCAGTATCTGCATGATGTTGCTGTCGAGCAGGCCCTCTATCTCCATTTTGAAAGAGACGCAGACAATAATATCGTCTGAGGCAAACCCAATCGTGTCAAAAAAAGTATCATCCGAAAAATCCAGCACAAAGGCGTGCGGCGTATCAATGTCAATCTTGCGTTTGATCATGCTGGAAATAGATGTGGAGGAGGAACCCACCATTTGATTCATGGCTTCGCCGATGGCGCTGAGATCCAGTTCCGTCAGCGGCTCCTCATCGCTTACGGCGCCGTCTCCGCCCATCATCAGACTGCAAATGATTCTAACGTCTTTTTGCTTGAGGACCAGAATGTTGGCGCCTTCCAAGCCTTCTTTGTAGTCGACCCTCACGCCGACGCACGGCCTGCTGTAGCTGTCGGAAAGTGATTGCCACGTCATGACTTTCACGCGCGGCGTGGTGATAAGCACCTTTTGATTCAACAGGGCAAATAAGGTCGTCGCGGCTGTTCCCATACTAATATTGCCGATTTCGCCTAAAATATCCTTTTGTTCGTTCGACAGTATTTCTTCCATGGCTGTGTCGTCCAAAAGCGGCCGCATTTCCGGCCCGAAAAACTCCTCGTCAGACGGCGCTCCGGAAGCCGGGCCGCCTTCCCCGGCGGGGCCGGCCTTCGCAAGGTCAGCCTCCACGAGACCCGTCTCCGAGAGACCCGCCTCTGCGGGACCAG
Organism: Clostridiales bacterium; assembly: GCA_031289625.1. Lineage (GTDB taxonomy): Bacteria > Bacillota > Clostridia > Lachnospirales > WQUN01 > JAITPB01. Next base: position 3,619 of record JAITPB010000168.1, on the reverse strand, counting down.
CTTCCGCGGAACCAGCTTCCGCGAGACTCGTCTCCGAAGGGCTGGCCTCTGGCGAAGCGCCGGCGTTAGATCCGTCTCCCAGCAGTGCGTTAATTTCCGCTTGAGAAAGCAAATCACTCATGACAGCGGTTCCTCCTTTTTCACCAGGGATGTAATTTGTACGGCGTTTTTCCCCCGGCTGAGACCCGGTTTGCCGAAGAACCGAAGCAGATCGCCGACCATCACGCGCAAATCAGAGTTGACGCTGGAGTCCAGAGGAATGACGTCGCCCGCTTGCAGTTGGAGAAAATCACTGACAGTAATGCTCGCCTTGCCGATAATGACGGCGACGGGCAAGTCCGCGGCCGCCAGCCGCACTTCGATTTTTTCCTGATAAGCGTTTTGCTCGCTTTCCGCTGGGGTGACAAACCAATATTTTGTGTTGAGACGATCCATAATGGGATCCACGACGAGATTGGGGATGCAAAAATTCATAAAGCCTTCTGAGGCGCCAATCTTAATGCTGAGCGTCACGAGCGCGACAATTTCGGAAGGTTCCACGATCTGGGCGAACTGTGAATTGGTCTCGACTTTTTCCAGCCTGGGGCGCAGTTCAATGACATTTTCCCATGGTTCCTTTAAATAATTTAGCATCTGTGTGATAACCCGCTCCAGCAGCACTTTCTCGATTTCGGAAAAGTCGCGTATTTTCTTTAATTCAATGCCCGGACCGCCAAGAATGCGATCTATGATAGAATACCCGATTGCGGAACCGATTTCAAGTATGATGGAGCCTTTCAGCGGATGCGGGTTTATAATCGCCAGGATGACAGGGTTGAGCAGAGAATTGCTGAATTCTTTATAAGCGGTCTGCGACGCGTCAGCCACTTCGATCTGGATGGTGGTGCGCAAATAAGCGGATAAAAAAGAAGAAACCATCCGGGCGTAGTTCTCAAAAATAATTTCCAGGGTTCGAAGGTGCTCCTTGTTAAATTTGGAAGGCGTCTTGAAATTATAACTTTTCGCTTCCTGACGGCCTTCCCTTTCGGCGAGTTCTATGTTGCTCGCGCCGCCTTGCGAAAGAGCGTTCAGCAGATTGTCTATTTCGCTCTGTGATAAGATGTCTCCCATGTTGTCCTCACCGCCTTTGTCCTATGAAAACGCCAAATCGCTGATATAGATTTGTACAATTAAATTAGAGCCGTATTCTTCCTGGAGCTTTGTTTTAATATCGTCTTTGAGCAGTTCCTGCCCGTCGGGCTGATTCAGCTCCGAATAGGTTCTGTTCCGCAGGATCGCTAAAATAATGTCTCTCGTTACGATTTCATTGCTGGCCAGGGATTCCACCATTTTGGGGCTTTCTTTTTTGTCCGTCGCGTTAACGCCGACAGCCAGATTGAGTTTCACATAATGCGCCGCCCCGTCTCTATCCGCCAGCAGATTGGTGCTGATGGGAGAGACGAGAGGCACTTTTTCAATTTGATCGACGCTTAGTCTTATCGCGCTGTCAGCGGCAAGCGGCGCTTCTTCCCGCTGCCCGCCAACGATTCGGAAGGCGTACAGCGAGACGCTGACAATGGCTCCCAGCAAGATGACCAACAGCGCGATTATCGTAATCATCATGACTTTATTTTTTTCCAACCTGGCTGCCTCCTTGATGGTTATTCATTCGGGTATAAACACTATCTCTATTCTGCTGTTGAGGGCCTGGCCTTCCGGCGTATCATTGGGAGCCAGAGGCGCATAGGAACCCCGTCCGGCCGTCTGGAGCCGTTCCGGCGGCAGCCCCAAGTCCTCCACGCAAAACAATCCGATATTGACCGCGCGCGCGGCGGACAAAAACCAATTGCTTGGATATTGCGGCGTAAAAGTCGGGCGATCGTCCGTGAAAGATTCGACGCGAAGCATTTGGGGATGATATTCCCATAAAATTTTGATGATGAATGTCAAGGCCGTCTTTCCGTCCGGCGTTAAATCCGCCCTGTCGCGCCGAAAAAACAACGCAGCGGGTACGCGCACGCGCAGCGTGCTTTCGTCTCTCTTTTCAGCGCCGACGGTTTCCACAAACGCCGTTACGTCTTCGCGGAAAGCAAAGGCAGACAGGAGCGGCTGAAAATCTGCGGAGGGGGGAAGGGCTGATTGCGGGCGCGGCGGTTCTTCCGCCCCGCCCGAGAGCGGATACAGCAGCCAAAAAACGATGATACTGCTCAAAGTCCAAAAGGCGTTACGGTTCACCGACGGCTTCCGGAACCGCCCAAAACGGCTTTCAGCCTTTCTTCCAGGACGGCGCGGGCTTCATGAGATTCAATGGCCAGGACGCCTTCCAGGATCAATTTTTGGCCTGTCATGTCCGTATCGCAGCGCAGTTGGATCCTTACCGCCGCCGGCGCCGCGATCAAGTGCGCGAAAACCGTGGCGCAGAGCGCTGGCGTCAGGGCGAGCCGCGCCGCCGCGCTTTTGTCCGCTGGGTTGGGAACAGCGACAAGCAATTCGAACAGTGTGCCGGCGAATCCCCAGGCGGGCGCGATAAATCCGGCGAAGTCCCAAACTTTCCGAAGCCTTTCATGACGTCTCGCCAAACTTGCTAATTCGAGTTCCATGATTTCGCGGATCGTCCGCGCTTCGACGCCTTCCACAACAAACGTGAGGCCCTTGCGCAGAAACGCCTCTCGCCAGGAGAGCGGCGTATGATCGAGCGCTTCTTCCAAAGCAAACGCGCCGGACGTCCGGGCCAAATCCGCCAGCGCCAGCAGTCTAGCCGCTTTCGCGGCGTGATTTTTGTCCGGCCGCGAAAAGATCAAGCCCAAACTTTTCAGAATGTCTCTGAAGGGGAACGCGAGCAGAATGGAAGCTAGCGTTCCGGCTGCAAATAGGATCAATTCAGCAATTCTCTTTTGTACCGCACCACTTTGGACACCAGTTCGTCAATGGACTCCTGGGCGATCAGCTTGTTCCCCGTGGTCATGGTAATGGTCGTGTCCGGCGTCTCTTCCATCGTTTCGATCAGCTCGCAGTTAATCGTCAAGTTTTTTCCGTTGATCTTGGTGATCGTAATCATAGAATCCGCTCCTCACCGCCGTAAACCCGTATTAGATTAGATTCATCTTTAGATTAGATTCAGCGCTTTAGGTTTACCAATTCTTGCAGCATTTCGTCCGAGGTGCTGATCACGCGCGAGTTGGCCTGAAATCCTCTCTGCGTCGTAATCATTTCAGTAAATTCCTGGGAAAGATCTACGTTGGACATTTCCAGAACGCCGCCCATAATTTCGCCTTCTAAGCCGATGCCGTCAAAATCTCCGGAGTTGGGCGTGAGGGAAAAAAGATTGCCGCCCATTTTGATCAGCCCCGCGGGATTCTGAAATTTTGCCAGAGGGATCTGCGCCAGAAGCCGTGTCTCGCCGTTGCTGTAACGGCCCGTGATTTTTCCGTCCATGCCCACGCTTAATCCGCCTAGGTGGCCCGGCGCGTTGCCGTCGCGGTTCAGCGCGATCAGGTTGGTGGTTTCATTGACAAACTGATTGGCGTTCGTGAAGTCCAAATCAATATGACCCGTCCCGTCGCCCAGAACGTCCGGCTGATCCAGCAGGCCCGCCGGCGTGATTGTTACGGCGGTTATCATAGAAACCGGCGCTGCCGCG
>JAITPB010000134.1 GCA_031289625.1 Clostridiales bacterium | reverse complement strand
GGCCTCTATAAACCCGGGATCCTTTAAGGGATCATAAAGGCCGTCGCTCCCGTAGTCACTCTGACGGCTTAATAATTGCATCTGCTCATTATAAACGGCAGCGTAAACGCCATACATTTGGTCAAGGTATTCAATCAGCTCAACGGCAACATGCTCGTGGTCATACACGCTCCCGTCAGGATCGTATTCGGAGAACGCGCTGATTGCGGCGCTGATCTGCTCAATCTCCATGTGTTTCTCGACCATTTTTTCAGTCAAAAACTCTTCGTTAATCTCCTGAAACAGGCTATGATAGAAAAACGAGAATCCAATCATCATGGCGATCGGCGCGAGAAATAAATATTTCAGGCGTCCGTTGAACAGAGCGGATATCGCAATCCCTGCCTGTTTTTCTGAATCTTGCGTATTCTTATTCATTCTTATTTCACTCCCCATCAAAAATTAAATGCCTCGAGTATGACAAAATGCACTTGTCTCCCTGTCTACAGCATATTGCTTTGACTTTGATTTGTTACTGAATTGACCCTAATTTGTTACTGAAACGGCTTAGAACCGCCGGAGCGGCAAACGCCTGACGTTCATTCCCCTCCTGTAAATCATTTTCATGATTGTCAACGCCACACAAGATCGTTTATAATGAAAGAAAATAATAAAAAATGAAGTGAAAAGGACGGTGTTCCTTGGAAAACGCACAAAACATGATTGAACTCAATCATTTGCGCAAAGTGTACCGCATGGGTGATGAAAAAATCGTGGCGCTTGATGACATCACGCTCAACTTTGAAAAAGAAAAAATTTATTGCCTGGCAGGAAAATCCGGATCTGGTAAATCTACCCTGCTGAACATGATGGCAGGGCTGGAAAAACCTTCAAAGGGCAATATCCTTTTTAATGGACAGCGCTTTGATCAGCTAAGTGAAAATAAATTGGCGCGGTTCAGACAAAAATACATTGGATTTGTTTTTCAGTCCTACAACTTGCTGCCAACGCTGACCGCCTTGGAAAATGTAACCTTGCCGTTGATTTTTCGCGCCGTGCCCAAAAAAATGCGCGACAGAAAAGCCATGGAAATGCTGACAGCCGTGGGGCTGGCCGACCGCTGGCGCCACAAGCCGGGAGAAATGAGCGGAGGCCAGCAGCAGCGCGTCAGCATCGCGCGCGCTTTTATTAACAATCCGCAGGTGGTTTTTGCCGACGAACCAACAGGCAACCTGGATACAAAAACCACCGCGGAAATGATGGATTTGATCACAGGGCTAGCGCGGCGCGACCGGCAAACGCTGATCATCGTCACGCACAACCTTGACTTGGCTGATTACGCTGACTACCTCGTCCAAATACAGGACGGCAGTATCGAAAACATGGCGTCACGCCATTCTAACCTGGTTTACCAGCCCGGAATGGCGGCCGCCGAAGGAGAAAAAATATGAAAATAAACGTAAAACGGCAAAAAATATGGGCTATTGTTTTATTGGCGCCGTTGCTGATGTCTTTCCTGAACCCTGTCCCCGCGTTTGCTTATACAGATGAAGAAATTGCGGATTTACTGGAGACCATCCAGGATCAAGAGAGTCAGATCAGCCTTTTGACCGAGCAAATCACATATTTGAATAATCAATTGATAAACCAGTCCGGCCAGACCTATGAACCGCAGCCTACGTCAAAACCGCCCGGAGCGCCTAAGGTAAAGCTGCTGTCGCCCACCACCGTGACCGTCAAAAACGGAATAACCGCCGACGTGGAACTCACGGTGAAAAATATTGGATCCTTCTATGCCACCAACATACTGACGCAGGCCAGCGTTTCCAGCGGAGAAGCGCCCTTTTCTCTGCAGTTTCTCAATTCTTCCAATTCCATTTCTTCCCTGTATGAAGGATACACGCAGAGCATGACGCTCCGTATCAAAACAGATCAAGACGCTAAAGCGGGTACATACCCTGTCACACTGACGCACTCCTACCGGAATGAGGTTTACGAAAATTTTTCGGAAACCGACTCTCTGCTCATCAAGGTGGAAAGCACTGTCTCCGCCACTGCCGTGCCAAAGATGACCATGAGCGGATTTGCATTGGATAAAGCGGGCATACAGCCCGGAGACGAATTTTCTCTTTCCGCTGTTTTGCGGAACCCCAGCGCGGCGTCTGCCCTGGATGTGCAGGTGAATGCCGCCGGCTTTGACGCGGATAAAATTTTTCCAACGGATTCGGGCAACAGCGCTTTTTTTTTGGAAATGAACTCTTTGGCACAGGAAACTTTGGCTTACGCGTTGAAAGCCTCTCCAAAAGTCCAGCCCGGCTCTTACCCCATAGCCTTTAAAATCAAATACCGTGATGCGGGCAATAAAGACTACGAGGAAGAATTTTCTTTTTACGTCAATATTCTTTCCGGCGCGGAAACTGTGACGGAAAAAGCGCAGATTGAAGTGACGGAACTCGCAGCGCCGGACGGCGTGTATGATTCCGGGGAAACGTTCGCCATTTCAATGACTGTCGCCAACATCAGCGCGCAAACCGCGAAAAACATAAAAATTACAGCCGCCTCGGACGCGGATGGCGCTGTTGTGCCCAAATCTTCCAGTATTCAACTGATCGCCTCCCTGCCAGCGAATGAAAGCAAACATCTGCGCTTCCTGTTCGCGCCGACCGCCAAGTCGCAAAGCCAAAGCTACGCCTTGAATTTTAAAATTGAATACGAAACCGGATCGCTGACTGACGGGGAAAAGCCTGAGATTTTTTCTTTCGAACAGTACGCCGGCGTCAGCGTGGTAAACTCCAAAGCGGATAAAGCCGCCGAGGAAGAGAAAGAAGAAGAAGAGACGGACAAAGAGAAAAATGTCAGTACGCCGCGCATCATTGTAAAAAGCTATCAGAGCGATCCCGTGCTGGTCAAAGCGGGACAGCAATTCGATTTAAACTTGGAATTTCAAAACACGCATAGCCTGAAAGCGGTTGGCAACATTAAAGCCAATATCGCGGCGGTGGATACAACGGAAAAAAAAGGCAGTGTCTTTACGCCCGTAGAGGGCAGCAATACATTATTTTTTGACAGCATACCGCCCAAGGGAACGGTTGAACGCAACATGCGTATGTACGCCGTGCCGGACGCCGCGCCGCGAACCTATACGCTGCAAATCAAGTTCAGCTATGAGGACAGCGAGTTCAACAAATATGAAGATGTGGATGAAATCGGCATCAATGTCAAACAAGTCGTGGATTTGATGACCAGTGATATTTCCATGCCGGAGACCGTTATGCTCGGCCAGCCGGTTTATGTCAGTTTCAGTCTTTCCAACACAGGCAAAACGACCTTGCAAAATTTACAAGCCCGCATTGAAGGAGACTTTGACACGACGGGCAGCATGGTTTATTTCGGCACACTGGCGCAGAGCGGCTCCACCATGTATGACGGCCAGTTCACCCCGGCGGAGCTTGGCAAGCGCTCGGGTAAAGTGATCATCACATTTGAAGACGACACAGGCGAAAAATTTGAGCGGACGCAGGAATTTTCTTTTGAAGCGACGGAAATGCCTCTGGACGAATTATTTATAGACGGGCTGGAGACCGGGCCGGATCCTGCGTCGGGAGGGATTGCGGGGCTTTTGCAAAATCCGTGGATCTGGGCTGCCGCCGCCTTCGTGATCGCCGCCGTGATTGCGGCTGTTGTTTTGATCCGCAGACGTAAAATGAAACAGCAGGAAGGTTTTGATGAGGATGCGTAATGCTGACATTATTGCCATGGCGTTCCATAGTTTGCTCAAAAGAAAGATGCGTACATTTTTGACTGTCCTCGGCGTCGTCGTCGGCACGTCATCCATTGTGGTCATGATCTCATTGGGCATTTCCATGAGTGACACATTCAATGAAACATTGAGCCAGATGGGCGATATCACGCTCATATCGGTTTTTAAGCCCAATAGCGTCAGCGGGTCGTCCGGCAAAGAGCTTAAGCTGGACAGCAACGCCGTGGTAAAATTTCAGTCGATTCCGGGCGTCGTTGCCGCGACGCCCTTGGTGGAGACATATCTATACGCGAAATCGGGCCGCTATACCGCCGGGCTCAGCGTGCTGGGCATTTTACCGGAGGCCATGGAGGCACTGGGCTACACGCCGGCGAAGGGGCGGCTCCTAGAAACAGGAGATACCCTGCACGCGGTCTATGGGGCGGAAGCGCCGTTTCAATTTTATCGTCCTTCCACGAATTGGCGCTACGGGCCAGGGGATCAAACCGATTTTGCAGAACGCGAACCCGATGTCGACGTCATGAAAGACAAGATACAGATTTCGCCCGACTCGAATTTTTTAAACGAGTCTTCCGACGGCGACGGAACCGAGAGAGAGAGCAAAACATATAGGATACAGACAGCTGGACTGCTCAAAAAGAAAGATGATTACCGTGTGGACAACTCGGTCATCATGCCGCTCAAACAAGTGGAAAAAATGCGCCTGGAGCAGCAGAAGGCAGAGCAGCAGCAAATGCAGGACTGGGGCTACGGCATTTACGCGCCTGGCCAGAATCAGGAAACGGGATATGAGATGGCGTATGTCAAATGCGTCGATTTGAATACCGTCAAAAGAGTACGGGATCAAATTGAAGAAATGGGATACCCTGCCTATATCCCCAGCCAACAGCTAGAATCTATGGAAAAAGTTTCTAACAGCTTACAGGGGCTGTTTGGCGCGATCGGTGCGGTCGCGCTGTTTGTGGCGGCCATCGGCATCACGAACACCATGATCATGTCCATTTATGAGCGCACGCGGGAAATCGGCGTCATGAAAGTGATCGGCGCGTTGCTCAGCGACATACGAAAATTATTTTTGCTGGAGGCAGCGCTCATCGGCCTGTTCGGCGGCGTCCTCGGCGTGGGGCTGAGCTTTCTGCTTTCCTTACTGCTGAACTTGAATTCCGCCAGCCTTTCTTTTATCAATCAAGATTACATGATGGCCGAGCCGTCTTCTATCTCCACGATCACGCCGTGGCTATGCGGCCTGGCGCTTGTTTTCGCCACGGGCGTGGGGCTGATATCCGGATATTTTCCCGCGCGCCGCGCCATGAAAATCAGCGCCCTGGCCGCCATCAAATCGGAATAATTTTTTATCGCGCCTGACTTACCCCGCATAGTTTGCCTGTTTTGGTGAAAAATAGGATTATCCATATGATAAAGCGAGGTGCGGATATGCCGCAGAAAATTTTCCGATTTTGGAAAAATCTATTTCACTCCAAGCAAACAGAGAGCCAGATGTATGAGTCCTCTTCTGCTTTTAAACAATTTTTAGCCGGATTGGATGATATGGCGCCTGCTTATATTATTATAAAGCAAGCGGTCAGACTGGCTGACGAGGCTTTGCGGACAGCGCGGCAGAGGATCGCTCTGGCCGCAAAAATTCAAAATTATGACAAACGCATGAAAGAATGGGAAAAGTTTCATAACCTGACGGACGGCGAGATCCTTCAAATCAACAATGCGCTGGATCGCTTCACCGCCCTGTCGTCCGAAAGAAAATCGTTGCTGGAACAATTAACAGGCTTTGACCGATCCATTGAAAATTTGCGCGCTTTGAACAATGAGGCCAGCAAGGATATGGTACAGATCATCAGCGCCGAAGAAAATCAGCAACTGCTGCGAACAGATATCGGCTATCTGGAGGGTGAAAAGGCGGATCTGGAAGATCAACGGACGGTTTTAATTTTTGGGATGCGGTTTCTCAACCGGTTTGCCGTCGTTATGGTGAGTGTGTTTGTATTTGTGTCTGTCTTGCTTGGCTACTTGGCCATCATCCGGGAAACAGATATCTTTTTTCCGGCGTCCGTGTTTATTTTTCTGTTGATCATTTTGTCCGTGTTCATTTATTTTTTCAGGCGACACATTGTCTTTGAATTGAGGCTGAACTATCAAAAACAAATACGCGCCGTGCGTTTCTTGAACCGGAAAAGCGCGGTATTCGTGTATTACACCAATTTTTTGCGGTACATCTATCAAAAATACCGGGTCAGAAGCGGCCGGAACCTGCGGAGAAATTTGGATGAATATAAGCGTTACGAAACCGTCGCCGCCCGTATCGACGCGATCCGCAAGGCCATGTATGGAGCGCAGGCGGACATTGAAAATTTTTTACGGGAAAAAAAGATGGAGAACCTGGCCCTGTCACTGGAAAATACCGCCAAGCACGTTAATTTTTCGGACAGGAAACGCGGATATGAAAAGCTAGTTGAAATGAAAGAACAAGCGGAAAAATCTCTCGCAATTTTGGACGCCCGTCAGGGAGAGCTGTGGGATAAATTGACAAATCTAAAAAAGAGGGATTTCAGCCGCACGAAAGCCGTCGTTGGCGTTGTGGATAAATATATGGAAGAAGTGGGCAAACTATAGCCCACTTCTTTTGTCAGTTCGAGCCGCAACGCCCCCCTCAGCATCGCCTAAAAAGCGAATTGCCTGATGTAAAAAAGCGCCAATTGTCGAAGCACTCAGAAAAGATCCGATTATATTGAACCAGTAAGGAGGGAATTTAACTCAATTTTTACTCTGCCCAGGCGGGTTTTGCTGAACCTCCGCTTTCAGCCGCGCAATCGAATCCGTTTCGCGCGGAAGCAGATGCTCTATCAAATCTTCCAGAACCGCGATGGAAAATAAAATCCTATCTTTAGACGCGAGATGATTGACGACGTATCGCGTTTCAGAAGTCCAGGCGTCCAGCTCCACGACAATTTTTTCCACCGGCATGAGGACATTTTCAAACATGCCTCTGTTCTTGGCAAAATTGATCAGCTCATACGTTTTATGAATTTTGGGCGGCACAACGCCTTTGCTGATGATAAACGCCTTCAAGATTTTTTCCGCGGCCTGCGCGCAATGATAGCCCGCCAAATTCAAATAAACCTCATCTGTTTCGTGAGAAGCGTAATACTTTGCGCCGGCGAGATCCGCCGCCGCTATTCTCAGCAAATCACTCATAAAGCCACTCCCGATCAAAATATAATATGCCGTTCCGAACGACAGTATAAAAGCAATGCGCAAATTCTTTTGACTTTTGAGAAAAAAAGGCGCGATCCGTTACAATCAAATCCACCTCGCAGCCCGCGGCGTCAATGATGGCTTTTCTATCCTCGATAGAAAGATTTCCCACAGCCAGCAAGTCCAAATCGGAATCCGGCCTGTTGTTCGGCGTTACGGAGCTTCCAAACACCCAGAGCTGCTCTACGGAACGCGGCAGATGTTGATATACGTTTTCAAAATTTTTTTGCTTCAGCGGATGGATAAAACGAAACATGCGATCTGTAACCAAATGAAACACAAGCCTTTGATCGTCAGGCATCAAACCACTCTTTTCATTAACCGTTAAAGTTTACAAGTTACGATTTTTGCTGGAATGGACGATATATTGAGCAGTATTCAATACAGCGCCGGGTTTAAAAAACAGAGAATGCAGGATAATAAAACAAAGCGCTTGCGCTAAGGAGGGGCAGACAAAAAACAGCGTGACGGCGTTGTTTGGACAGCCAAAAAGCAAGAGCAAAATTGAGAAGGAGTGGATGAATATGCGCGCGCGTAAACTCATTGCCGGCGTATCGGCTGCAGTGCTGGCGGCGGCCTTGCTGGGTGCGGGTACATACGCCTGGTTCAGTTTCGGTCAAGAAGCCAAAAATGAGTTCTCCGGCGAGGGCAGCAACCCAGGGGGCCGGCTGCATGACGACTTTGACGGACACCTGAACAAAGATGTTTATGTGGAGAACTTTGGAAATCGCCCGCTCTTTGTCCGTGTCCAGCTGAATGAATACATGGAAGTATCAGATCAGCCTCTCGTCCAGGGTGCCGCGAAAGACGATCTCAGCACATGGATCCCGCACACGCCGGACGTGGATGTGGAAATCTGCGATCAGGTTTTTCATGCGTATTGGGATTGGAAGCTGTCGGGGAACGATGGCGAGAGATATTATCTGCCTACCAGCGACACGGATCAAAATTCTACGGCGCCTGACTTGGGCGAGCATTTCTGGACAGCCGAAGACGCAGCCGGCAATCCCAATTTAAAACCTGTGCCCGCCTCCGAAGTGATCTTCATGCGGGATTGGACAGAAGACATGATTGGGCCGTACTGGGTATTCGATGAAGACGGATGGGCGTACTGGGCCGAGCCTCTTGAACCGGACAGCGTCACCGGGCTTTTGCTCCACCAGGTAAAACAGATTCAGGAGACGGACAGCAATTTTTATTATGCTATCGATGTTATCCTGCAAATCGCTACGCTGGACGATATTGATCTCATTGGGCAGGAAGGTGGAATTTTTCCGGGCGGCCAGCGTCTGCTCGAAGTGATTTCAGTGGAAAATGCCGCGATCACGCCCACGCCATAATCAATCATTCTATCTATATCCATAAGCGTAAAGCGTACAGCCTCCGCAGAAGCCGGAGCTGTACGCTTTTTTGCCGCGGTCATTGATTCAGCCGCAAAATTTTTTCCAGCAATTCCTCACTGATCAGATCTTCGGGGACGTCAAATTTCTTCGCAAAATATTGGATAAAGCGGCGGCGCAGATTTTGCCCGCCATCCATAAACCCGTCCTTCCGGCGCAGATATTCTTTCAGCCATTCACGTTCTTCTCTTGTCAGGCGCAAATTTTCCAGCAGAAGACTTGCTTCGGATGTGTTTACCTCAGCGGCGTTTGCCTCAGCGGAACTTGCCAGGCCCGCCTGTCCCCATGATGGCGGCGCGATGGCCTCGCTTTCCGCGACGACGACGGTAGAGGCCAGCATATCGCCCAGCCGCTTATTTTTTCGGGAAAACAGAATCAAAACCGCACCTGGGCCAAGCGCGTCGATCATGTAACGGAACACATTCCGGATCATAGACTGCGCTGCGGCAACGGGCCGCCCATTTTCCCGGATGACGCGCAGGCCCAACACTTTTTTGCCCGGTGACTGACCGTTCATGGCCAGTTCAAAAACGAAAAAATATCCGAAATAGATCACAAAGTATGCTATAATGATAAACGCCAACGCCGGGCCGCCAAATGTAAACTGGGCGGCGCTGGAAAATCGGAACCCCATAACGCCGAACAGAATCGGCAGCGTCACCAGCAGAAAAGCCAAAGCCTGGATCAGGCCGTCTATGATCGCCGCGGCCAAACGCGAACCCACACCGGCCAGCCGGTATTGAATGTCGATGTTGTCCGGGGTGGTAATGGTGATATAACGCATACCAATTTCCTTCCAGAATCAATTTTGCTATCAGTTTTCCGAAACGGGAGGCGTGAGATGACGGAAGAACAGTTTATCCGGAAAAATCAAGAAGGCTGGGAAAAATTAGCGCGCTTCAACCAACTGCTGCCGCGCAAAAGCGCTGTCCGTTTGGATAAAGAAGAAATCCGCGAGTTCGCGGGGCTGTTCCGGCTGGCTGGGCGGCATCTGGCTTTCGCGAAAACGCATTTCCCGGACGCTAAAACCACCCTGTATCTCAATCAGCTCGTGGGCGGCGCGCATCCGCATTTCTACCAAAAAGAAAAGAGCGGTTTTCAGGATGCCTTAGAATATTTTGGCAAAGGCTTCCCTGCGGCAGTGCGGGAAAAACGCGCCTATTTTGCCGCGGCGATGTTTTTTTTCGTCTTGGGCGCTTTTTTAAGCCTGGCGCTGATCTCGCTCAACGATCAATATGTGACGCTGTTTTTGCCGGAGGACTACATTCGGAACATCAATTTGGACTCCAGCGGCGGCGGGATGGATTATTCCTTGATGAGCGCGATCATCATGACCAACAACATCCGCGTGGTATTTTTAGCCATGGCGCTGGGCGTCACGGCGGGTTTGGGTACCGTCTGGGTCCTGTTTCAAAACGGCGCGATTATCGGCGCGCTGGCAGGGCTTCTGTCTATCCAGAAGCAGAATCTGCTGCCTTTTTGGGCGCTGATCCTGCCGCACGGCATACTCGAATTGACGGCTATTTTCCTGGGCGGCGCGGCAGGCCTGATCATTGGCCGGTCGCTGTTGATCCCAGGCGATCGCAAAAGAAAAGACGCCTGTATCCAAGGCGCGAAAGAAGCGGCGTATTTTTTGCCAGGTGTGATTGTGATGCTGATTTTAGCCGGGCTGATTGAAGGGTTCTTTACGCCGCTTCCGATATCGCCCTGGTGGAAATTGGGGTTCGCGCTGCTGACGCTCGTCCTGATCATTGGTTATTTCGTGCGGCCAGGTATCGGTTCACCGCAGTCAGAGTGAACTGCTCCGCCTCGCTCTCCACACAGGCGATCCCCAGCGCGTTGAATGACCGGATCATATCGCGCCGCTCTTCCCCAAAATTCATCGCCATCGCTTTCTGAAAAACCGTCTCAAGAGACTCCCGCGGATTGTCCAATATCTTGTGCAGGCTTTCGTTTTTCATGAGCGTAAGGATGGGCGTGTGACGGCGCTTTAACATCTGAACGGCGGCTGCCAGCTCTCTGGCTTCCTCCAAAGTTTCAAAATCGGTGAATAAAAAAATCAAGCCCCGCCGCTTCTGCCGGTTGAGCAATGCGTAAAAAGCGCCTTCGTAATCGGAGGCGTTTTTTACGCCCTGAATATGATACAGCGCCTCCATAAGATGGTGGCGGTGCGCTTCGCCTTTGCCTGGCGCAATGAGGCTTCTGACGTCCGTATCGAAAACCATGAGGCCGCTGTTGTCGCCCCGCTGGTTGACGATATCAGCGAGAATCAACGCGGCGTTGACGGCGTAATCCAGCTTTTTCATCCCTTTGAGGCTATACGTCATGGGGAGGCCCGCGTCGATCAAGATAAAAACCGGCTGATTTTTTTCCGCTTCATATTGGTTCAGGATGAGTTTATTTTCGCGGGCGGTCACGGGCCAGTTAATTTTTCGGTAATCATCTCCCGGCGCATACTCCCGCAGACTTTCAAATTCCGTCGCGCCAAGGCGCGCCCGGACGGCACGCGCACCCTGTTCCATCATTTTTTTTTGCGTGAGCAGGCGGTATCGCCTCAAGTCCCGCAGATCGGGATAAACTTTGTATTCCATCGGCAGAGGCCGCTGGAAATATTTCCGGCAAAGCCCCAGGCTTCCCGTGATATAGCCGTATACATGCGGAAACACAAAAGCGCCCCGCTTGGAGGGCAGCAATGTATAAGAAAACGCGGCCGGTTCGCCTGGCTCGGCGGCGCGCGTCATGTGAGAATCGTCTAAGAGTGTGAAATGCCAGTCCGGAATTTCGTCTTTCAGCGTAACGAACAGATGCCGTTGAGTGCGGACATACAAAGTTAATGTGTTTTCCGCTTTAAAAACCAGTTTGTCTTCGGGATCGCGTTCTATCTCCAGGCAGCCCGCGGCGGGGGTTAAGCAAAAATCCAATGTCAAAAGGCCCAGGCAGACGGCGTTGTGAATGAGAAAGACAGGCCCGTACAGGCCGAAAGGCAGTGAAATGACCAGAAACGGCAAGCCGAGGCAAACCAGAAAGACAAATCTCTTCGTCACGCTCATGCCGTCACCTGGGCACTTTCACTTGCGTCAAAATATTTTCAATGACCATATCGGGCTTTACGCCGTCCATTTCCGCTTCCGGCTGTAAGACGACACGGTGGCGCAATATGGACGGCGCCAATTCTTTTACATCGTCGGGCACGACATAATCGCGGCCATTCACAGCCGCGCGGGTCTTCGCGCAGAGCAGCAGCGCGATGGAACCGCGCGGGCTGGCGCCAGCCGCAATCACGTTCATCCGGCGTGTGGTTTCCACGATGCTGACGATATAATTAAATATGCTGTCGTCCACCCGCACAGCCGCGATTTCCGTTTTGCAGGCAACGATGTCTTCCGCCGGGCACGCCGCCAGACATTCGTCTGGACGATCGTCTGGCGCCGGACGCTCGTCCAGACGATCGCCCGCGGGCGTGGCGTGAATGCTGCCGTCGTCATACATTTGCAGGATTTTTTTCTCCGCGGGAAGGCCCGGATAAGTCAAAACCAGCTTCATCATAAAACGATCCGTCAGCGCCTCCGGCAGTGGATATGTGCCTTCGAACTCAATGGGATTTTGCGTGGCGAAAACCGCGAAAGGTTCGGCCAGCGCGTGCGTTTCCCCGTCGATGGTAATGCCGCGCTCCTCCATCACTTCCAGCAGGGCGGACTGCGTCTTGGGCGGCGTGCGGTTGATTTCATCCGCCAGGAACAGGTTTGTGAACAGCGGCCCTTTTTTCAATTCAAAGGCGGACGACTCGCGGTTAAAAATTTTCGTGCCCAGAATATCCGACGGCATCAAATCCGAAGTAAACTGCGTCCGCTTATACGTCACATCCAATGCGGCGGCCAGCGTCTTCACCCATAACGTTTTGGCCAGGCCGGGCACGCCTTCGATGAGTACATGGCCGCCGCTGAACATGGCGGTCAGCGCCAGATCCGAAAACATTTCTTGATGAATGACCACTTTGCTGATTTCATTTTTAATACGCTGGACGACATTTTGCGTAAATCCCGTTTCTATCGCCATAAGCTGCTCCTTCGCACAATCGTTTCCATTTCCTGAATATCCCGCAGCCGCCGCAGAAGCTGTTTTTTTTGAAAAGACCGGCGCGTGTTGAAACGCTCCGCCTGCGCCGCGTTTTGAATTTCCGCCAAGCGTTCCGGGTGGGGCAATTTGTTTTCCCGCCAAAGAGCCGTAAGATTTTCTTCGGCATATCGCGCGTCCACATGAAAAGCGCGCGCGCATTTCCGTACAAAATCCTGATAATAGCCGTCCAGCGCCGCGTTCCCCTGGCCCGCCACGCGGTACAGGTTTGCCAGCGCCTTACAATATTCGTTTTCGTCCCGCTCAATTTCTTCATAATAAGGTATCGGCCTGCCGAGCCGTTTGCCCAGGAACCAAATCAGCGCGGCGGCAGCGAGGGCGATCTGCAAGGCGAAAATTCTCAAAGAGGCGGGCCATTGATCGCGCGCGTTCCGGTACCCGTGAATGTATTCACCGAAATAAATCCGGTTTCCTCCCCAACTGTTTAGGAATCCGGCCACGATTTGACCCGCCGCGCTGTCATTCATGAGGCGCTCATTTAAAATCCGTTCCGATCCCGCTATGACGATTTCCCCCAGCCCCAGCTGATAAACGGTAAAATCTTCATAAGAAGCGGCGGCTTTCGCGTCGCGAAGATAGCCTTCTGGCAAACGGAAACGATCTTCCAAAAAAATCATGCAGCCGCCCCGGCGCACCCAATTCAGCGCGTCATACACTTCGGCGCGGAAAAAAGTTTCATCCGGCTCAATCAAAATATAAACGTCGTTAATGCCCGCATTTTCGTCAATCGGCGTATAGCCCGCGTAAACAGGGTAACGCAGCTGACGCAGCGTGTCGAACAAAAGGCTGGCGCCCCGCTGGCCCGCGCTGAAAACCGTATAATCCGGCCCGGCGTCCGAATCAGCCAGATTCCGGATGAACAGCGAGAGAAAGAACAAAACAGCGCAGCCGATGATGAGCCTGATCTTATTCTTGGACTTCAAAAGCTTCCACCCGCCTGATCAATCCAGCCGCACGCTCCCAAAACATTTGAAACCGTTCGCGGCCGACGTCTTTATGGCCGAACCAGGCCAAATTAAAAATTTCTGCCGCTTGATCAAAATCCGGCGCGTATTCGGGCGCGCTGGCTTTTAACTCACGGCTGAGCTGACTGTTGGTTTTAGAAAAACCGATCCGTATGATATCCCGGCTGTCCAAAGACAGCAGAATGGCCGCAAAGCCGCAGCGGACAGCCTCGCGGAGGCTGCCTTCCGCGGCCAGGGAAGCGCCCATCCGCAGTAAATCCTCGGCAGTCATGTCCGGCGAAAAGCCTTGAAGGGCGTCTCGCCAGCCAGATCGCTTTGCGCGGAACCGCCGGATGGCGGTAAACAGAATCACGCCCAGAATCAGCAAACCGATCGCGAGGGACGTAAGAACAAACACATTGACCAGTGTATCCGCGTTGCTGCCGGTAAACTCCGGCATGGGCAGACGCAGACGCTCAAAAATCCATTGCAGGATATCCCGCAGCATTTGAAACAATTTGGCTTTCCAGTCCACATACCGGCCAGTCAGGTTGTTATACCGGCTCCGCTTTAAGACTTCCCCCATCGCCCCGTCGAAGCTGTTCACCGCGTCACCCTCGCTCCGCGAGCGCTTGCTCGACGAGCGTTTGCTCAATGAGCTGCTGCTCCGCCAAGGCCAGCCCATAGTCGATGTCGAGCCCTTCTTTTTCCACTTTCTGATTGAAGTACAGCAGGGCGGTCAGGATGGAGCCCAGCGGCGCGGTGAGCGTACTTAGCGCCATGCTGAGCGTGATTTGCAGGATGCTGGCGGAAGCGGCCAAATAGACAGCGGAGGGAAACATCCACGCCAAAAGATAAAAAAGGAGCGTTAAACCGTTTGTGATATAGTAAATGACGCCGGCAAAAACAACGCGGATTCCGGCGATTTTCCAGAAGCGCCCTTTGATCAGGCGGGTTGAATTCACAAATGCACTGAAAAAATATTTGCGGTTGAAAAGCGTGACAGGGATGGCCAAGGTGAAATAATTGTACACGATCAAGCTGACGAGCGCCGCAAAGATCAGAAACGCCGAGAACACAAACAGATAAGTGGGCGAAAGCAAGATCGTTTCAGCGGTTTCCAGCCAGCCGCCGCTGATGAAAAATCGCGCCCACGCATACACGCTGGCTCCGATCAAACCGAAAAAAGGAATCGAAATGATAAAACCGGCGGCGACAAGCGTTGCCAAACGCGGCAAGGAACGGAACGCGCCTTTCAGCGCCAGCCCCAGATCGGGCTTTTGATGATAAAAAACCTGGCGTATGACAATCATGCCGGCCGATTGGTAGAAAACTGTCCAAAGCGCAATGAAAAACAGGAGAAAGGCGGCGAGTAAAATGAGCGCCAGGAAAAGAGGGGCCATCTCCGCTGAAAAGCCATTCCCGGAGAAAGAAGTGATAGAAGGAATGTACAGCGCGGCCAAAAAAGAGGCCGTAAACAAGACAGCCATGAACACGGCGCTTGCGATTACGTTCACGGACAGCGTAATGCCCAGTTGCTGCCAAAAAGATTCTTTGTATAGTTCAAAAACCCTATCCAAGAGTTCCGCTGCGTTCAGATACAACACGCGTTTTTCGTTCATACAGCACCTGCCTTTGGTGATCAAAATGCCCCCGGCAGGACTCGAACCCGCACGGTTTCCCAACAGAACCTAAATCTGCCGCGTCTGCCAATTCCGCCACAGGGGCTTACATGTGAATCTTACCGCGGCGCGGCGCGCACGTCAAGTAATTTATTGGCAAATTTATTGGCAAATCAACGCCAGCCGCGCGCGGAAAAATTTTTCGCGCTGAACGCAAGAAGCAGCTGTGACGGCAGATAGAAAACCCAGATCAAAATCTGATACACCGCGCGCGCTTTTAAGGACAGATTGGGCCAATGATACAGCCCCACATGAATATCGCACAGGAGAAAAAGCGTCATACCCGCAGACAAAATCAGCCGGTTTGGCCGCGGATATTTTTTTGCGCCAATCAGAGCGGCGCTGACGGCGCAGAGAAGGCAAACCGCGTAGCAGACTGCCAGTTTGCGCGTCCAGTCCGGCCAAAACAGCAAGGCGGCGAAGCACGCCGCGGCCTGAAACAGAAAAACACGAAAAGTTTTAAAAATTTGAGAAGTTTGAACTTGAGAAGTTTGATCCGAAAAAAGGGCCGCGCGCCGCCCAGCCCTGACAAAGCGAAAATGATAGAGCGTCTGCGCGGCGCAAAAACAAACGAGTCCAGCTGGATTGTCGTATAAAATCAGCATACAAAAATCCGCCGCCACAGTACACGCCATGGCGGCCCGCAAAAGATACGCGTCCCACTCGTCCAGCGCGCAGCGGCGGTAGCTGAACGAAAGCCCAAAAAAGACAGCCACACAGGCAAAAAAGATTTTATCCATTAAGATTTTATCCATTAAGATTTTATCCATTTGAAGTTTTATCCACCTGCGCATGGCCAAAGTCGTTCATTAAACAGCCCGCCAAAAGAATCCGGGCTTCGTCCTCCGTGATGGCGCCAAGTCTCAAAGTGATTTCCTCCAGATGGTCTCTGACAATAAAAGCCTGCGCGGTTTCCGCCCTGTTCCGCACCACTTCACGGATATGCGGAATAAATATCCAGTCCAGCAGACCGAAAGGCGGATGACCCTCATACAAAAATGGAAGCAGCCCCCAGTTCATCAGGTTGGAACGATAGCGTTTGGTGGCGTATTCTTCCGCAATATTGGCCCATCCGCCCAGCACCCGCTGACAGGAAGCCGCTTGCTCACGGGCGGAGCCGTCGCCTGGCTTTTTGGCGTATATTACGCTGCCCAGTCCCACGGAAGATAATTCGACGGATAATGGCCAGGCGCGCGCCTCGCGTAAAATCGTCTCGAATTTTTTTTCCCACAGACGATTGTCTGGACGATTGTCCAGACGATTGTCCGGGTGATCGCCCGGGTGATCGACGCCTCGCACGGCTTTCGCGCGCGCTACATAGCCAGGATCTTTGCGGGACAGTGTAAACTCCGCCAAGGCCAGAGGGTTCGATCGATAAGAAGATGTATCCCCGGAGGGAATCAGCTCGTCTGTCGTCGTGACAGGATCTGTAATAAAAGAAACAACTTGCAGCAGCAGATGCTCTGCCAGAGCGGGCATGTCAGGCCAGTCCGTAATATTGGGGCCCATCTGGATTTCAACGGAGGAATCAGGGCGGTTATAACCATTGTACACGCGCTTGTCATAAATTTCCCGATGAAAAGAATACACAGGGGCAGTTTTGGCAAAAAGCGGCAGTTCGTTGGCCGCCGTGATCGCGCCGCCGTTGGCCGCCGTGGCCGCTACGGAACGGGCGTCCATTAAAGCCACGGAGGCGATCTGCCCCAGCGCGGGTTTCGCGCCTTCGCGACTGGGAAAGTTGCGCGTCGTATGCCGGACGGAAAAGCCGTTGTTGGCCGGGACGTCCCCCGCGCCGAAGCAGGGGCCGCAGAAAGCGGAGTGAATTGTGGCCCCTGCTGTCATCAGCGCGGCGATACTTCCGTTTTCCATCAGCGACAGAAAACCCGGCTGGCTGGCCGGATAAACGCTCAGCGAAAAAACGCCGTTTCCGATGGATTGGCCCGCTAACATATCCGCGGCGGCGCATATGTTGTCCCATGTCCCGCCCGCACAGCCCGCGATAACGCCCTGATCGGCGTACAGTTTTCCGTCTCGCACTTTATCCAGCAAAGAAAAACGGACAGCGCTATTGGGGATCGCGGCGTTTTGTGTTTCCACCGTGCGCAGTATATCT
This sequence comes from Clostridiales bacterium, assembly GCA_031289625.1. Lineage (GTDB taxonomy): Bacteria > Bacillota > Clostridia > Lachnospirales > WQUN01 > JAITPB01. The sequence goes on along the minus strand of JAITPB010000134.1, from coordinate 1,572 downwards.
TTGAGGTTCTCGTTCAGTTCACGGATGGAATATACATTGCTGGGATGAAATGGAAGCGCGATCATCGGCTCCACAGCGGAGAGATCCACTTTCATGAAGGCGTCATAATAGGCCAGATCGCCGGGAGACAGCGCACGGAAATCTTCCGGGCGGCCATGCGCGTCATAAAACTCTTTGACCCGATCGTCCGTCCGCCATATGGAAGAAAGGCAAGCGGTCTCTGTGGTCATCACATCAATGCCGCAGCGGTATTCCACGTTCAGGCTAGCGACGCCGCCGCCGACAAACTCCATGACTTTGTTTTTGACAAATCCATTTTCAAAGACGGCTTTGATCATCGCCAGCGCCACGTCCTGCGGGCCGACGCCGTCCCGGGGCTTGCCTGTCAGATACACACCCACGACTTCCGGCATCGGCAGATCGTATGTCTGCCCCAGAAGCTGTTTCACAAGTTCGCCGCCGCCTTCGCCGACGCCCATCGCGCCCAGGCTTCCGTACCGGGTATGACTGTCCGAACCCAGGATCATTTTGCCGCCGCCGCTCATCATTTCCCGCATGTACTGATGAATGACCGCCAAATGCGCCGGTACATACACGCCGCCGTATTTTTGCGCGGCCGTCAGCCCGAAAAGATGATCGTCTTCGTTGATGGTCCCGCCGACAGCGCACAGGCTGTTATGACAGTTCGTGAGGACATACGGGACGGGAAAGCGCGTAAGCCCGCTGGCCCGCGCCGTTTGAATGATATTTACATATGTAATGTCATGGGAAGCCAAACAATCAAACCGAATGTTTAGTTTCGCCATGCGATTTGAAGCTGCGGACGCTGTATGCTTTTCCAAAATGGAATACGCGATGGTGTTTTTCCGCGCCTCTTCCCGGGAAAAACCGGCGGTATCCGGACCTTCCGGCAGGATTTCCGTTTGGCTGCGCAGATAAACGCCTGTCGGATACAATTGGATCAAAAAAACGCCTCCTCTGTTTTTGATTGGAGCTTCAATATTTGATTGGAGTTTCAATATTTGATTGAAGCTTCAATACAGTTTCACGCTATAACTATAGCGCGCGGCGCGGCGGCCGTCAACACGCGCTATTTTTTTTATTTTTAGGTTGTTTCCGCCGCGCTGTTTTTTTCCCACTCCGACTTGTGGGATTGGCTGGGTGGCGCGAGACGATCCGCGATGTCCCGTACTTCCCGCGAGTATCCCGGATATTTTTTGCTGTTGCCTGCGTCCGACATGCGGCTGATGCGCTTGACCAAATCGTTCGCCGCTGTGACGCCGACATGATCGACGTCTTTATCGATGGATTTCACTTTCGCTTCCACACGCTCTTTCGTTTTGATCAAGCCGGAATCGTTCTGGCTGTCTTTCGTTTGAATGCCCACAATGGCCGTGTTGCCGGTGATAACCACAGACGCTTTATCAATCTCTTCCAATTCCGTGACCGCGTCCGCGATTTTTTTCGCGCGGTCATCCGTTTCCGCGCTGACAGAATCAAGATCCAGCGGCGTTATGCTCTCCGGCGTCTGCAATTGGTACGCGCCGCCGCGGCGATATACTTTGTTTGTGC
>JAITPB010000050.1 GCA_031289625.1 Clostridiales bacterium | reverse complement strand
CTGTTGGGAAGCATACGAGGCGGCGCTCATCAAAACAATTTGCTGGCGCTGTTTTACGCTTCGCTCGTGATTCTGGTTTTGATATACGCTCTTTCTGTATTTTTAGTGAACACGAAATTCGGGAAATTACTGATCGCCATACGGGACGGAGAAAACCGCACGTATTTTTCAGGCTACCGCGTCAGCCGCTATAAAACGTTTATTTATGTTTTGTCCGCTTGCTTTGCGGGCATCGCGGGCGCAATATTTGTCAACTTCAACGGAAGTATCACTCCCTCGCAAATGACCATAGTGTTTTCGGTCAATATGATTATATGGGTGGCAATCGGCGGACGCGGAACGATTATCGGGGCGGTTGTCGGCGCGTTTTTGGTAAATTTAGGCGAATACAACCTGAGTTCTGGCGGCATGGCCGAGATTTGGCAGTATATTATTGGGGCGGTGTTTTGCGTTACGATCCTGTTCTTCAAAGGCGGGCTTGTGGGACTGTTCACTGAGCAAATACCGATGTTTATCCGGCGGATGTTTATCCGGAGATGGAAAGGGAGGGGCGCAAATGCCGCACATTGACAAAGACACGGTTTTAAAAATCAACAGTATATCCGTATCTTTCGACGGCTTCTACGCCCTGACCGATGTAGACATTACCGTAAAACGCGGTACGGTGCATTTCTTTATCGGGCCTAACGGAGCGGGGAAAACGACGCTTCTAGATATTATCTGCGCGAAAACAAAACCCACGATGGGAACGGTTATTTTTTATCCCAACGGCAGAGATAGAGTGCGCCTGACCGGGCTGAAGGAACACGAAATCGTGCGGGAAGGCGTGGGCAGAAAGTTTCAAGTGCCGTCTGTATTTGTCAACCTCACGGTTTTGGATAACATGATTCTATCGCTAAAGGGGCATAAAGGCATTTGGGATTCCATATTCCGCCGTCCCTCGAAGGAGGATTTTAACCGTATTGACGCGGTATTGGACAAAGTGGATTTAAGAGGATGCCAGGACTTAAAGGCGGGTTCGTTGGCACATGGAAAAAAACAATGGCTGGAAATCGCTATGCAATTGGTGCAAAAGCCGGAGATCATCATGCTAGACGAGCCGGCCGCTGGAATGGGTAAGGCTGAAACCATAAAAACAGGCGAAATTTTGAAAGAAATTAAACAGGAATGTACAATTATTGTGGTAGAACACGATATGGAATTTGTAAAACAAGCGGCGGATACGGTAACTGTGCTGCACGAAGGGAAAGTGCTGCTGGAAGGCAATATTTCCGATGTGTTGGCGGACAAAACAGTGCGGGCGGTCTATCTGGGCAGAGGCGGTGAGCGGTAAATGCTTCAGATCAGCGGGTTAGACGCCTATTATGGGGAAAGCCGTGTAATTCACGCGTTGGAGCTGTCTGTCAAAAAAGCGAGCGTAACCTGTTTAATCGGCAGGAACGGCGTGGGTAAAAGCACCGCATTGAAAAGCATTATGGGGTTGGTTAAAACGCCGGCTGGTAAAATTATATTCGACGGACAGGATATTACAAAATTGCCGGCATACGGCCGCGTGAAGTTAGGAATCGGCTATGTGCCTCAGGGGCGTGATATTTTCCCGCAAATGACGGTGCAAGAAAACCTTGATTTGGGCTTGCAGCCCAAAGGCGGCAGAGGGAAGATTCCGGAATATATATATGAGCTGTTTCCTGTTTTGCCGCAGTTTGCCAAGCGCAAAGGCGGCGATTTATCGGGCGGTCAGCAGCAGCAGTTAGCCATTGCGCGGGCGCTTGCGGCAGAGCCGAAGATTCTGATTTTAGACGAGCCCACCGAGGGCATACAGCCTTCTATTATTCAGGATATAGGCGCGGCGATTCAAAAAATCAATACGGAAAAAGGGATTACCATTCTGCTTGTTGAGCAGTATTTAGACTTTGTGCTGGATGTGTCAGACGATTTGTACATTATGGAAAAGGGAAATATCGTTTTGAACGGCGCGTCTCGTGAGATGAACGCCGATCATATACAAAAGATTCTTACAGAATAGAATAGGAGATGATTTTTCGTGCGCCTTACACCAAGAGAACAGGAGCGGCTATTAACGCATTACGCGGGTGAGTTGGCGAAAGCCCGTAAAAATCGCGGCCTGAAACTGAATTATCCAGAAGCTGTCGCCTATATTACCTCCGAACTGTTAGAATTAGCACGGGATGGGCTTTCTGTTACCGAGCTCATGAGCGCCGGCGCCAAACTGCTGTCCGCGAACGATGTAATGGACGGTGTCGCCGAGATAATGCATGAAGTACAACTGGAAGCCACCTTCCCGGACGGTACAAAATTGGTGACAGTCCACGAGCCCATCCCCTCCTCTGGCAGGGAAAAACCCGGCGAGTTACTCTTTGACGGCGATTTACTGACCATGAACGCGGGAAAGGCTACCGGTTCGATCATCGTGGTGAACACGGCGGACCGCCCCATCCAGGTGGGATCGCACTTTCATTTTTTCGAGGTCAATAAGGCTCTGGACTTTGATCGCGCCGCCGCCTTTGGTATGCGTCTGGACATCCCCTCCGGCACTGCCGTGCGTTTTGAGCCCGGGGAGTCGAAAGCGATTGCGCTTGTGGCGATTGGCGGCGCGAGACATGGGTATGGACTAAACGGCTTGACCAACGGTTGTATGGACGACGGCGATGTAAAAGCGGCCGCGATCGAAAAGGCGCGATATCTAGGATTTAAGGGGGCGTGACGGCATGTTTCAGATGACAAGGAAGCAGTACGCGAGTATGTACGGGCCCACGGCGGGCGACAGAATACGCTTGGGGGATACGTCGCTGATTATCGAGGTGGAATGCGATCTGACCCTATACGGCGAGGAGGCGAAGTTCGGCGGCGGCAAGTCCCTGCGGGATGGAATGGGCCAATCCTGCGGTGCAAAGGATTGCGAATGCCCTGACACCGTTATCACCAACGCGGTTATTTTGGACTATACAGGCATAATCAAGGCTGATATAGGCGTAAAAGACGGCAAAATATGCGCCGTAGGAAAAGCGGGCAATCCTGATATCATGGACGGCGTGACCGCAGGGCTCACTGTGGGCGCAAGCACTGAAATCATAGCCGGCGAGGGTATGATTGTCACAGCCGGCGGGATTGACACTCATATCCATTTTATCAGCCCCACACAGATAGAAACCGCTCTGTATTCAGGCGTTACCACCATGCTCGGCGGCGGTACAGGCCCGGCGGATGGAACAAACGCTACGACTTGTACGCCTGGGCGTTTTAACATTGAGAAAATGATGGAGGCGGCAGAAAGCTATCCAATGAATTTAGGCTTTTTAGGGAAAGGGAACAGCGCGGAGGCCGCCACTCTTACCGAGCAGATTGAGGCGGGCGCTTGCGGGTTGAAAATCCACGAGGACTGGGGTTCCACCCCGGCTGTTATACGCGCCGCGCTTGACGCGGCGGATGAATACGATGTGCAGGTGTCCATTCATACCGACACGCTCAACGAGAGCGGATTTGTAGAAGACACTCTATTGGCCATCGGTGGGCGCGTGATTCACACCTATCATACCGAGGGCGCGGGAGGCGGCCATGCGCCGGACATTATAAAAGCGGCGGCCATGCCGAACATACTGCCGTCGTCCACAAATCCCACCATGCCCTTCACAGTCAACACAGTTGACGAGCACCTCGATATGCTGATGGTTTGCCACCATTTGGACAGCCGGGTGCCAGAAGATGTTGCGTTCGCGGATTCGCGGATTCGCCCCGAAACCATTGCGGCAGAGGATGTCCTGCACGACATGGGTTTTTTTTCCATGATGAGTTCTGATTCGCAGGCCATGGGGCGGGTTGGAGAAGTCATTACACGGACGTGGCAGACGGCCAGCAAGATGAAGGACCAAAGGGGCGCACTGCCTGAAGACAGCGCGCGAAACGATAATTTTCGTGCGAAACGCTATATTTCCAAATATACAATCAATCCCGCTGTTACCCATGGAATATCGGATTATGTAGGCTCATTGGAAACCGGGAAATACGCCGATTTAGTCATTTGGAATCCCGCGTTCTTCGGCGCGAAGCCGGAGATAATACTGAAAGGAGGATTCATCATTGCTTCTAAGATGGGCGACGCCAACGCTTCTGTCCCCACGCCGCAGCCTGTGCTGTACACAAAAATGTTCGGCTCGTCGGCGCTGGCTCAAAAGCGCACCTGCATTACTTTTGTGTCAGGCGCGGCTTTTGAGAGCGGCATAGGACGGCGTCTGGGGCTTGGGCGCATTGTTTTGCCAGTAAAGAATTGCCGCGCGCTGTCCAAGGCGGACATGCGATATAACAACCGCACCGGCGGCATTGAGGTAGACCCCGAAACCTATACAGTCAAGGCAGAGGGTCAGCGTGTAACCTGCGAACCCGCCAAAAAACTGCCCTTAACGCAGAAGTATTATTTATTTTAGCCATGGTGATTGAGAAGATTATCGGAAAATTAAGGGAACCCGCGCAAAACAAACGAGTTGAAACCGTGCGTTTTGAGTGGTTTGAGCGGAACAATAAGATTTTGAAAAAGACCACTTCGTCGGGCGAGGAGATTGGATTGCGTCTTTCTGAGCCTCTGTATGACAGCGGCGTTTTGTTTGAGGATGAAAACAGAATTATTGTACTGTCGCTCACGCCATGTAAACTTACGCGGATAAGCGTCTCTTCCATAAAGGGGATGGGGCGCGCGTGTTTTGAACTTGGGAACCGTCACCTGCCTCTTTTCGTAGGAGAAGATTGGGTTGATACGCCATACGACCGTCCAACCTTTGAGTATTTACAAAAACTGGGATTTCAATGTGAGTGTGTGACGGAAAAATTTACGCCGGAAGTCACTGTGCAGGGGCATCGCCATGAATAATTTCCTGCCGCTTTTTCAAGCTTTTGACGCGCTGTTCCCGATTGGCGCATACACATTGTCCAACGGTATGGAGACTTATACGCAAAAAGGCATTGTCCGATGCGGGGATACTTTGCTTGACTTTTTGAAAGCGCAGGTATATCTTCTGCCGTACAATGATTTGGGCCTTGCGGCAAAAGCGGCGGATGGAGTGGATTTGGTTCAACTGGACAATTTATGTTCCGCTATGAAGCAGCCCCGTGAAATACGCACGGGAAGCGAAAAACTGTGCACGCGGTTTCTGAAAGCGCAGTCGGCGCTGTCGGACTATCCCTCCCTCACCGCATATCGCAAGGCCATATCCGAAGGCGTGTGTGATGGACATTATCCGGTAGCGGCCGGTTTGTTTATCCGTGATTTGCATGCGGCGACGAGCACAGCGATTGAACTTTATTGTTATCATATCCTCTCCGCGTTTGTGAATCAGGCCGTAAAGTTAGTGCCGCTGGGACAACTTTACGGTCAGTCGGCGTTGTTTGAGGCCATGAAATTGATACCGGAGGCCGCGCGAAAAGCTTTATCTGTCTCAATGGATGAATTGGGCGCTTCGGGATGTGGATTTGATTTGCGGGCCATGCAGCATGAGGTGATGTCCGGGCGATTGTATATGTCTTAGGGGTGGTGAAAAAATGGCTTATGTCAAAATAGGCGTGGGCGGGCCTGTGGGCTCCGGGAAAGATCGGAAGAG
>JAITPB010000149.1 GCA_031289625.1 Clostridiales bacterium | reverse complement strand
CCTGAAATGGCGCGGGTGATAGGCGTGGATTCTTTGGGCTTCCTGCCGGTGGAATCCTGCGGCAAGCTTGCGGAAAACAGTTCATCCGGTTTCTGTAAAGGCTGCTTCACCGGAAAATATCCGGCGGATCCACCGAAAAGCACGCGGCGGAACAAATTTGAACAGCAAATATCACACGGCAAGGAGAATGGGGCGACATGAGCATGTCAGCGTCATCTATCTATCGCGAAGCAGGCGTGGACATTACCGCGGGATATCAGGCGGTGGAATTGATCAAAAAACACGCGCGCCGCACCAAAACGGCGGGCGTGCTGGGGGACATAGGCGGCTTTGGCGCGCTGTTCGCGCCAGAGCTTACGGGTATGCGCGAGCCTGTGCTGGTTTCCGGAGCGGACGGTGTCGGCACCAAGCTGAAAATCGCTTTCCTGCGGGATCAGCACGATACGATCGGCATCGACTGCGCCGCCATGTGCTGTAACGATATTATTTGCAGCGGCGCGCGGCCGCTGTTTTTTTTGGATTATATCGCCTGCGGGCGCAATGTCCCTGAAAAAATCGCCGCTATTGTCTCCGGCGTCGCGGAGGGCTGCCTGCAGGCTGGATGTGCGCTGATTGGCGGAGAGACGGCAGAGCATCCGGGCCTGATGCCGGCGGAGGAATATGATCTGGCCGGTTTCGCTGTGGGCCTCGCGGAAAAAAGCCGTTTGATCGACGGGCACGGCGTGAGTCCCGGCGACACTGTCATTGCGCTGGCTTCCAGCGGCGTCCATTCCAACGGCTTTTCCCTGATCCGCAAAATTTTTTCCGAAGCGGAATTGCGCGGGCCTCTGGGCGAAATATTGTTGACGCCGACGAAGATTTATGTGAAATCACTGCTGGCGCTGGGGCGGGAAGTGGAGATCAAAGCCGCGGCGCACATCACCGGCGGCGGGTTCTATGAAAATATCCCGCGTGTTGTCCCGCAGGGACTGACCGCACGCATAGAGCGCACACGCGTCCTCCAGCCGGAAATTTTCGCGCGCATTCAGCGTGAAGGCGGCGTCCCGGAACGCGATATGTGGAATACCTTCAACATGGGCGCCGGTATGATCGTCATAACGGCGGAAAGCCAAACGGACGCGGCTCTGGCCTGTCTGCGGAAGCAAGGCGAGGACGCCTATGTCATCGGCGGCATTCAGCCGGGCGGCGAGGGATTGACGCTATGCTGAAACAAAAAAAAATTCTCTGGATCGCTGTATTGGTATCTGGCGGCGGCACAAATTTGCAGGCGCTGATCGGCGCGCGGGATCGCGGCGAGATGCCCAGCTGTGAACTCGCTTTGGTTCTGTCCAGCCATCCAGACGCGCCCGCACTGGAGCGCGCGAAAAAAGCCGGCATTCCCACCGAAGTTATTTCTTGGAAAGAATATCCAGAAACAGAGGCGTATGATCGCGCTCTTCTGAAAAAACTGCGCGCCTTTCGGATTGACTTCGTCGTATGCGCGGGGTTTCTGCGTGTTCTGGGCAAAGTGTTCCTAGACGCCTACCCGCGCCGCTGTATCAACGTCCATCCTTCTTTGCTGCCGCGTCATGGAGGCAAAGGGATGTACGGCCTTCGCACGCATGAAGCCGTGCTGGCGGCTGGCGAAACTGTCACAGGCGCAACGGTGCATTATGTCAATGAAACCATTGACGGCGGCGGCATCATTTCCCAGCGTGAAGTGTCCGTGCTGGCGGACGATACGCCGGAAACTTTGCAAAAGCGCGTCATGGAAGAAGCGGAGTGGAAAATTCTGCCCGCTGGGGCAGAACTGTGCTGCGGAAAACTTTTAGCCCCGGAGGACTGCTCATGAAAATACTTGTCATCGGCGCCGGCGGACGTGAACACGCCATCATACGCAAACTCAAGGAGAATCCAGACGTGACCGCCGTTTACGCTCTGCCCGGCAACGGCGGCATCGCGCAGGACGCCGTCTGCGTGCCAGGCGGCGATGTGGACGCCGCCGTTCATTTCGCTGTAAAACACGGTATGGACTTCGTGGTGGTGTCGCCGGACGGCCCGCTCTGCGCAGGCATGACGGACGCGCTGGAAGCCGCCGGTGTGCCCGCCTTTGGGCCGTCGAAAGCCGCCGCCGCACTCGAAGGCAGTAAAATTTTCGCGAAAGAATTGATGCGTAAGTATGATATTCCCACAGCGGCCTGGGCCGCGTTCGACGACCCGGATGAGGCCCGCGCGTATCTTCGCCGCGCCGCGCCGCCCTGTGTGATCAAAGCGGACGGCCCCGCGCTGGGTAAAGGCTCGCGCGTCTGCCATACGATGGAGGAAGCGCTTGACGCCGTCGCCGCCTGTATGGAGCGGCGCGTTTTTGGAGAAAGCGGCGCGCGGATTGTCATTGAGGAATGTTTGACCGGCCCGGAAGTCAGTGTGCTGACCTTCACGGACGGCGAAACCATCGCGCCCATGATCAGCGCGATGGATCACAAGCGAGCGCTGGACAACGACGAGGGGCCTAACACAGGCGGCATGGGCGCTGTCGCGCCCATTTTATTCTACACGCCGGATAGGCAAGCGGAATGTATGGAGCGAATTTTTCAGCCCACCGTCAGGGCGATGCGGATGGAAGGCCGTCCTTTTAAAGGATGCTTATACTTCGGGCTGATGCTTACGCCGCAAGGCCCCAAAGTGATTGAATACAACGCGCGCTTCGGGGATCCGGAGGCCCAAACCATTCTGCCGCTCATGCAAAACGATCTGCTGACTGTGATGCGCGCCGTGCGGGATGGCCGCCTGGCGGACGCGCCGCCGCGGTTTCGGCCAATGCATTCCTGCTGCGTGGTTTTGGCCAGCGGCGGATATCCCGGGCCGGTGCAAACCGGATTTCCGATTCATGGTTTGAACGCGGACGGGCAGATCTCTTTGCCCGGCGCGACTATATTCCACGCGGGCGTCAAACAGGAACGCGGCCATTACGTGACTGCGGGCGGGCGCGTGCTGAGCGTCGTTTATACGTCGGAGACGCTGGCAGGCGCCATAGACGGCGCATATCAGGCCGCCTATGAAATTTCTTTTGAAGAGATGCAGGTTCGCCGCGACATCGGGCAAGCGGCGCGGCGCGCGTGGGAAGACACAGAAGCCCGCCCGATTTTACAACAGCCGGAGGTACGGCCATGTCCGTAAAACGCGTATATGTAGAAAAAAAGAAGGAGTATCGCCGGGAGGCGGCTTTTTTAGTGCGCGAGGCGCGCGAACTGCTGGGCTTGAAAAACCTGACCGATCTGCGCGCGCTGGTGCGTTATGACGTGGAGGGTATCCATGACGCGCTGTTCGAGCGCGCCAAAACCATCGTGTTTTCGGAGCCGCCGTTGGACGATCTCTATGACAGCCTGCCAGAAGGCGCGCCGCGCGTTTTCGCGGTGGAATATTTGCCCGGACAATTTGACCAGCGCGCGAACAGCGCCGCGGAATGTATCCAGCTGATGTCCGCGCCGCCGGACGATTGTCCGGACAATCATCCGGTGGTGCGCGCGGCCATGGTTTATCTGCTGTATGGAGATTTGACCGAGGAAGAATGGATGCGTTTTAAACAATACGCCATCAACCCGGTGGAAGCGCGGGAAGCGTCGCTGGAAGCGCGGGAATCACTCGCCGCGCCTTACGCGCCGCCCGCGCTTGTCGCGCGCGTGTCTTTGCGCGGCGGATCTGATTTGCTTACGGAATACGGCCTGGCGATGGATGCAGCGGATATCGCGTTCTGCCGGGACTATTTTCGCGCGGAAGGCCGCGATCCGACGCTCACGGAACTGCGCGTGATTGACGCGTACTGGTCCGACCACTGCCGTCACACGACATTTCATACGCAGCTGGATGAAATTACGATCGAAGACGCAGCCGTGCGGGCCGCGTACGAGAGATATTTAAAGATTCGGCGGGCGCTTGGCCGGGAGGCCGAGCCTGTCATGCTCATGGATCTCGCGCTCGTCGGTGCGCGGGTTTTAAAATCGCAGGGGAAACTGCCGGATCTGGATGAATCGGAGGAAGTCAACGCCTGCTCTGTCAAAATTATGGCCAATGTGGACGGCGCGCGGGAACCTTGGCTTCTTTTGTTCAAAAATGAAACGCACAACCATCCGACGGAAATAGAGCCGTATGGCGGCGCGGCGACTTGCATCGGCGGCGCGATACGGGATCCGCTTTCCGGCCGCGCGTATGTCTTTCAGGCCATGCGCGTGACAGGCTCTGGCGATCCCACCGCGCCGCTGTCCGAAACTCTGCCGGGAAAACTGCCGCAGCGCAAAATTGCGGGTTCGGCGGCGGCGGGGTTCAGCGCCTACGGCAATCAAGTGGGCCTGGCGACGGGTTTGGTGGATGAAATCTATCATCCGGGTTATGCCGCCAAACGCATGGAGATTGGCGTGGTGGCCGGCGCGGCGCCGATGTCGCATATCCGCCGCGAAAGACCTGAACCCGGCGACGTGGTGGTTCTGATCGGCGGGCGAACGGGCCGTGACGGCGTCGGCGGCGCAACCGGCAGCTCGAAAGCGCACGACAGTCGCAGCCTGGAATCCTGCGGCGCGGAAGTACAGAAAGGCAATGCGCCGGAAGAACGCAAACTGCAGCGCCTTTTCCGCGACAGAGAAGCGGCGCGCCTGATCAAGCGCTGCAATGACTTCGGCGCGGGCGGCGTCTGTGTGGCTGTCGGCGAACTGGCTGACGGGCTGGCGATCGATCTGGATCAAATCCCAAAAAAATATGAAGGCCTGGACGGCACGGAACTCGCCGTCAGTGAAAGTCAGGAACGAATGGCTGTCGTGCTGGCGCCGGAAGATGTAAAGGCGTTTCTGCAAAAAGCGCGGGCGGAAAATTTGGAAGCGGCGCCGATTGCGAAAGTCACGGCGTCCCCGCGCCTAAAAATGACTTGGCGCGGGGAGACCATCGTGGATCTCAGCCGATCGTTTTTAAATTCAGCCGGCGCGGCCAAACACGCCGCGGCGTTTGTGGAGGTTTTGCCTCAGCCTGAAACGCTCGTTGAGCCGAGCGTTGGGGCAATTGTCGGGACGTTCGTCCCGAGCGATATTCCAGAGACAATAAAATCGCTGCTGCGGGATCTGCGTTTTTGTTCGCGGAAAGGCTTGGCGGAACGTTTTGACAGCACCATAGGCGCCGCCGCGCTTTTGATGCCGTATGGCGGAAAATTCCAGCAGACCCCGTCTCAGATTATGGCGGCCAAATTGCCGGTGGACGGCGAGACGACGACCTGCGTCGGCATGGCCTACGGGTTTGACCCCTACCTGTCCGAAAAGAACCCTTATTGGGGCGCGTACACAGCCGTGGCGGACAGCGCCGCCAAACTGATCGCCGCAGGATTCTCACGAGATAAAATCTGGCTGAGCTTTCAAGAATACTTTGAGCGGCTGCGAGACGATCCAAAGCGATGGGGCAAACCGCTGGCAGCTCTGCTCGGCGCGCTTTCCGCGCAGTTGGACTTGGGCCTCGCGGCGATTGGCGGTAAGGATAGTATGTCCGGCAGTTTTGAAACGCTGGACGTGCCGCCGTCTCTGGTAAGTTTTTCCTGTGCGGCTGGCGAAGCGGAGCGGGTGATTTCCCCAGAATTGAAACGCGTTGGTTCGCGGGTGGCGCTTTTGTCAGATGAAAATGTTTCCGCCGCGCTGGATAAAGCAGAGAAGATGATCGCGGCGAAGCACGTCCTGTCCGCTTGGGCGGTTGGTTCCGGCGGCGCTGCGGAAGGGCTTTGCAAAATGGCGTTCGGCAATCGCCTGGGCATCAAACTGGACGCTTCCGTTTCGCTTGAACGGCTTTTCTCCACGCGGCGCATGGGATTTATTCTGGAGCTGACGGAAGCCGCGCCGCTTTTGGACGCGGAATTATTGGGCGTCACAACAGAAAAATATACGCTGGTCATCGGCGGGGGGCCAATGGCTCAGGCTGAAACTGATTGGACTGAAATCGATCTGACTGAAATCGAAAGGGGCTGGGCCTCCAGGCTGGATTCCGTATACCCCGTTCCCATACCGCCGCATGATTCCACTGCCGTGAAGGCGGATGCAGTCGCGTCCGCAATTGCGGACACAATCGTGGACACAATCGTGTCCAGCGCCGCGATCCCGCGTCTGGCGCCCATCCACCGTTCCCCACTTCCCAAAGCCCTTGTGCCGGTTTTCCCCGGCGCCAACTGTGAGCTGGACACGGTTCGCGCCTTGCGGCGCGCCGGCGCGGATCCGGAGACGTTTTTGATCCGCAATCTGACGCCGCTGGCTGTGGAGGAAAGCATTCGAGGCATGGCGAAAGCGATCCAACGCTGTCAGATGATTATTTTGCCGGGTGGATTTTCCGGCGGGGATGAACCGGAAGGCGCGGCGAAACTCATTCTCTCTTTTTTCCGCAATCCGCGCGTCGCGGAAGCGGTGCATGAATTGCTGCGAACGCGCGCGGGGCTGATGCTGGGCATTTGCAACGGCTTTCAAGCGCTGGTGAAACTGGGCCTCCTGCCTTTCGGAGAAATCCGCGGCGCGGACGCGGAAAGCCCTACGCTGACCTACAATGTCATTGGCCGTCACGTCAGTATGCTGGCCATAACGCGCGTCGCCTCCGCCCGTTCGCCTTGGATGAGCCTGATGCGCCCCGGCGATTTGCATACCATCGCCGTGTCACACGGCGAAGGACGCTTCACGGCTTCCCAAGCTGCGCTGCGCCGTCTCGCGGAAGGCGATCAGATCGCCGCGCAATATGCGGGGCCGGACGGCCTGCCCACGATGGCCGCGCCTTACAACCCCAACGGTTCGGCGCTGGCCGTGGAAGCGCTTACCTCGCCGGATGGACGTGTGCTGGGCAAAATGGGCCACACCGAACGATACGCCCGCGGCCTGTACCGCAATGTGCCCGGCTGTCATTTTCAGCCGCTGTTTGAGGGCGGCGTCTCCTACTTTCGATAAAACGATTAAACCAAATTTTCAAATGGCTTTTGGGCCAGGTGAAGCGCCAGCCGCAGACTTTCTTCTATGTCAGACAAGAGGGCGATTGGATGCGCGGAATCTATGCCGCGCGCCGGTATAGACACGCCTCCGGCGGGAACGCCGCCGTTTGCTGTGTGTACCGGGCCAGCGCCGGACTGAAAAGATTCGGAGATTTCAAACTGAACCCGGACGCCGTTTTCTTTCGCCGTGTCTTCTATGAAATGGATCAGGCCTGGATGGCAAATGACAGAGGAATCCTTGATTTTGATCGCCGCGCCGTTTCCCGCCCGCACAGGCAGCTGTTGTATTTCCGGCGACGGAATGTCGTGAGACGGCGCCAGATCAAAACACACCGCGTAATCCGGCGAAACCGTCCACACAGACGCTTTTGCGCCCGCAAAATCCACTTCTCTTTGCGCGTTGAACACAAAGTACATATCATTGGGGGAGGACTGCATGGCTTTCGCGGTCTCCGCGAGAACAAACGCGCCCGCGCGGCCCAGGCCCGGCGATATGATCTTGCGCCCGTCGATCACTGTTTCCCCCGCGAAAACGCACAAGCCGCCAATCGCGATGTGTTTCTCCGCTTCCTCTCGGCTTCTAAACCCGGCGTCCATATACAAATGGATCATGGAGGCTTGTTGCTTGTCACGGATTTTTTCACAAGCGATGACGCCTGTCATGACACTTCTCAATGACTCGCCCGGCGGATCGTTTTGAAAAACTACGCGCTGCCCGCGTATTTGTTCAAACGCGAGCTTTCCCATGTGTGAAAACCGGAGAAAACCGTCTTTGTCGATAAAGTTAATCATAAAACTGGGCTGATCCATGTGACAGGCAAACATGACTTTTGGGCCCGCGCCTTTTTTGCGCGCGATGACGCTGCCCAGTGGATCCACTTTGATTTCGTCCGCAACGTCTTTTAACAAATCAATGACGCAGTCCCTAACAGCGCCTTCCCCGGAAGAAGGGGCCGCCAGTCCGCAGATTTTTTGCAGCAATTCAAGATTCACGTCCGAGGCCTCCCGTTTGATTAAAGTATTCAATAAATTTGGCGGTTAACGCGCCGGTATTTTCAAAGTCGCGTTTATCCATCACGGAGACAGGCGAGTGAATATAGCGGCAGGGCACGGCCAGACCAATCACCGGCGCGCCGCCGTGCGCGGCGTGAAAATTCGCAGAATCCGTTCCGCCCATGCCCGTCTGCCGGAACTGACAGGGGATGCCGTTGTCCCGCGCTGTTTTGAGAATTGCCTCCCGGTATTTTTTGAAATACACAGAAGTCCGGTCAGAGAGCGATATGGCCGGCCCCATCCCTTGCGTGGTTACGCGCAGATGCTCCGGGACGCCGGACGTGTCCGCGCAGATCGTACCTTCCAGATTGATCACCAGATCGGCAAAAATTTGATTGGCGGAGGCGGAAGAACCGCGCAGCCCGACTTCTTCCTGTGTGTTGAAGACGGCGGAAATTTTATAGGGCATATTGCTTTGGAGAATGCCGATGATGACGGCGCAGCCTACCCTGTCGTCCAACGCCTTCGCCTTAATTTTATGCGCGCCGAATTCCATAAACTCGCTGTCAAACGCTGCGTAATCGCCAGGGGAAACCAGTTCAGCCGCTTCTTCTTTCGTAAACGCGCCAATGTCAATCGATAAGTCTTCTGTTTTGGCCGCTTTATCCCGTTCGGCTTCAGACGTCAGGCGCCATGGTTTGAAGCCTATCACACCGGGAATTTTGTTTTTTCCCACCAGCACAGTTTTAGCCGGCAGTATCCGCGGATCCACGCCCCAAGACGCGACGCGCAGATACCCGTCGCTGTCTATGCCTTTCACTGCCAGGCCCACTTCATCCATATGGGCGGACAGCGCGATATGAGGCCCGGACGCGCGCTCGTTTTTGACGGCAATGAGATTGCCCATTCTGTCCACACGCATAGAATCGACATGCGCTTTGATTTCCGCCATGATGACGCCGCGGACGCCGCTTTCAAAACCCGGAAGCCCGGCGGACTCCGTCAATCTTTTCAAGAGCATAAGACCATCTCCAAATCGCGGCTGTTTAAACTTCGCGTGAAACAGGACAGTAGCGTGCCGGCGCGCGTCACGTCTTTCATCGAGACGGTTTCCACCGAAGTATGCATGTATTTCAGCGGCAGACTGATCAAACCCGTCGCCACGCCGCGGCCCGCGATTTGTATAAACATCGCGTCCGTGTAAGACATGCCAGGAATCGGATCAATCTGAAACATGATTTCATTTTTTTCCGCGGTTTCTTTTAACACTTCAAAAATGGCGTAACGTATGTTCGGCCCCACGGCAATCGCAGGGCCTTTTCCCAGTTCAATGGCGCTGAACGCATCCAGCCCGGGCATTTTGGCAAAACCGGCGTCAACGACCACGCAGATATCGGGATTGACATTAAACGCAGCCGCGCGGGCGCCTCTGATCCCCGCCTCTTTCTGCGCCGTGGCGGCAAAATAAAGATCATGCGTATTTTCATAATCAACTAAATTTTTCGCGCATTCCAGCAGCGCGGCGACGCCCGCCTTATCGTCCAGCGACTTGCCGGACAGCAAATCATTTCGCAGTTCAATTGTTTTGCGCCTGACGGTGACGATGTCGCCCACCCGCACAAGCGGTTCGGCTTCCTCTTGGGAAAAACCGATGTCAATGGCCATGTCCGCGATGGAGACGGATTTTTTCTGTTCTTCATCGGAAGTCAAGTGCGGCGGCTTGAGGCCGATCACCCCAAACACGTCCCGGCGGCCATGTACGATTACTTCCTGGCTCAAAAGCGTTCGCTGATCGCAGCCGCCGATGGGAGAAAATTTCAGGAAACCCTGCTCATCGATTTGAGAGACCATCAGCCCTATTTCGTCCATATGCGCGGCGAACATGAGCTTGCCGCCGCCCTGCTTGCCTTTTTTGCAAGCGATAACATTGCCGAAGCGGTCGGCGCTTACGTCACAGCGATACTTGGCAAATTCCATTTCAATCCGCTTGGCAATGGATTCATATCCGGAAACGCTGGCTTCTTCGCAAATTTCCTTTAAGAATGTTTTCGTGTCCGTGATTCACGCAGCCCTTTCTTTTTTATCGTTTATGGTATATTTCCACGTGCTTGGAATCATCCAGCTCCGCAGCGCCTTCGCCGTTTAGCTTTTCCCATTCGTCGTCTTTCATACCGGTTCATGCAAGACGTTTGTTTTCATGTGCAATGTATTGATTTTATGCCTGAATTTTGCTATTATTGCTTTGTAAAAAAAATCTTGACATAGGCACATGATAAAAAGTAAAATATAATAGAGTATAGTATAGTTCAAGACATAGGAAAAAGGAGGAGATGCGAGTCTCTCAATTCTACATAAATGGGAAACGCGCGAAAAACCATGAAGGCTTTTCATGATATTTTTGCTCTGTGCCTGATAGCGTCTATTACGCTGTCTCAATCAGCGACGAACTCAGGCGCGCGCAGCACGTATGCTCTTACATCTTCTTCCGCGCTGACGATATGGGAAAATGATCTGTGGCCGTGGTGGCCATGGCCAACGGAATCTATTCCGACTTCGGAATCTGCGACGCCGTCAGAAACCATTCCATCGTCAGAATCCGAAACGCCATCGGAATCTATTTCGGCGTCAGAATCAGCAGCACCGTCAGAAACTATTCCGGCGTCGGAATCAGCAGCGCCGTCAGAAACTATTCCATCGTCAGAATCCGAAACGCCATCGGAATCTATTCCATTGTCGGCATCCGCGATGCCTTCCGAATCTATTTCGCCGTCGGAATCCGCGACGCCCTCGGAATCTATTCTACCGCCAGAATCTACGGCGCCAACGGAATCTATTCCACCGTCGGCATCCGCGACGCCCTCGCCGTCTGTTCCACCGTCGGTATCAGCGTCCATTCCGCCTTTCGGATCGGCGGAACCGCCGGAATCCGCGCCAGCGCCGCTTCCCGGGAACGAAACGGAGGACGCGTCTTCCGGCCTCGCCCTGCCGATCGATCTGCTGCAAAATGTCAATGACCCCGCCGCCGCGTATGACGCTGTTTCCATCGCCGCTTCCGGGCTGTCGGATTCGCAGAAGAGCGACCCCACTGTGGTGGATCATCTGACTCTTTTCGCGGAAGAGGCGGTGTCGCAAGCCTCGCGTAAAACCATGACGGATTCGGACATGAGCGTCGGCCTGGAGACGGCTTACTGGCTGACGGTAAACGCGATGAGCGCCAGGAGCGCTGTAAGCCGGGCCCTGGCGGAAAATGAGATTCAACTGGATCGCACCATCAGAACTTCGGTTACATTCAGCGCGGAGCAAACACAGGACGTCAATATTGTCCTGCAGCCGCAAACCCTGCTGCTCGGCGTGGATACGATCCGCGTAGAGACGCCGGAGTACGGCGTCCTCTTTCCGATGGATTTTATTGAGGCCAATGCGGGATACATAGATTACGAG
>JAITPB010000125.1 GCA_031289625.1 Clostridiales bacterium | reverse complement strand
GTGCTGCTCACCGCCCTTGCATCGTATGCAGTCATGTTCCCCTTCCAGATGAACTTTGAGGTGATATCCGCCAAAATTGCCTTCGTAACCATCCGTTCGAGATTCTATCAGTTGTTTGTACTTTATGGTTATCAGATCCTTTTCTTTGTGATGCTTCTGGCCGAGGCCATCATACTGTCCCGTAAACCGAACATGGCCACGGCGGGCGTTGGAAAAAAAGCAAAAGGCAATAAAAAAAGCGGCCCGGTTGAATCCAGCGCTTTCTACGTGCCGGCACAGGACACCGGAAAACGCGGTTTGATTCCTTTTTTGGAAAAGCTGAACCCCGCGGACGGCATCGTGCTGATTCTGTTTATCTGCGCGATCGGTTTGATCATTTTGCCGGAACTCATTTATATAGTGGATATTTATCCGGATCATCCCAGAGCCAATACGATGTTTAAATTATGTTACCAGGCTTTTATCATGCTGGGGCTAAGCGTGGGGTACACGTATCCGAGGCTGTATTTAAATAAGGAAAAAAGCATCTCCTTTCCGCATATCGCGGCGCTGTTCCTCTTGTTCTGCGCGTTTATCTATCCTTTTTACGCGATTCACGGCTGGTACGGCAACCTGTATTTCTCCGCGTACAAAGGGCTGAATGGAATTCAGTACATGCGGACGTATGAGCAAAAGCTGGGCGGTGATGAGGACGCGCCGATGGTTCGTACCCTGGAGGATGATTATGAAATCATTGAGTATATCCGCCAAAACGTGCGCGGCCAGCCGACGATCGCCGAAGCCAATGATGCGGCCTATACGTCTTACGGACGGGTCGCGGCAGCCACGGGGCTGCCGGATATATTTAACTGGTATACCCACCAGCAGCTATGGCGAAACTCCCACATCGATCTCTTTCAGGAGCGCACAGACGATATTTCCGCGCTGTACACGTCTGAAGATCCGGAGGCTATCCAACAGGTACTCCAAAAATACGGCGTCCAGTACATTGTGGTGGGGAAACTGGAGCGGCATAAATTTGAGGGCTGGTTAAACGAAGAAATGCTGCGTTCTTTGGGAACTGTCGTTTTTCAAAAAAATGAGAGTTTATTGATAGAAGTGGCGGGCTAAAGCAGGATAAAGGAAAAGTGGGATAAGCAAAAGTGGAATCAAATAGGTGAGATAAAATGAAATTGGGCCGATGCGAGGCGTCGGCCCTTTACGATATTTTTTCCGTAATGGGCATTTCAAACCAGAACGTGCTGCCTCGGTTGACTTTGCTTTTCACGCCGAACGCCGCGTGATGCGTTACCAAAATATTTTTGACAATGGCCAACCCCAAACCTGTGCCGACTACAGAGCGCTGATGCGATGGGGTGCCTTCTTTATAATATCTCTCCCAGATGCCTCTGAGTTTATCCGGCTGGATGCCCTTGCCCGTGTCCCTCACCTCAAATCGCGCGCGGCTGCGCCTAGTCTTGCGCAAAGTCACTATGACGGATTTATCGTCGCCCGTATAATGCAAGGCGTTGCTAATCAAATTGTAAAAGACCCGCTGGATCATGGCTTCGTCCGCTCTGATCCGCAGATCATTGTCGATCTCAACATGAAAAATAAACCCTTCCTGCTCTCCCAAGGCTTCAAAGCCCGCCAATGTTTCTTTCAGGCAGCCGCTCAGGTTCATTACCGCTGGGCTGAAAACGGCGTTGTTGGACTGAATTTTAGACAGCTCCAAAATTTCCGTCACGAGACTGGCGAGCCGGTCGGTTTCTTTAATGATGAGTTCACAGTGCTCCTCCCGCTTAACAGGATTGGTTCCGGATACGTCGCGGATCATTTCCCCGTAAAATTTGATAATGGTCAGCGGCGTTTTTAAATCATGGGAAACATTGGCGATAAGATCTTTTCGGTACTCGTCCAGCTTGGACAATTCCCTGGTGGCGTAATTGAGCGCGGAAGCCAGATGATGAATTTCCGTATAGCC
Organism: Clostridiales bacterium; assembly: GCA_031289625.1. GTDB lineage: Bacteria > Bacillota > Clostridia > Lachnospirales > WQUN01 > JAITPB01. The sequence goes on along the minus strand of JAITPB010000125.1, from coordinate 5,664 downwards.
TTCGTCTTCATTAAAACGCACGTGCATTTTTCCCGCGGCCAATTTCTGCGCGGAACGGGTGAGATTGATGATGGGGATGGATAGCTTACGCGAAATAAGCTGCGCCATCAGCAGGGATATCAGAAAAAGTATGGCCGTAATGATAAACAGCAGATTTTTCAGCGCCAGCGTGGTGGTATCGGTTTGGGGCAGAGGGCTGGCCACCAGCAGATACTCCTGTAAGCCGGCCACGCCCTCCGAGACCTCCAAGGCCTCGCCGTAAAAAAAAACAAGCCCGTCGCCGTCCCCTTTCGTGTAATGAATCTGGCTGGAATTTTGCGCTGTCAATTGATCTTTTAATTCAATAAACTGCGCCTCCAAGTTGAGGTTCCCGTCGCTGGGCGTCAAAGGCCAGCTTTCGCGGTAGGCGTTAAACGCGTCGATACTGAGCCGGACATTGCCATGGGCGTTATATATGTTGATGCTCATGTTGTATTTCATGGCGTAGGCGCGCAGCTGCTCTTCCATGCCTTCATATCCATACCATTTGGCGATCTCTTTTCCGATTTTTTCAATCTGATCCTTTTTCATAGAGGTATAGTATGTCTCCAGAAAAATGACCTGCAGCACCCATAACAAGACAAAAATAAAAATGGAGAACAGCATAAAGTGCAGCCATGTCTTGAATATGATGCTGTTCGTGTCAAGCCTCAAATTTATACCCCACCCCTCTCAGCGTCACGATGTGATTTTTATATCGTCCGAGCGCCATGCGGAGCGTTTTGATGTGCGTATCCACAGTTCTGTCGTCTCCATAAAAATCATATCCCCATACGCCGGAAAGCAGCTTTTCACGGCTGAGAGCGATGTTGCGATTTTTCACCAGGTAAAACAGCAAGTCATATTCCTTCGGCGTCAATTCCGCTTTCACGCCGTCCAGCGCAACGCTGCGCGCGGTCACGTCGATTATCATCCCGCCGAACTGATATATCTCATTCACGGAACCCGCGCGGATGGCGCGTCTTCCGATATTGCGCATAATAATGACTTGAATCCTCGCCATGACCTCTTTCGGAGAAAACGGCTTGGTTACATAGTCGTCAATGCCCAGCGCAAAGCCAAACAGCTTGTCATATTCCTCGGCGCGGGCGGTGAGCATCAAAAACGGGGTATCCTTGAACTTGCGAATTTCCTGGCAGGCGGTAAAACCGTCCAGCTTGGGCATCATCACGTCCATGACAACCAGGTCGAAATCCTCGGCTCTGCACTTATCGACCGCCTCCATGCCGTTCGCGGCCTCATCCACCTCGTATCCCATAAACTCCGCGTATTCGCGTAACCCCCTGCGGATCGCGTCCTCATCATCCACAATCAATACACGGTACATAAACGTCCCCCCTCCCAGATTCCATTATAGTCTAAAATGACAGAAATGAAAAGAAAGATTCATGGAAAGAAAGATTTATGAGGAAAAAAAGATGTCCTTTGTCATAATAGACAAAGGACATTGAAGGAGGGTGAGATATATAAATGCATGTCGTTCGCGAAAGTTAGGCTGCCTGCCTTGCAAAAGGCAATGCGGCGTTTGGTAAATGAATAAGAGCCGTTTTATCCTGAGCTGTTTTGGTTTGGGACTGTTTCCGCTCGGCTCTTGCTTTGATAGTTATAGTATAGATTTGGTTTGTGAATAATGCAAGAAGCATTTGTGAAAATTTGGTGAAAACTTTAACAAAAATTCACAAGATAAAAAAAGTCCTTTGTCACCTGGACAAAGGACGCTGAAGGAGGGTGAGATATATAAATGCATGTCGTTCGCGAAAGTTAGGTTGTCCTCCTTTTGGAAGACAAAACAAAATATAAAAAATTGATTGAGCCGTCTCGGCCCAGTTCTTACTTCGATGATTAAATTATAGATTGGATTTGTGAATAATAGAAGAAGCATTTGTGAAAATTTGGTGAAATTATGCTATGATACAGACAGGCATCATAAAGAAAGGGGAGACGTCTCGTGGGAAAAACTAAACACATTTATCTGGCTGGCGGATGTTTCTGGGGCCTGGAAAAATATCTGTCATTGATTCCGGGCGTTGTGGAAACACAGGTGGGCTACGCGAACGGCCACAAGCAAAATCCTTCTTATGAAGAAGTCTGCTCTGGGCGCACGGGCTTTGCCGAAACTGTCCGCGTCCGGTATGACAGCGCCAGGATCGGCCTTACAGAACTGCTGGAACTTTTTTATCAAGTCATCGACCCAACGTCTGTCAACCGGCAGGGGCCTGACATCGGAGAGCAGTACCGAACGGGCGTTTATTATGAAGACGAAGAAGATTTTCCGGTCATATTGGGTTCTCTGACGCTTTTGGGGGAAACCCTGGATAAACCCCTCGCGGTCGAAATGAAGAAGCTGGAAAATTTTTATCCCGCGGAAACGTATCATCAGCGGTATCTGGATAAATACCCCGGCGGATACTGCCACATCGGCCCCGCGCATTTCATGGCCGCGCAATCCTACCGCCCCTCAAAACCAGACGGCGCGGTTCTTCGGCGGCGGCTGACAGACATGCAATACGAAGTGACGCAACGCTCCGCGACAGAGCCGCCGTTTCAAAACGAGTATTGGAATCAATTTGAGCCCGGCGTCTATGTGGACGTTGTGGATGGAACGCCGCTCTTCGTGTCCTCCCAAAAATTTGATTCGGGATGCGGCTGGCCCAGTTTTTCAAAACCGATCGATCCAAAAACGATTCAAACGCTGTCCGATACATCCTGGGGACGGGAGCGCACAGAAGTACAAAGCGCCGGCAGCGGCTCGCATTTGGGGCATGTCTTCGAGGACGGCCCCGCCTCCCTGGGCGGCCTGCGATACTGCATCAACAGCGCCGCGCTGCGTTTTGTCCCCAAAAATAAAATGCAAGAAGAAGGGTACGGCCATTTGCTGCCGCTTTTGGATTTTGAGGCAGCGCTCTAAAAAAAGACCTGCCGGGTGAACGGGCAGGTCCTAATTTCTTTCCAGGAGTCTCGCGTGTATCACATAGCGCGTGTCTTCTATGCGGTTGGTGCAGGTGGAAAGCGTCAGCATTTTGTCTCCAGGCTGAACCTCCACGCCTGTGTCATACTCAGATTTTTCTTTCACCACTTTGAGAAGCCGCGTATAAAAATCCTCCTGATCCGTAAAATCTATCTGTATATAATTAAAATCCACTTTGGACACATAAAAGGAAAATATTTCCCATACAGTCGTGTCGTACAGCGTCTCCAGCGTGATGAGGTCATGTGTCTCATAGTAAGCCTTGTCGGCATAATAGCGAAGGTTATGAAACATAGATCCGTTTCGCATATTGTGCGCGTAAATGACTGTATTGTAACCCTTCACGTCTGGCCGGTTCTCATAGTCCATAAAAGCGGAACCGGCGACATTCTCGTCTTTGTGGAGGTCATGCGTCAGATAATAGCTGTTATCCGCCTCCTGCACAACAGGAAAATTGATATTGGTGTCCAAGATATTCAAGTAAGCGATGATGTCGTCATTTTGGAAAGACTGCCTTAGATCCGCAAGATGTTCTTGAATGGGCTGGTCGTTCAAAGGCGCGAAGGCGTTCGCGGCTGGGGTCTCCGACGGCTGTTCCGGCGCTGCGTCCGCTGGCTTGTTCGCGAGCATCTCAACAGCGGCGCGGTTAATCTTATAGTTCTGCCACAGCGCGATATAATAGCTGATTACATTGTAGCCTAACCAGGCGATGACAAAGGCCAGGATGACAATCATAGCTGTCAAAATATTAATCAATTTTTGGTTTTTTTCCCGGAATTCTTTAAATACCGCTTTTTTTTCCTGGACGCGTTTATGGCGATCCAAATCAAAATCGTCTTCCATATATTTTTTGTGGTTCAGTCTAGAGGCCATAGGAATCCCCCCTCTCTATGTCTTTTCTTTATCTTTTTATTTTAGCCTTGATCCGGGAAGCTGTCAATTAGTTTCAGCCGCTTTTTGCCCAAGGAAAAAAAACAAAGTAAAAAGAAATAATTTGCCTTTTTTCAGCTCTTATGTTATAATATTTTTGTGGACTTGATGAATAATCTCACCACAGATCGCGGAACATAATGACAACATGAGGAGGGGGATTTGCATGATCAAGAAGAAAGTGATGGCGTGTCTGATTCTGGGAATCATCTTAGTCAGCCAAGCGGTTGTGTTTGCCAACAACGAAACGCTGGCTCCAAGCACATCGACGGTGGGACAGGTTACCATCCACAATGTGGATAAAACCGATCCGTCAATCACTTTAAACGGCGCTCAGATAAGAATAACAAATCAAGAGACAGGCGCCGAGTACAAAGATACCATCCAATACAATGGGACGGTTATTTTTGAATTGCCATTAGGCCAATATTATCTTCAGCAGGAGAGTGCGCCGGACGCGTCGTATGAGCTGGATGCGACAAAATATGAGTTTGTTTTGCAGTTGCCGCCAGGAACAAACGCGGATAACGTTAAGTTGGTCAATACCTCCGTGACGATGGTCAACCCCAAAACGGGCGAGAGTTTAGGCGCGGATTCAATCGCAATTGAAGAGATGCCAGCCCAGCCAGCGGGAACGGATATTTCCACCATCGCGGCCAAAAATCCCGCAACAGCAGATTTTTCTTGGGTAACTGTTTCGGTGACTGCTTTGGCCATTGCCGCTTTTGGCGTAATGATTTGTTTTGTTCGCAGAGTAAAACAGTATTAAGTTTACGTTAAACCAGTCAGGACGCCTTCTGACTGGTTTGTTTTTATTTTCAGCATCAGTAAAAGCGCTTGTGCACAATACCGAAAAAATGTATAATTCTTTCGAACAGGAGAGGAAATCAAAATGGCGGACAAAAATAAACGAGGGATGCATATTGCTGGGTTATGAGAAAAAAAGGCAGGCCACGCTCGTGCTGGAAAACGGCGCGAATTTTGACGGCTGGGCGTTCGGCCATTTAAAAAATACCGCCGGCGAGGTGGTATTTACCACAGGCATGACCGGATACCAGGAGACATTTACAGATCCGTCCTTCGCCGGACAAATTGTGACCATGACTTATCCGCTTATTGGAAATTATGGGCTGAATCTGGAGGATATGGAGGCGGACGCGCCCCGGATGCGCGGCTGTATCGTGCGTGAAAAATGTGAAGCGCCCAGCAATTGGCGATGTGAAATGAGCCTCGATGGATTTTTTAAGCAGTATCGCGTGACTGGCCTGGAGGGCGTGGATACACGGCGCCTCACAAAGATGCTGCGGGAAAGCGGGACGCTGCGCGGCTCCATTCTGATTGAGGGCTGCCAAGATGATTTGGATTTCACGGATCAAGATAAAAATTTGGTGCGTGACGTGACCTGCGGGCAGGTTTATGACATCCCGCATCCATTCGCCCGGGTTCATTTGGCTGTCATGGATTTTGGCCTGAAAAAAAATATACTGCGGGAATTACATAATAACGATTGCGCTTTGACTGTATTCCCAGCATTTTCCTCAGCAGAAAAAATTCTCAGCTGTAATCCGGACGCGGTTTTTCTGACCAATGGCCCAGGCGATCCCCAAGATTTACCGAGCGTGGTGAAGGCGGTTCAAATATTAATGGACGAAAAGCCCGTGCTGGGGATCTGCCTGGGGCATCAAATTATCGCGCTGGCCTCGGGGTGCGATACCCAGCGCCTAAAA
>JAITPB010000140.1 GCA_031289625.1 Clostridiales bacterium | reverse complement strand
TGCCTGATCCTGCCGCTGATCGCAGTCCGCCACCAGCAGCGCGCGCAGACATTTTTCCAGGCTGCCGGTCACATTCATCTCTTGTGCGCACATCAGCCCGGCGGAAGTCAAGCCCATGTCCCGCGCCGCCGCCGCCGGATAGGCCCGATCCAGATCTTTTGTGGCAGTAAACAGGATGGAGATAATTTGATCCAGCTCCAGGCGATTCATCCGCAGCATGGCCTCCAGCAATTCTTTCGCGGCGTCCAGAATTTCCTCTTTTGTATTTTGGCTCACGGTTATGTCGCCGCGGACACTTATCATATTCATCCCCCTGACTTACCTTTTGAAATTTTAACAATGCGTTCCCGCCAAAAAGCCGGTGGAAAACGCGATTTGTAAATTAAAGCCGCCTGTCAGCGCGTCCACGTCTAAAATTTCTCCCGCGAAAAAGAGATTGGGAATCCGCTTTGAGCGCATGGCCGAGGGATCGGCTTCATGCACCGCAACGCCGCCCTGGGTGATCACGGCTTCCTGAAAACCCATATTGCCCAAAATGGTCAGTTCAAGATTTTTCAGCAGCCGGACAAACCGCCCGCGCTCTTCTTTTGTGACATCGTGTACTTTTTTGTCCGGCGGGATGTCGCTGAGGCGAACCATCACTGGAATCATTTTTTTCGGGAGCAAATCACCCAGGCTGTGCGCAAAATTTTTATTCTGGTATTGCGCGAAATCCCGCAGCACCCGCAAATCCAATTCTTTCTCGCTCAACGCCGGTTTTAAATCCATCGAGAGAACCGGCCGGCTGGCGTCAGAACCCGTGACAAAACGGCTGGCGCTTAAAACCACCGGGCCAGATACGCCGAAATGGGTAAACAGCAGCTCGCCGAAATCCTGGTATAAGATTTTCTGTTTTTGATTCTCTTTGCGGATGAGTGTGACGGCTGTGTTTTTGAGGCTAAGCCCCTGAAGCTCCGCAGGCCATTTTTCTGCTGTGCGCAGGGGAACCAGCGACGGCAGAAGATCCGTCACCTGATGCCCTAAGGCCCGCGCGAACCGATGCCCGTCGCCTGTCGAGCCTGTCGAGGGATAAGAAAGCCCGCCGGTGGCCAGCACAACGCCGTCCGCCGATTCCCACGCGCCGCTCTGTATTTTGACGGCGTCAACCCTGCCGCTGGACTGGCGAATGGCCTCCGCTGGCGTATTGAGTTTGATTTTTACACGGCTGCGCCGCAAAAACATTTCCAGCGCCGCTACGATGTCTCCGGCCCGGCCAGATTGCGGGAAAACGCGTTTCCCTCTCTCTATTTGCAACGGGACGCCCAATTGCTCGAAAAAGGCCATGAGATGATCGCTGCCGAACGTGTAAAACGCGCTGTACAAAAACTCCGGATGCCCAGGCGTGTTGGCCATCAACTCTTCGGGATCGGACGCATTGGTGAGGTTGCAGCGCCCTTTGCCCGTGATGGCGAGTTTTTTTCCCAGACGATCATTTTTTTCCAAAAGCAGCGTTTCATGCCCGCGGCCCGCCGCTATACCCGCCGCCATCATGCCCGCGGGCCCGCCGCCGATGACAATGATTTTTTTCATGAATGTCCCCGTTTCAACAAAATTATATCGGCTTTTATGGCGTTTGGCAAGAATAATCCCATGGGTTCAATGCATCTTCGCGGAACGTCCTGATTTTTTGGCGTGGGGCCGAAGCCTTATTTCGATTTTTTTTTCATATCAAACATTTTTTTCATTGATAAAATGCTGATGAATGCTTATAATAGCATTGGACTTTCGCCTAGGCGCGCAAGAAAGGATTATGGCTGTGTCTACGATTTTTTCACTCTCCGCTTTGACCGCATTTTTCGTGATCATCTTTTGCGCCGCTGAATATGACTGGCGCAAGCTGCGCGTCAGCCCGCTGGTGATTCTGCTGGCGCTGGGTTTTGCCGCACGCGTGGCCGCTGTTCGCATCAATCCCGGATACGCGAACGACTTCAATACGTTTAAAGCGTGGGCGAACATGCTGTTTGAGGACGGCCTGGCGAATTTTTATCTCTCTGACAGCTTTACGGATTACCCGCCGGGCTATATGTATATCTTGTATATTTTGGGCGCCGCGCAAAGCCGGTTGGGGCTGGAGGGAGCTCTGTTTGATTTTCTCATGAAGCTGCCGGCCATTCTGTGTGACTTGGCCGCAGTCGCCCTGCTCTACCGGATGGCGCTGCGAAAATGCAAGCCAGCCTCCGCTTTTTGGATTGGACTGGCTTACGCTTTAAACCCCGGCGTTATTATGGACGCCTCCGTATGGGGCCAGGTGGACGCTGTCCATACATTTCTTCTGCTGTTCGCGGTTGACCGACTGGCGGACAAAAAATACGCCGCCAGTTTCATGACATATGGTCTCGCCATTTTGGTGAAACCGCAGACGTTAATGATCGCGCCGGTGTTTCTCTACGCCCTTTACAGCGCTGTTTTTTTCACGGAAAAATCCAACCGACGGGCTGTCATTCTCAAACTGGGCGGCTGCCTCGCCGGAACGCTGGCCCTGATGACGGCGCTGACGATCCCTTTTACGCAGCATTGGAATTTTAAACCGATTCTTTCACAGTATGTCAAAACTTTGGCTTCTTATCCTTACGCGACGGTGAACGCTTATAATCTTTACGCGTTTTTGGGCGCCAATTGGAAACCCGTCTCCGATCCGTTCCTGGGGTTCAGCTACAACATTTGGGGCTATCTGTTCATTAACGCCATTGTACTCTTTAGTCTCTTCATTCTGCACCGAAGCCGCGATCAAAAGTCCGGCCTATTTTTCACGGCGGGTCTGCTTACGGCTTTAACGTTCACGCTTTCCGTTAAAATGCACGAGCGGTATCTCTTTCCCGCGCTGATTTTTTTTCTGGCGGCCTATATACACAAACCAGACAGACGGTTTGTGGCTTTCTACGGATGCTATTCGATGCTGTTCCTCGTCAACTGCGCCGACGTGCTGTACATGCTGCAAAACGGCAACAGGCTGGAATTGATCAAAGAGTCCATGCCGTTTGTCTCTATGCTCAATATCATTCTGACAGGCGCGCTGGCTGTCGCTGCGGTACAGGCTTATAAACCCGGCCTGCCGGATCGTCCGGGCGATCGCCCGGAATTAACAGACCAGACGCCCTGGTATGAGAAACACGGGCCGGTGGTTCCCGAACCATCCAGGCCCGCACTCAAGATCGGCAGGAAGGATATTGGGATTATCCTGGCCATGATGGCCGTGTACGCCGCCATAGCCTTCGTCCGCCTGGGCGACAGGCACGCCCCGCAAACGGCCTGGGCGCCGGAAAAAGGCCAATCCGCCGTGCTGCGCCTGGAGGGTTCGGACGATCGTCCGAATGATCGCCGCGCAGTTGAATTGATTTACATGCTGGGCGCGCGCCATGATAAAAATTTCAATCTCTCCATCTCAGATGACGGAACGGACTGGCGCTCCCTAAAAGATTTCAAAGGCGAAAAAGTTTTCTTTTGGAAAGATGAAAAGGTAGATTTTGACGCGCCTTATGTAAAAATTACGAGCCTGGATGACAACCTGATGATACACGAGCTGGCGTTTCGCGACGCCGAGGGCAATATCATACCAGCCGCGCCCGTGCCGCAGGACTATCCGATCGCGCCGGAAAGCGAAGACCCGCTCATCAGTTCGCATCCCGCTTTTCTTTGCGACGAGCCGCAATGGGTTCCCGAAACCAGCAGCTTTATGAACAGCACATACTTCGACGAGATTTATCACGCCCGCACCGCTTATGAATTTATCCACCATTTACCCGTCTATGAATGGACGCATCCCCCGCTGGGCAAAGTCATCATCAGCTGGGGCGTTCAGCTTTTTGGCATGACGCCATTCGGCTGGCGTTTTATGGGAACGCTCACCGGCGTGCTTATGATACCCGTTATGTATGTTTTGGCCAAAAAATTGTTTGGCAAGCGCGAATGGGCTTTTTTTTCCGCCGCGGTCTTCACGCTGGATTTCATGCATTTCGCGCAGACGAGGATTTCGACCATTGACGTGTACGTGACGTTCTTTATCATGTGTATGTATTTGTGGATGGCGATGTATTTTTCTTTGAATTTTTACGCGGCGGCGTCACGGCGCCACGGCGCGTTTGCCCGCTCGCTGGTTTATCTGCTGTTTTGCGGCATATTCATGGGCTTCGCCGTATCGGCCAAATGGCAGGGCGCTTATGCGGCGGCCGGTTTGCCGATCCTTTTCTTTTATGTTTTGTATAAAAGAGGGAAAGAGTACGCTTACGCGAAGCGCCATTATGCTGATCATGATGATCAGGTGGAGTGGGAAAGCGTCCGGTATTTTCCCGCGTACGCGGCGGTTACGCTGGCGGCGTGCCTTGTGTTTTTTATTGTGATACCGGCGCTGATTTACCGCGCGTCTTACGGCATGTATCTACAGACGCCCGATCAGCGCGGGCTGGCTTCTGTTTTCAAAAACCAGCGGGATATGTTTCACTATCACGCCACGCTTGTGTCTACGCATTCGTTTGCTTCCTATTGGTTCCAATGGCCTTTTATGACAAGGCCCATTTATTATTCTGCCGGGACTTTGCCAAACGGGCTGCGCACCGGCATCAGTAGCTTTGGCAACCCAGCGGTGTGGTGGGGCGGCATTGCGGCGCTGTTCTATTGCGTCCGCGCGCAGTCGAAAAAATTTGATAAGATCCTGCTGTTTTTATTTGTCGCTTATGCCGCGCAATATCTGCCGTGGGCGCTGGTGAGCCGGACGACATATATCTACCACTACTTCCCCAGCGTTCCTTTTGTAACGCTGCTGATCGCGTATGCCTTCCGGGATCGTTTTCCGGGCGGGCAGCGGCGCGCGGCGCGCCGGTATTTGATCGCCGCGGCGGCCTTATTCGTGATGTTTTATCCCGTCATATCGGGGCTGCCAATTCCCATGAACTATGTGGAATTATTTCTAAAATGGATGCCGTCCTGGGTGCTGAGTTAAAAGGAGCTGAACAAAAGATGGATCCAATATTTTCAGTGATTATTCCGGCGTTTAACGAAGAAGAAGTGATTACGGAAAGCTACAAACGTCTCACCCAGGTCATGTCTGGCGTGGGGGAAAGTTATGAGCTGATTTTTGTGGACGACGGCAGCCGGGACAAAACGGCCAGCATCCTGGCCGAGATCTGCCAGAAGGACAAATCGGTGAAATGCATCCGTTTCTCCCGCAACTTTGGACATATGCCGGCCATAACGGCGGGGATGGATTATGCGCGGGGGGAGGCGGTTCTGGTCATTGACGCAGACTTGCAGGATCCTCCCGAGCTGTTTCCCGAAATGATCGCCAAATGGCGGGAAGGCTTTGACGTGGTCTACGGCCAGCGAAAAGAGCGGCAGGGCGAGACCGCCTTCAAGAAATGGACGGCGGCGATGTATTACCGTTTTTTGAGAAGCATGACGCAAGTGGAGATTCCGGTGGACACCGGCGAGTTCCGTTTGATCAGCCGAAAAGTTTGCGACGCCATGCGGCGGCTGCCCGAAAAAAACCGTTACATCCGCGGTTTGGTGAGCTGGGTTGGCTTCCGGCAGACGGCGGTCGGATACGTCCGCGAAAAACGTTTCGCGGGACAGACCAAATACCCGCTGACCAAAATGTTCAAATTCGCCATGGACGGCATTACGGCCTTTTCCTATAAGCCACTGAAATGGGCGGCGGTTTTGGGCGGCGTCATCAGTCTGCTCAGTTTTCTCTATTTGGCGTTCGCGTTCTGCCGATGGATTTTTACCAGCGCCGCCGCGCCGGGCTGGGGCGGCGTTGTGCTGTTTTTCCAGGGCATTGTGCTGATGGCCATCGGGCTGATGGGTGAATATATTGGGCGCGTTTTCGAAGAAAGTAAAGACCGGCCCATTTATATCGTGCAGGAAGTGCTGAACGGGGATTGATGCGTGATGTGGGATAAAATCAAAGGGCTGTACAACCGCCTGGCCGCCTGGGGGCCGATGAAAAAAGTGTTGAACCGCGAATTTATCACGTATGTGATTTGCGGCGTTCTGACGACGATCATTGGCATTGGCGTGTTCTACGTCTGCGTTGGGCTGGGGATGGGCACCATTGCATCGAATACGATTTCCTCCGCGCTGGCCGTGCTGTTCGCGTTTGTCGTAAACAAACACTTTGTGTTTTTATCAAAGGACTGGCGGTTCCGCGTCGCCGCCAAAGAGCTGGCGCAATTCAGCGGCGGCCGGTTTTTGACTTATTTAGTGGAAACCGGCCTGCTGTATCTGCTGATTGATATATTGCATTTTTCCGGGGGCGCGTGCAAAATTTTCACGCAGGTTGTTGTCGTCGTCCTCAACTATATTATCAGCAAATGGATTTTTTAGCGCAACTATAGGATGCCCAAAGCTATTCAGCTATTTTTAAACAACGTTAGATTGATTTATACCGCTTATAGTTCTTAACAGCTTGGCGGATACAAAATATTAATAATATCAGCGTTGCCGAGACGACAGCAAGAATTCCCGGATAGAATATATCTTCCCGCCCAGACATTATCTCTATTATCATCAAGCGCACGAACATTCCCAGAAACAGCAGTGTTATTCCAGAAAGGAAAGCCCATGTAATGATACTTTTGATAACCAAAGCCTTGCGCATGTTATCATCCTCTGGCGCCGGCGCTATTATTTTATTCCCCGCGATTTTTTCCGAAATAAGCCCCGCAGTCTGATCTAATGGCTAGGCAGTAACCCTTTTCCAAAAATCAGCGCATTGCGCGCGGCACCGGGCCATAATCGCCACTTCGTCTACGGTTTGCATGACGCGCTCTTTCATAATCCACCGGCCGTTTACCATGGTGGAGGCCACAGCGCGTCCAGACATGCCGAACATGATGTGCCCCGCCAGCGAGGCGGCGTTCATCGGCGTGGGAGGGTTGTAATCCAGCACAATCAAATCCGCATAGGCGCCTTCGCGGAGAACGCCCAGCGGCTTCTCCCAAAAATGTGCGGCAATCGCCGCGTTGTTGATAAACAGCATTTCCATACTCTCCGCAAACCCCGCGCTGGGATCGGCCTGCACGTGTTTGTGAATGAGATTGGCGGCTTTTAAACTTTCAAACATGTCCTGCGTATACGCGTCTGTGCCCAGCCCTGTGAGTACGCCTTTGCGCATCATTTCCAGCGCGGGCGCGCAGCCCACGGCGTTGCTCATATTGCTTTCCGGATTGTGTACGGCCATGGTCTTTGTGGCCGCTAACAATTCGAAGTCTTCCCCGTTGACATGCACGTTGTGAATGGCAAGCGTTTTTTCGCCGAGAATTTTCGCGTCGTACAGTCTATGAATCACGCGCTTGTTGTATTTTTTCATGGAATCGATCAGATCTTCTACACTTTCCGCAGCGTGAATGTGATAACCCGCGCGGCGGCCATTCATCGCCGCCGCGCATTTTTCCAGCGTTTCCGGACTGAGTGTGAAAGAAGCGTGCAGGCCAAACATGCCTTTGATCAGGCTTGTATCCTGCATTTCGGTATGAATAATAAATGAAAGGTTTTCGCGGATGGCCCGTTCAGCCGTTTCAGGGCCATCCCGGTCACTCACTTCATAACAGAGGCAAGCGCGCAGGCCGATGCCGGACAGCGCCTGTTCCATAACGGGCAAACTGCCTGTTACATGCCTTTGGCTGGCGTGGTGATCGAAAAGCGTCGTCACGCCGCAGCGCACGCTTTCCAGCCCAGCGGCATAAGCGGAATACAGATTGTCATTCTCGTCTAATACTTTGTCGATGCGCCACCAAAGATTTTTCAGAATCTCGGAAAAATTTCGATTGGGTTTGGACTGCGGCAGGAAAAGGCCGCGCGCGAACGACGAATAGATATGCGTGTGCGCGTTAATCAGCCCAGGCATAATGACACGGCGCCGCGCGTCATAAAATTCCGCGTGGGGATACTGGGCTTTCAGCGCGGGCGTCGCGCCTAGGCCCACAATTTCCGATCCTTCCACAGCCACGCAGCCGTCGCTTAAATAGGGCTTATCTTTATTCCATGTGATCGCCCGTCCATTGCCAATCAAAATCATACTTGTCACTCCGTCTCATCCAGCTGTATGCATAGAAGAAAATATTTTTTGTATTATAGCACAGTGCTCTCACGATTGCCATTATGATTTTGTTTTTATAGGATTTTGCTTTTATGTTGACTTTATCTTGACTGCAAAGAGGCCGTTTTCGTTTCCGCGTCCCAGCCGGTTTCATAGCCGAGCAGATCGCCCGCGCGGCGCAGTGAAAAGATAATTCTGTCTGATACGTTGAACGCGGGATACTGCATTGGCAGCGGCGTTATGGTTCCGTCCTGACGGCGCAGAATGTTTTGGCTGTCCGCCCCTTTTTCCAGCAGAAACGCCAAGCCGCCTTTTTGGGCCTGTACGGCCTTTGTGCCCGCGTCGTAGGTCACAGTATATCCCAAGGATTCAAAGAGCGTGCGCATTTCGACGTAAACCCTGCCGTCGATAATTCTCGGGGCCGCCGCCGCCGAAATTTCCTGGCCATTCACTAGGACGCGCGCTTTGCGCCGCTCCGCGTTTATTTTATAAACGCTTGCCGTTAAAGAACCTGAACCGTGATCGATGGTGGTATAAACAAATATGTCATAAGGGTTGTCGTTTCGGAACCGGAAGTCGCTCGTTCCATAATTCACCATGGCTTCGCCGCTCACTGGTACATATCCCACCGGCACAGAATGGGGATTCCGCTCCAAAATGGTCAGCCCCGCGGCTTGCTTCACGGCAGAGTATATCGTGGACGAACATTGGCAGAGCCCTCCGCCGACGCCCCGGACTCTTTTCGTGTTCACCAAAACAATCGACTCGCGCCATCCATTCGCCGTGCGCGTAGAGTCGCCGGTGTTTGTGTTAAAGCTGAAGGAAGCGCCCGATTTTACAACGACATTGTTTTTATTCGCGCCCATCTCCATATTGTGGTTGCGATTCGCGTCCGACGTGGAGAAGCGTGTGGTATACAAGGCGAGCTGTGTAATCTCCGTGTCCGCGCCTAATGTTTTGATGAGCGCGCCGTCAGCAATGCCCGCGCTCTCCAGCGTAACCGCGGCCTGTGCGCTCACAGGAACACGGAGCGCCAGCGCCGTGCAGAGCCATAATGCTAAAATTTTTTTTGCTTTCTTCACCAGAAAGTCCCCCTTTAATGGATTCAAAAAAAACGCATTATAACTCTATGCTCAATGAGCGCCGCAGGCGGCTTGTATACCCTAATAAAACGCGCAAAAAAAAGCCCGTGTCTTTTTACAGACACGAACTTTTTTTCATCAGATTTCTATGCAAGAGACTCCCGCTGATTATACCCGTGAACAAATAGATTTACCAGTGGCTCAACCTTGTCACGGGCGGCATTCTGCAGAATGGCCGGTAAATATTTTCGCTCGCGAGTATAACTTACGCAGAAAGGACTTTCTTAGCAACTTCAGCGCAGGAAGCGGCGTCAGTGGTGTAATAATCGGCGCCGATAGACTGGCGGAAGCCGTCAGTAATGGGCGAGCCGCCGATCAGAATGGTCACTTTGTCACGAAGACCTTCTTTTACAAAGATATCCACGACGTTCTTCATTTCACCCATGGTGGTGGTCAGAAGAGCGGAACAACCGATAATGGTAGCGCCTTTTTCTTTATACGCTTGCAGATATTGCTCAGCCGAAACGTCACTGCCCAGGTCAATGACTTCAATGCCTTTGCCTTCGATCATCAGCTTGCAAAGGTTTTTGCCGATGTCATGCAGATCGCCTTTCACGGTGCCGATAGCGCAAAC
>JAITPB010000043.1 GCA_031289625.1 Clostridiales bacterium | reverse complement strand
ATAAAATGTCCAAATTCATGGACGATAACAATCAGTCCAAAAACAATTACCGCTATGACAATCGACAAAAAAAACACCTTCCCTTTTCCCTTACGGGCCAATTTTTTGGATTTCATTTTCAGTGCGTTCTCTGGCCCAGGCGTCGGCTTCCAGCACGTCTTCCAGACCGCCCAGGTTTTTATCAGTATATGAAACCATCACTTTTTCTATTAACAGCGGAATGCGGGTAAAAGAGACGCGGCTTTCCAGAAACGCCGCCACCGCCATTTCATTGGCGGCGTTTAAGACGGCGGGATATAAGCCGCCTCTGTCTAAAGCCTCCCGCGCCAGCGTCAGGCAGGGAAATTTATCCGTATCTGGCGGCTCAAAAGAAAGCGCGGGGGTTCGTAAGAAATCCAAGCGGGCGGACGGGCCCGGCCTTCTTTCCGGGTATGTGAAGGCGTACTGGATCGGCAGGCGCATATCCGGCGCGCCAAGCTGCGCCATCACCGCGCCGTCCTCAAACTCCACCATGGAATGAATAATGCTCTGCGGATGCACCAGAACCGCAATGGCGGACGCGGGCAGATCAAAAAGCCATTTGGCTTCCATAATTTCGAGGCCCTTGTTCATCATCGTCGCGCAATCCACCGTGATCTTGGGTCCCATAGACCAGTTGGGATGCGCTAAAGCCTCCGCCGGCAGGACCGCGGCCAAATTCTCTTTTGGCGTCAAGCGGAAAGGGCCGCCGGACGCGGTCAAATAAACCCGGCGCGGCAAATTGCCGCCGTTTCCCTGTAGGCATTGAAAAATCGCTGAGTGCTCGCTGTCCACAGGCAGCAGGGCCACGCCCGCTTCCCGCGCCAAGCGCATGATCCATTCACCCGCCATTACCAGTGTTTCTTTGTTGGCCAGCGCAATATTTTTGCCGGCCCGGATGGCCGCCGCTGTTGGCTTCAGCCCGGCGGCGCCAGACAGCGCGTTGAGGACCATATCCGCTTCCGGGTACGCGGCGGCCTTCAGCAAGCCTTCTTCCCCGGACACGATCTCACAGTTGGCGGAACTCGAGTGGGTTCCCGCTTGGGAACCCGCTCGCCGCCGAAGCTCCTCTGCCATGCAGGCGTCCGTTACGCAAACCAGGCTGGGCTGAAATTCCGTCATCTGCCGTTCCAGAGCGTCAATGCCGGTTCGGGCGGCCAGGCAGCATACCCGTAACCCAGACAGGTTCCGCGCAACATCCAGCGCCTGTTTCCCAATCGATCCAGTGGAGCCTAAAATAGATATCAATTTATTTTTCATATTTTATCACTTTTTTATCATCTTTTTTATTCATCTTTTCAACAGCAAAATCATGACCATATACACCATGGGCGCGGCGAATATCACACTGTCAAACCGATCTAAGACGCCGCCGTGCCCGGGAAACAGCGCGCCGAAATCTTTGATATTTTTCAGCCTTTTGATCGATGAGGCGGCTAGATCGCCGAAGCTGGCAAACACGGCGCCCACCAGCCCGACAGCGGCGGAGTAAAGAATAATATTGGCGCTGGTGAGATTGCTCGCAATACGAAGAACCTTTACGATAAAAAATCCATAGAGCAGCGCCAGAAGCCCCGCGCCGATCACGCCGCCCACCGCCCCTTCCACCGTTTTGTTGGGGCTGAGCTTGGGCGTTAATTTATGCCGGCCCAGCATCCGGCCGGTAAAATACGCCGAAGTGTCACAGCCAAAAGCGGAGATGAAGATGAGCCACACAAAAAAAATGCCCAGCAGATGCATCCTCACCAAATAAATGAAGGAGAGCAGAAAAGCCACATAGAAGAAGCCGAACAAAGTCAGCGCGCAGTCGATGATATGGATTTTTTCATAGAAGAGCACGATGAAAACAAGGAGGGTGATGATGAACATTGTGATCATCACAAAAAAATAGGGGGCGCTGGCGATATCGGGCAGCAAAAAATAATATAGAACGGTAAAAGCATATCCAATGTCGTGAATGGAAAAGCGTCCGAAGAACCATCGTATAGGCAGACTGTCTTTCAGCGCGCGCTTGTTTTTCACCGCGGGCGCGAGTTCGCCGGTCATGGCCTGGTAAAACTCCGCCAGCCCAACGCATGACAAAACCAGCAGCGTGAGCCGCAGGTAGATCCCGCCGAAATAAACCACAGCCACAATCAGTGGCAGCCCCACGGCGCTGGTTACGATTCTTCTGGTCATACGCCTCTCCTTCCTATACGCGTGAAGGCATTGATTTGCCAGCACATCTTTATGATAACAAAATCAAATAGCAAGCGCAACGGATTTTTTCCGTATTTTTTCCGTACCGCGCGTAATTCTTGAACAAACCCAATCTCTAATATAAAATGTCTTTTCATCTTGGTGATTTTTTTGTATTATATATATGAAGCGCGGACAGGCGCCTCGCATACCAAAGGAGGCCTCTATGCGGCATGTGATTGAACCCACAGATTTATCCCCGCCTGAACTCAATGATTTGATCAAGGCGGCGGAGGAAGTGCGGCGCCGGCCGGAAGACTATGCCGGGCGCTGCCACGGGAAAATATTGGCGGCCTTATTTTATGAACCCAGCACCAGGACCCGCTTGAGTTTTGAATCGGCGATGCTCGCGCTGGGCGGCGGCGTAATTGGCTTTTCCAGCGGAGACGCCAGTTCCGCGTCGAAGGGGGAAAGCGTGGCGGATACGATACGCACGGTTTCTTGTTACGCGGATATCTGCGCCATTCGGCATCCCAAAGAAGGCGCGGCGCTGGTCGCCTCCCAATTTTCCACGATTCCGGTGATAAACGCCGGCGACGGCGGCCATGAGCATCCAACGCAGACGTATACGGATTTGCTGACGATACATTCTATCAAACACCGCATGACAGATATGACTGTGGGGTTTTGCGGCGACTTAAAATTTGGGCGGACAGTGCATTCACTCTTGAAGGCGCTGACGCTGTACCCGCGGAACCGATATCTGCTCGTCTCTCCGGAAGAGCTGAGGATCCCAGACTATATACGCGGGCTCTTAAAAGAAAGGGATTGCCTTTTTGAGGAAGTTACGGATCTGGAAAGCGCAATTGAACGAATGGATGTTTTGTATATGACGCGCGTGCAAAGGGAGCGTTTTTTTAATGAAGAGGATTATGTGCGCCTCAAAGACAGCTATATCCTGGATAAGCGCAAGCTTTCCGCCGCGAAGCCAGATCTGACGATTCTGCATCCGTTGCCGCGGGTCAATGAAATCGCCCCGGAAGTCGACAGTGATCCGCGCGCGCAGTATTTTCAGCAGGCGCGCTACGGAAAGTTTATCCGGATGGCTTTAATACTCAAGCTTCTGGAGGAGGCAGGTGCATGTTAAGCATAGACAGCATTAAAAAGGGCGTGGTCATCGATCATATTCTGGCGGGAAAAGCCATGCAAATTTACGATCATTTGAACTTGGAGGCGCTGGACTGCAGCGTCGCCATCATTAAAAACGCAAAAAGCGAAAAACGCGGGAAGAAAGACATCATTAAAATTGAGGATCGGATTGATCTGGATTTAAATATCTTGGGGTATATGGATCCGAACGTCACCGTCAATATTATTGAAGATGGCGTTATCACATCCAAGCTGAAACTTTCTTTGCCGGACACGCTGACAAATGTGATTCAATGTAAAAACCCGAGATGCATTACTTCGGTTGAGCGGCATCTCTCACATAAATTTCTCCTCTCCGATCGAGGGCAAAAAATCTATCGCTGTGCTTATTGTGAGCAGGAACATAAATAATCCGCATTAACAATTTAAAAACTTTCAATATTATGTTGTGCTAAGTTTCGCGCGCCAGGGCGATTCTCCTGCCCTATAAATAATTTCAGCGTAAATAGCTTAACCTAATGGAGAGATTGCCGAGGTGAACACATCATGATTTGTCCGAATTGCGGCAAGGAGGGAGACACTCCTTTTTGTAAAGCTTGCGGCACGAAATTGTTCACAAAAAATGAGATTGAAAGGCTGCAATTCGCGGCTGCGCAGGCCGCTGTGGAAGCGGCGAAAGAAGCGGCTGTTTTAAAAAGAGCGGCGGAAGCGGCCTTAGAAGCGGCCACGCGCAAAGCAGCGGAAGCAGAGCAAGCCGAGCAGGCATTGCGGACAGCCATTGAAATGGAAGCACAAGCGATGCGAAAATCTTTAGCGGAAGCGGAAGAAATGGCCTCCGTCAAAGCGGCGGCTGTTTCCGCCGCTTTGACGGAGCAGAAAACTGCTGAAGCTGATTTGGCGGCGAAAAAAGAAGCTGTCGCCAAACTCTCCAGCGTCAATTTCTTGGAACCACCTTGGCTTCAGCGCGAACATCCTTCCCCCTTTACGCCCAATCAATCTCCACAGGGGGGTTCTGATTCAGCAGCCTCCGCTCCATTCGCGCCCGTCAAGCCAATCACACAGTTTGAGCCAATCTCAGCGCCAGATGCTCCAACATTCCAGCCAACTTCACCGCATTCGCCGTTCACCTCAGCCTCCGCTCCGGTTACACTGGCCTTTCAGCCAACTTCGCCGCATTCGTCGTTCACCTCTCCCTCCGCGCAGCCCGCGGTTCAGCCGTATTCACCGTATTCACCGTCAGCGCCAGCCGCACAGCCCGCGGTTCAGCCGTATCCGCCGTCAGCGCCAGCCGCGCAGCCTGCGGTTCAGCCGTATTCACCGTCGGTGCCCTCCGCGCAGCCCGCAGTTCAGCCGTATCTGCCGTCAGCGCCAGCCGCGCAGCCCGCAGTTCAGCCGTATTCACCGTATCCGCCGTCAGCGCCTGCCGCGCAGTCTGCGGTTCAGCCATATTCACCGTCAGCGCCAGCCGCGCAGCCTGTTGTTCAGCCGTATCCGCCCTCAGCGCCTGCGGTTCAGCCGTATTCACCGTATCCGCCTGCCGCGCCTCAGCCGGCGCCTTATGGATCGGCTTCCCCTTATGCCGCGGCAGCCAACGCTCCGCCAGTTCCTCAGCCCGCCGATCCATGGCAGAGCATTTTACAAGGTACACCGGCAGCCAATGATCCCGAAGCGGCGAATATTTTAAAAAACGCCGCCAGCCCATGGCCGCCAACAGTCAATGGAGCTTCGGGCGCGGCCAATCCATATGCCCCGCCGAGCGCCCCATCGGGCGCGGCCAACCCTTACGGCCCGCCAACCGCTCCATCGGACACGGCCAACCCTTACGGCCCGCCAACCGCTCCATCGGGCGCGGCCGACCCATATGCCCCGCCAACCGCTCCATCGGGCGCGGTCAACCCTTACGGCCCGCCAATCGCTCCGCCAGGCGCGACCGACCCATACGCCCCGCCGAGCGCCCCATCGGGCGCGGCGAATCCTTATGCCCCGCCGGAAGCGCCTCAACCGCAGGCACAGCGAAAAACAGGCCCTTCTTCCCCCATGGACACTTGGTGGCCGCAGTCAGCAGATGCTGCGGAATACGATGAAGACGAAGAATATGAAGAAGAATATACGCAAGATGATTCATATGGCAATGAAGAGGATGACGATGAAAATGGCGCGTCTTCCGCACTGGCGGGCGTGTTTAACTCTGTCAAAACTTTTTTTCAGCCAAAGTCCAAAAAAAAGCGGAACGATAAGGATGAAGAAGATGAAGAAGATGAAGACTGGGACGCCAACCATAAAAAAAGCCGGCGTAATAAAAATGATGAAGACGACGAAGATGATGAAGACGGCGATGAAGAGGATGAGGACGATGAAGACGAGGACGATGACTCGCCGCCCTCTGATACGCGGAAATGGCTTATACTGGGCGTTATTGGCATTTTGGTCGTGGCGGGTCTCATTCCTGTTATCGGCCTGCTGATCAGAGGCCCTATGAGCAGCTTCTTTCCCAGTTCCGCGACGCCGCCGCCCAGTGCGCCGCCCTCGGAAAACGCCGCCAGCAGTAATACGCCTGAGCCAGCCACAGCTACGCCTGAGGCCGCTGAGCCTGTCTATTATGTGAACGCTTACGCCAGCGGGCAGACGTCACATGCCGATAATATGCTTGTGTATGCAAACCCCAATGGGCCGGGCGTTTTTCTGATGACGAGCGACTATCAAAACTGGTCCAAGATATCAACTGTGCAGGCTTTAGATGTGTGCTACGCCTTCCCATGGATTTATTATTCTACTGCCGAAGGCATTTACCGCATCGGCGTGGAAAGCGGCGCGGCGCCGCAGCAAGTTGTTGTAGAGGCGTATCCGGAACCAATCCAATTCTTTGTGTACGACGGTTTCTTATACTATCCCTCCAATGTAGGAGATGGGATGTGCGATATACTTCGGATCAACGAGGATTTGTCGGACGCGCACCGCATCGTCGAACGGGTGAGTACGAATTTTATCATGGACAGCAATGGCATTTATTCTTTCGGCAATGAGGCGGATTCGTCCATTAAAGCGTCCAATAATGATGAGCAGTATTTTCATCCGGCCCAGGCCAGCGACAATCCCGATATCACCGCAAAGAATCTGTATTTTTCTGATTTGACTCGGCAGGAGTCCTGGAAAATCGCCCGGCTGAATGTGGAAAATATGATCCGGTCGGATCAGACGGGCGTCGTGGTGAAAACCCGGGAAGGCAGTACGGACGTCAACTATCATGTCCTCAAAGACGGGACAAACGGCTCGATCGCGCCGGACGCTTCTTATAAGAATCCAGACGGCTCCGTATATGAATTGACGAATGCCGCGGATGGCCGTTACACGCTTGATTTCAAGCAGGGCGGCCCTGAAAGCGCGGGCGAGACGCTGGTTCAGCAAGTAGAACCTATCGCCTACACGTTTCAGGACAATGCCTTCTATTATTTTATAAAAGCGGACAGCGGATATTACGCGCTCCACCGGTTTGATTTATATTCGGCGGCGGATACACGCATAGCGGATTTCAGTTTGTACGATGTGAATTTAGATGTGATCAAAACATGGCGCCAGCCAGAGCTCGCGTTTGATAAAATCACGCCTGACCTAATCTATTTCGCTGGGTATGTCATCAACATGGACGGCTCGATGATCCTATTTGACAAATCTGTAAACAACTGGGTTGATTTGATCCCGCTCTCTAATCCGGTTTGATAAAATTTAGATCCAAAACGCCTGGAGAAAATCATTCGCCAGGCGTTTTGCCTTGTTTTTTTGTTGAACGGGATGGAAAATGATGCTATGCTAAAGACGGGGGATGATGATGAAAAATACAGACAGCGTAACGTTAGGCGATTTTTTGATGACGATGGAGCATTTCAACCGCCATGATAGCGTGTATGCCGTCTATTTACCCATTGCGCGGAAAATCATCACGGAATTGGAACAAAATATCCAGGCGCGGCATCAAAGCGGAGTTTCTCACAACGATTTTTTTTTCCACAATATTCTCATGGAAGCTTCGTCTGAAGAGGCGGCGGATTTCAAGCTCACCGTTTTAGACAGCGCCGCCGCCACGCCGGTGGGAACGCCGAGGCCGGATATTAAAATCCCCTCTCTTCGGCGCGCGGGCACGGCTGGCTTGAAAAAATTTGATTATTACGCCTTGGCGATCATGGCCTACTGGATTTTCACCGCGCCTTCCCAATCCATCACATCTCTTTCCGCGTTCAATGACGATTTTATTCTGGAACCGGACTGGGATACGTCCATGCTGCCCGATGAATATGAGGAGATCATTCGCAACAACTTGAATCCGGATGTCAGCGCCACACTTTTTTTTGGCGGCTTGCGCAGTGACCCGGATGAATCGCCGGACAGGCGCCACGCTTGGATCGAATGCGAAGATATGGCCGAATGGATCGACGGCGCGGCGCCTTCAGCCGATCCCGATCCCGCAGGCCCCCCTTTTGAGCGGGATCGGCCGGCGCGGCCAGTCTCATCGGATCGGCCGGCGCGGCCGGTGCGGCCGGCGCCGCCAGTGCGAATAGAGCCGCCGCAAGCGGGGCGATCTGATTTCCCGCCCATGCCGGTTTTTTTGCGCCGCCTTGGCTTCCCCTTGACGGAATATCGCGTCACCGCGTTTTGGCTGGCTGCGCTTCTCCTTACGCTGCTGAAACCGGACATCTATGGATCTGACATGAGCCCGCCCACAAGCCAGGCGGTGATTTGCGCGCTGGAAGCGGCTGTGATTTTGATCTTGCTGATTTTGCCGCTGCTGCTGGCGCGCAGAACCGGATACCGTTTCGGGCTCATCGTCAAGCGCCTTCGGCTGAACGCCAGCATACTGCACGTTTGCTGGGCCGTTCCCGCTGTTTGGTCTGGCGTCCCGCTGGCGTGCGGCTGGACGCCGCCAGGTCTGGCGTTTGCGATCGTCGCTTTGCAATGGTGGATTCTTTTTATCGGTTTGTTTTGGCTGGTTTACACGGCGCTGTATTGGTGGTGGGGCAAAAACACAGCGGATCCCGTACCGCGCAACATGGCGGCTGTCTCCGCCGCCGCCGCCTGTTTAACCGGCTTCTTGATTTTACTTATGGTTTAAGAGGTGTCATATGCTGGACAAATTCAATGAAACGTTCAACCAGATCTCCAATTCCATCTATGAAGATCCCGACAAGCTGCGCATATTGCTGTCACTGTACCAAAACCCTTTTGAGGACACAGATCTCCCATTTTTGATCAAGGCGCTCGGCACGTATGGGATCATTCCTTTGATTTCGGGGGGCGTGATTATTCTCGCGCTCATGGCGCTGGCGGGACGCGCCATGATAAAAACGCCGAAAAAGCTGAGAATGGACTCGGCCATACGCTTGCAGGTCATGGTCAATTGGGCGGGCGCGCCCGAGGCGGACAAAGTTTTTATGATTACCATCCCAGAAGGCGCGCAAATCCGAAACCTGCGGCAGCTTCTCATTGAGGCGGGGAAAATATGGGCCAGGGATATCGAGTTTGACGATGTGCTGACGCGCCGGGATCAGGAAACGGGCCGGCTGCTGGTGAACGAAAGTGCAAATCAAGACTCAAACGAGTGGCGCGCCTGGGAACCCATGCGCCCCATCCGCAAAACCATCCGCAGCGCGGATGAGAAAGGAGAAGAAAAAGCCACGGAAAAAGACGAAGAGAAAGACACAGAAAAAAACACAGAAAAAGACGCGAAAAAAAAGGACATCAAAGAAGAATACAGCATTCAATTTCGATATATCAAAGGAGACGGCTGAGATGGAGCCCATTTTTCACAAAGGAACGCATGGATGCCTATTCTGCCGCAAAACCATCGTGCGGCCCATGCTGCGGATACGCCCTGGAGAGACATCCTCTCAAGAAGTAACGCGCCTGATCGCATACGTGCTTGCGCGCCGGGAAAAATATCCCGACACCGCGGCCGCCATCGAAAGAGAACGAAGCGACACAGCTTCAGAAGGCAAGATGCCGTATTTTACTTACATATTTGGGCCGCCAGCGGCCAGCGCGAAAAAGGCCCTCTATGTAACATCTGCCGAAGACATGCCTCTCGCCCCGCTGGAGCGGGACAAAAGCGACATTCTCTCCGACCTCTGCCTCTCTTACCTGGATGAAAGCGGCGTAAAAAGAACGCTGGTTTACGATACGAGAATATGCCCGCACTGTCACAAACCGCTGAACAAGCACACCGGTGAAATGGACATTTACGTGGCGTCAGTTTTCGGCATACGCAACATCGGAAAAACGCAGTTCGCCAACGCGGTTGCCCGAAAATGCGCGGAGAACGCGTTTCACCGCTGCGGCTTCGTCATGCTGCCGGACAAACTGAATCAGAACCAGCAAGACAACCTAGATGAGAAAGGACAGATGCCGGCCACGCCGGATCTCATGGACAATGAGGACGACATGTATTCCTTTGTTCTCGCATGGACATCCAAAACCGGCGAGAAGCGGGAAACGTGTCTGGTTTTGCAGGACACGCCGGGAGAGAGAATGCTGGAAGAAACGAATGAGGAAAAGCGGATGGAATTGATCGCGAAAGTGGTTCAATCCAACATTCTGTTGCTTTTCAGCGATCCCACGCGCTCTCAAGGGTTCGCGGAAAAGATCGCCCTTCTTCTAGATAGCGGCGGCGCAAACGCCCCCAGCGCATACCCTTATTATTTCGCCCCCGAACTCACGGCGCTGATCCAGAAATCTAAAAGCGGCCATAAATATCTCCGGCCCAAAAACGCCTTTCCCACCACGGTGCAGACCCTTTGCGAAGGGCTGGAACATATACGCGGGGACATCCGGCAAAAGGCGATCGTGGCAGTGGTGTACACCAAACTGGATTTTATTGAGTTCTTCCATCAAACTTTTCGCTTTTACACAGGCCGGTATCCGCAAGAGGATTTGCTCTTTGTGGACAGTGATCCTGTTTTTGCCGCCGATTGCGCGGAAGCGGACGAACAGGATTTATGGCGGGACTGGAGCGAAGTCATCCTGCGCGGCCAAAGTTTTATGGAAAGCGAGGACAATTTTAGCTTGAAATGGCTGACGCACGCTTTTTTGAAAAACAGCCCCTCCGAGATTCCCTGTTTTCTGATCGCAAATGGAAGTCTTCAATTGGATTTGTTTGACAAAGTAAAAGCGGCGGAGAATCAAGCGCAATATCATGACGCCGTTCAAAAACTGCAAAAGCTGGAGGCCGAGGCCGCCCGGCTGAACCCCGAAGATTCCCATGGCCGAGAAATCCGGGCGCAAATCGCGCAGAGCATATTGGACATCCGGGCTTTGATTCCCTTTGATAATACCGGCACAAAATCCTGTCTGCCGTTGATCCTGTGGATCATCAAAGCGATCAACCCCTCCGGTATGCTGGATGATTTGGCGGCGAGCCGCGACTCCGCCGTTTCCAGCCGGAAGCCCGGCTGGCTGGACAAGTTCATCGGCGTCGCGGCGGATTCAGCGAGAGGCGGCTGAACTATGGCGCTCATTTTCCAGCATGTGTTTACCAATCATAACGGCGCGCGCACTGTGCGGATCTCTCCGGAACTGTCCGCCTATCAGGGACAGTTGGAAGAAATCAGCCGCTTTCATGAAACAGACGTTTTGGGGGATAAGGGTTTTGTCTATTTCCCGCTGCCGGAAGGCTCTCTGTTTGTCCTCGGCCAGGCTGCTTCTTTTCCCGTGCCAGATCGCACCGCTTATGTGCAGCACAATCTGATTTTGGACGAGGAAGCTTTCACGCTTTTTAAATCGCAAGCGCCGGATTTGATCCGGCGCATCGCTTTTTATGAAAATCTAACCGATGTTCCCGCTGTACTGCCCGATCTTTCCGTATGCCCTCTGACGGAGTGCCCGCCTCCGCCGCTCCCTCTGCCGGCATTAAACTGGGAAGCCATGGCGGAGGCTATGCTTTTGGGATTTATCAGCAACTGGCGTTTCCGCCGGACGACAGCGGAAGCGGAAACTTTAGCCCGGATGATTCTGGCGCGGCTTTTCGCCGTCCTGCCCTTGGAGATCTTGAGACGGGCGCGCGGTTTTCATACGTCCGCTTTTCCGCAGATCAGCGCCAAAATTACGATTCGCTTCCCTTATCGGGACAATATGCGAAACGCCATCCTGTACATTGACGATTCTCCCGGCGGCCCAAAAGCAAACGGCGAAAAAAATGGCGCGCCGCCTTTGTACGCGATCCTGGCGAAACATCTGCGGGAAAATCAGCCGTTGACCGCCGGAGAAGAGCGGCGGTTTCCCCTCAATCATATGGCAGAGACGCCCAAAGAATTTCCCGGGCAATTGTCCGGACGATTGTCCGGACGATCATCCGGGCGATTGCCCGGGCGTTCTCCGCTGACGGTATTGGCGGCCAACCGCTTTGCCGTTAAACTCGCCAGAGGCCGGGGCTCTCCCCCGCTATCATTCCGCAAAGCATTTAGGCGAAACTTTCTTGTGCGTCTGCTGACGGCCTTGCTGATCTTACACGCCGTGTTAGACGCTTTTTTAGTAATATATTTTTTGAGGCGCTAAAATCCTTTTGTTTTTGAATGCGAGGCGTTTTCCCATGCATTATTTACCGCTAGCCCGCGCGTGTGTTTCGTGATAAAATAATTGTTGAAACACAACGAATTATGTATTTAAAAGGGGGGCGCTTCAACTGAAAAGACAAACAAAAAAAACATGGAGCATCATACTGACAGTTTCTTTGATCGCCGCAGGTTCTTTGCTGCTGTTCGCGTATCTGGGAGGTTCTACTTTTTCGAAACTAGGACAATCCGACCCGACAGGCGATTTTTTGGCCTCTATCGAAGAGCCGGATCCGGAAGCGATTCCGATTTCCAGCGCGGATGATTTGAACAGTGTGCGGGATAACCTTTCCGGCTCCTACGTGCTGATGAACGACATTGATTTGTCCGAATACGGGGAATGGATACCGATTGGCGATAATTCCACGCAGTCGGTGGAAAGCAGGTTTACGGGAACTTTTGACGGACAGGGGCATGTAATACGCCATCTGACCATCACGGACGACACGCGTGTTTTGAATGGCCTGTTCGGCTATGCCGACAACGCGGTGATTCAAAACCTCGGCATGGAAGACACAAACATTCAGGCTGGCAAAGCGGACGCCTGCGCCGGGGCGATAGCCGGTATCTATGACAGCAGCGATCCGCTTGCCTCCGCGCTCACCAATTGCTACAACACGGGATCTGTTTCCGCCGGTTTTTACGCGGGGGGCATGGCGGGCCAGATATATGGCGATATGCGCTATTGCTATAACACCGGCGGCATATCCGCCCCGCGCGCGGGCGGCCTGACCGGTATGCTTTATGGCGGCGTCCAGGATTCGTACAACAGCGGAAATATTTCCGCCGAAGAGGCGGCGGGCGGCATTACCGGCGTCAGCGCCGACGGTTCCATCGAACGCAGTTTTAACGCGGGAACAGTTCAGTCCGCGTCCGCCGCCGGCGGAATCAGCGGATCCGGCGCGATTGAAAACGGCGCAAGCGACGACGGCGCAAACGACGGCGACGGCACAAACGACGGCGGCACAAACGGCGACGGCACAAACGGCGACGGCACAAGTGGCGACGGCACAAACGGCGACGGCACACACGACGACGGCACAAGCGGCGACGGCACAAGCGATGGCAACGCAAACGGCGACGGCACAAACGACGACGACGGCACAAGCGGCGACGACGGCACAAGCGGCGACGGCACAAGCGGCGACGGCACAAACGACGGCAACGCAAACGGCGACGGCACAGACGACGACGACGGCACAAGCGGCGACGGCACAAGCGACGGACGCGCAAGCGATGGGCTCATGAGCGGAGGCGCCAGTCTTTCCGTTTTGATCGAGAATTGTTATGTCAGCGGAAGCATTTCCGCTTCCGGAGCAGCGGGAGGCATAAGCGGTGTAGAGGGAGGCTCTGATCTCACAATCCGCAAGTGTCTTGTTTTATCCGATTCCATTGACGGGTTATCCGGGGACAGCGCCCTCATCGGCGGCGCTTCCGCAAAATCCGATAACGTAGCCAAAGACGGCATTACAGGCGGAGCTGCTGACGATGCCAACCTTCTCGTTTCCAATGAAGAGGCGCAGGAGCCAAGCACGTATAAAGATCTCGGCTGGGATTTTGATCAGGATTGGGAAATACGCCCCGATTCTCTTTTCCCGCAGCTCAAAAGACTCTCCACCATGGAGGACTCAGATACAACAGAAACCACTTCAACGACAGATATAACAGCGACAGAGATTACAACAACAGATACAGCATCGACGGATGATGCGACGACAGATACGGCATCGACTGATGATGCGACGACAGATACAGCATCGGCTGATGATGCGACAACAGGTACGGCATCGACTGATGATATTACAACGACAGATACGACATCGACAGATGATGCGATGACAGAGACATCATCGACAGAGATTACAACGACAGATACGACATCGACAGATGATGCGACAACAGAGACATCATCGACAGAGATTACAACAACAGATACATCATCGACGGATGATATCACAACGACAGATACAGCATCGACAGATGATATCACAACGACAGATACAACAACGACAGATACAACAACGACAGATACAGCAACGACAGATGCGACAACGGCAGATGCAATGACGACAGGCACGGAGACAACCACAACCGCCTCACAAGCAACAACATCATCGCATAAAACAACATCATCACAGACCACAACACCGTCACAGACCACAACATCTTCACAGACCACAACATCTTCACAAGCAACAACATCTTCACAAGCAACAACACCGTCACAGACAACAACATCATCACAGACAACAACCACGCAGACAGAGACATCCGCCGCTGCGCCGGGCCTCTCCGCGGTTCAGCCTTATTTCCCGAATTATTCAGGAGGCGGGGGCAGCGCGCCGTCGGTTGATTATAGACCGGCGCAGACAACGGAGACTGTGACATCGTCATCGTCTACAAGCACAAGCACAACGGCAACGACGCCGATGCCTATGCCAACGGCGATTCCACCGCTTCCAACGAACAAGAATGAGGCCGTTATCCATCTCTCACTCGACAGCACAATTTATCAAAAGAACGGCATTCCTATGAGCAGCGACGCCGCTCCGTATATATCAGACGACAACCGTACCATGACGCCGCTGCGCCTTGTTTCAGAAGCGCTGGGCGCTCTCGTGGAATGGGATGGGGAAACCCGGACAGTCACCGTCATTCTGAACGGCTCGGCGCTGACCATTCAGATTGATCAGCCGCTCCCAAATGACATGGGCACAGCCGTGATTAAAAATGACAGAACCTATGTCCCCATCCGATATATCTCAGAAAATTTCGGCGCGCAAGTGAATTGGGACGCGCTGACGCGGTCTGTAGAAATAAGACAGTCATAATGCAATCAAAACACAGTCATGATACAATCATCAGCGGCGGAGGGATTAACCTCCCGCCGCTGATTTTTTTTGAAGGAGGCGCTGGTTTTGACAGCGTTATTGATAACCGTTTCGTCGCCCAATATGGTTCGCATCAGACGGACGCGCTACATTCGGTTTCAGCAATGCACCATGCCCTATCTGGCCGCGCATTTCCCGCCCAACTGGGAGATCGATCATGTGGATGAAGAATGTGAACAGATCGATTTTTCACGGCGTTACGATCTGGTCGCGCTGACTTTTCATACGCCGAGTGCGCCGCACGCCTACGAGATCGCCGATCGTTTCCGCCAGATGGACTGTTTTATCCTGATGGGCGGCCCTCATGTCACACTCATGCCGGATGAAGCGGCGGAACACGCGGACGCTGTCTTTGTGGGCGAAGCGGAGGAAACGCTGCCGCGCTTTCTCGCCCACTTTGAGCAAGGCTCTCCGTCATTACATGGCCGTTATGTCTGCGAAAAGCCGCCGCTGCTGAATGGCCTGCCCATGTCGCACAAAGAGTTGTTTCACCGCCGCGATCACGCTGCGGGGATCCTCTGCGCCACACGCGGCTGCCCAAACCATTGTGAGTTCTGCACCCTCGCCCGCCTGTATGGCCGTTCTTTCCGCCGCAGGCCCATAGCAGAAGTCGCCGCGGAGTTCGCGTCGTTTCACGGCAAGGTCGTCATCTTTTGGGATGATAATCTGTCGGCGGATATGGACTACGCCAAGGATTTATTTCGAGCTATCCGCCCCGCGCGAAAATGGTGGAGCAGCCAGGCCGCAATACAGGCGGCCCTGGATGATGAATTTTTAGAACTGGCAGCCGCCAGCGGATGCCAGCATCTTTTTTTTGGCTTGGAATCCATTTCACAGGCGAGCCTCGACAGCGCGGGCAAAGCTTTCAATCAAACAGACATGTATTATCGTCTCGTCCGCCGCGTTCACGCGCACGGAATCGGTTTTCAGGCCGGCATTGTATTCGGCTTTGACAGCGACACGCCGGCCATATTTAACGAGACATCTGACTTTCTGGAGGAGGCGGGCGTCCAAAACGCCACGCTCAATATACTCACGCCTTATCCGGGGACGCCGCTCTTTAACAGGCTGGAAAGTGAAGGGCGCATCTTGACGCGCGATTGGTCGAAATATAATTCGCGCGCGGATGTGGTCTTTCAACCCAAAAATATGTCGCCAGAGACGCTGCTCGAAGGGTTTTGGGCCGTCAACCAGCGATTTTATTCGCTTAAAAGTATCTTAACGCGATCTTGTCACGCCCCGCCCCGTTTGCTGTGGGAGCTGCCGCTCAATCTGATGTATTCCCTGAAGTGGGCGCGGTACGCTTATTCAAAATGGCAAAGCAAATGAGAAAAAATGAGAAAAACGCCGCCCAGCGCGTGAAATTCTGCTCTTGCGATTTGCCTGGACTTAGATTATAATGCCCGTCAGACAAAGTTTTTGGGAGGGGCCCATGCTGGATAAGATGGATCTGAATCAAACCTTAGACAAACAAACATACCGGCAGGAAATGAAATCACTGGAAAAACGGCTGGCTTCCCTGCAGGAAACCATACAGGCTTTAGAGATTCCCGTAATCATCGCCTTTGAGGGCTGGAGCGCGGCGGGCAAAGGGACGCATATCGGCAAGCTGCTTCATCCTCTCGACCCCCGGTATTTTAATGTATACACGATGGATAAAGTGACGGAAGACGCCGCCATGCGTCCCTTTCTCTGGTCCTACTGGATCAAAACGCCGTCTAAGGGACGCGTCGCCATATTTGATAAAAGCTGGAACAGGATGGCGCTGCCTGGCGCCTCCTCTAAATGGAAGCTCTCTGCTGCCGAGCGGGACGGATTCTACTATGACGTCAACGCTTTTGAACGCCAGCTCAGAGATGATGGAACGCTGATCATTAAATTTTTTCTGCATATCAGCCAAGAAGAACAGAAAGCCCGTTTCAAAGAATTGGAAAAAAGCTCGGACACGGCTTGGCGCGTGAATGAACATGACTGGGAGCAGAATAAGAATTATGAGGCGCATTTGCAGCAGTTTATGAAAATGATCCATGAGACCAGTTCCAGTGACTGCACATGGTCTATCATTGAGGCCACCGACAAAAAATACGCCGAAGTCAAAATAATTCAAACCATCATCGGCAAAGAGGAAGAAGAAATTCTGAAGCGCGCGGAGAGGCGGCATGAGTCTCCCAAAGAAAAACTGCAGGCGGAAGTGAGTATTCTCAGCACAGTGGATTTGACGATGACGCTGGAAGAAAAAGAATATAAAGATAAACTGGACACGCTGCAGACCAAAATCAGCAGCCTGGGGTATAAGCTCTACACAAAAAAAAGAGCCGTCGTCATCGTATACGAGGGCTGGGACGCGTCAGGCAAAGGCGGAAACATCAAACGGCTGACGGAACAGCTCGACCCGCGCGCCTTTGAGGTGGTTCCCATTGGCGCGCCCTCCGCTGAAGAGTTGAATCATCATTACTTATGGCGCTTTTATAACAAGCTGCCCAAAGACGGGCACATCGCCATTTTTGACCGTTCCTGGTACGGCAGGGTGATGGTGGAACGGGTCGAAAACCTGGCGGCGGAAGAAGCCTGGCGGCGCGCGTACAAAGAAATTAACGACATGGAGCGGCATCTGTCCAATCATGGGACGATCTTGTTCAAGTTTTGGCTGCACATTGATCAAAATGAGCAGCTCGCGCGCTTTGAATCCCGGCAGAAAGATCCGTTTAAACAATATAAAATTACAGACGAAGATTGGCGCAACCGTGAAAAATGGGATCAATACGTGAGCGCTGTGGATGAAATGCTGTTTCGCACCAATACGTCTTACGCGCCGTGGACGATTGTGGAATCCAACTGTAAAAAATACGCGCGGATCAAAACGCTGGAAATCGTTGTCAGTGAATTGGAAAGGCAGCTGAAGTGAGCATGAACCAACCAAAGCTTTTCCGCAGACGCTTCATTCCCGATGAATTGGTGGAATTGAAAAACGACGTCATTCTGCGGATGGATGAGAACGTCATTGTGACCGAGTGGACTGCCTTAAAACCCCGGAAAGATTTTACGCATGGGCAGTCTGTCTTTTTGACACAAAAGGGATGGAAGATCAGCCGCTTTTTAGACGCGCGGGAAAAATGTCTCTACACATATTGCGATATCATCGAAATTTGCCGGGACGATCGGGAAAATACCATACTCTTTAATGATTTGCTCGTAGATGTTATTGTCTATGAAGACGGCTTTGTCAAAGTGATGGATACCGGCGAACTGGCGGATGCGCTGGCGCAGAGGCTGATTTCAGTGGATACGGCGATTAAGGCGCTGCGGCTTCTGGACGATCTGCTGCAAGTGATTTACGCCGGCCGGCTTCCGGAACTGTTGGAATACCTTCCCGAACGGCGCGTGAGCCTGGCGCTGTGAGCGGCGGTTTGCACGAAGATCACCGGCGGCGCGTCCGGGAGCGTTATATCCGGGAAGGACTGGACGCTTTCGAGGATCATCAAATTTTAGAGCTTCTGCTTTTTTATTGCGTTCCCCGAAGAGACACCAACGAGATGGCTCATAAAATGATTCAGGCGTTTGGATCACTGGGCCGTTTATGGGAAACGCCGCCTTCGGAAATTCAAAAACAGTGCGGCGTCTCCGAAGCGGCCGCCGTGCTGATCAGCATGGTTCCCGCTCTCGCCCGCCGTTATCGGATCAGCCGCTGGAACCAGCGGGAACCCATCAACGATCCAGCCGCAATCGGAGAATACGCAGTGGCTCTTTTCATGGGCCGCACAAAGGAGGCGGTGTATTTGTTTTGTTTGGACGCGCGGCGCAGATTAATCCATACCGCGCTGATCAGCGAAGGCACATTGAACGAATCCGCGGTTTACATACGTGAAATCGCCGCCGCCGCGCTGCGTCATAATTCGTCCAAAGTGATTCTTTCACACAATCATCCCGGCAGTTCTGACAGCCCCTCCAACGCGGACATCGAGGCGACAAGAGCGGTAATGCACGCGCTGGACGCGCTGGACATTGATCTGCTGGATCACATTGTTGTGGCAGGCGATGATTATTTCAGCTTCGCGGCCAGAGGGCTGCTGGGCATGTCATATTGAACAGGAGGCATTGATTATGGAAAAGAAGCTGTACAAATCCAGAACGAACACAAAAGTAGACGGCGTATGCGCGGGCATCGCCCATTACTTTGGCATTGACGTGACGCTGGTCAGGGTGATATGGCTGATCTTCGCGTTAAACGCCTCTGGCCTTTTGGTCTATTTCGTATGCGCTATCGTTATTCCAAGAGAACCGGCGGCTATGGATTATGCCGACGGGCATTATTACAATGAGGAAAACCGAAGCAACTGAGCCTGGCTATTTATCGAAAGAAAACAAAACGGTAACAAAAAAATCCCGCGGAATCTAAACAATTCCGTGGGATTTTTTGGGCCGCTGTGCTATATTATTATAATATCGCGGGATTCAAAACGATGCCGGAGGAGGAACATATTTGATTCTACCAAAATTTTTAGAACCTGGAGACAAAGCGGCGCTGGTCGCCCCGTCCAGCCCGGAACCAACAGACAGAATGGAGGCGGTTGCCGCCAGCGTCCGGGCGTTTGGGCTGGAACCTGTTATTTTTCCCAGTTGTTATGGGAAACGCGGATATTTGGCTGGATCGGATCGCGAGCGGGCAAAAGATTTGATGGACGCCTTCGCCGATCCGGATATCAAAGCAGTTCTTTGTGTGCGGGGCGGATACGGCGCGCACAGGCTGATGGAATATTTGGACTGGGACGCCATCGCCGCGAGCCGCAAAGGGCTTTACGGCTACAGCGACATCACGGCCCTGCACCTCGAAATGAACCGGCGGGGCGTGGCCTCCTGGCATACGCCCATGCCCGGCGAGGAATGGTACAAAGGTTTAGCGCCTTTTGTGGAAGAAAACCTGCGGGCCGCTCTGTTCGGGCCGCTGCCCATCCGCGTGGTAAACCCGGCGGGCGCCCCGCTGACCGTTCTTTTTTCCAATCCATCCGCTCCATCCAGATCCGCCCGTCAGGCGGCGGGCATTCTTTGCGGCGGTAACTTGACGCTGGTAACGGCCACTCTGGGTACATATTATGAAATCGACACGCATAAAAAAGTTCTCTTTTTAGAAGATGTGGACGAATACCCTCACCGGGTGGATAGAATGCTTTTGCAATTGCGGAACGCAGGTAAGTTTCGCGATTGTGCGGGCGTTATATTGGGGCAGTTTACGCATTGCGATCCGCCGGAGGGGAAACCGTCGCTGTCACTCACGGAAATTTTTACAGATCTGCTGGGGGATTTAGGCAAACCCGTTGTGATGGGATTGGAATGCGGCCACTGTTCTCCGTCCGTGTGTCTCCCGTTGGGCGTATATGTTTTATTGGACGCGTCCACATCCCAAGGGACGCTGGGCGTTCTTGGCGTTTGAAATAAAGGAGACCGTTATGGGAAAAGCCATTGTGAAAACCGATATCGCCCCTTTGCACGACAAGCCGCGCGGTGATTCCACACTTGTGGACGAGGCGCTGTTCGGCATGGTTGTGGAAACGCTGGGACAGGCAGAAAACGGTTTTGTCCGCGCGCGGACGCCGTACCGCTACGAAGGTTTTGTTCCGATGAAATGTCTGCTGACGGACGAACGGGAAGCGGATCGCTGGCAGTCCGCGCCGAAATGGACAGTTTGGGCGCCTTACTTGGATGTGAAAGCGGAGCCGCGCGTACAAGCGCCGGCGCTGGCGTACTGTACGCGCGGCGGCGTGCTGGAAAATCCAGGTGCGGACGCGCCGCCGCCAGACGGCTGGACAGAAGTCCGGCTGCCGGGCGGCCAGGCCGGCTTCGCGCGAACGCCCTGCCTCGCCCCTCAAAAACCGGATTGGTCCGCCGTCCGCGAAACGGAAATGCGCGAAGCCCTCGTGCGGACAGCCAGGACATATCTGGGGGTGCAATACCGCTGGGGCGGTAAAACGCCTCTGGGCATCGATTGCAGCGGCTTAACGTCCATCAGCTATTGGCTCAACGGCTGCGCGATATACAGAGACGCCGACATCCGCGAAGGCTTTGCCATGTGCGAAATTCCATTTGCGAAAAAGCAGAAAGGGGATTTGGTTTTTTTTAAGAGGCATGTGGCCATGTACATTGGCCAGGATGAGTTCATTCATTCCACCGCTTACGCGCGCAGTGAAGGCGTCGTAATCAACAGCTTCCATCCGGCGAGTCCTATTTTCAGAAAGGATCTGCTGGAGACAATCGTTAAAACGGGGAGTATTTTTTAGAAAGCGCATTGCGCGCGTCCCTTTTGTTTTGATTTTTGAAGCCGTCCCATATATCAGCAGATTATTTTAACCGTTCCTTCCTTGCGGGCAGGGGAAGGGGAAGGCGTTTGGATATATCCCACCGCTGCCGAAGCGCAGATGGTGTGTTCCTCTGAAATCCCAATCCCGGCCAGGTATGCGCGGATGGGTTTGTCATTCTGCAACCAATGCGGTTGGTTGATATAACAGCTGCCAAGCCCCAGCGACTGCGCCGCAAGGAAAAGGTTCTGGAGCGCGCACGCGCAATCCGCCACAGCGTTTGCGTAATTCGGCCTGTTGGATGCGATAATCAGCGTTGGCGCTCCGTAATAAAAACAATAGCCTTCTTTTTGTGTATGTTCCCTTATCGCACGCAAATTTCCCGCGTAATCATCGTCCGGAACCCAATGCTGAAAGCCTTCTCGAACCAGCTCGTTCAAGTGAAGCAGCGTTTCTTTTTTCTGAACCGCCGTAAAGAGCCAGCTTTGGCTGTTGATGCCGCTTGGCGCCCATATCGCGGCGTCCAGCAGGGCGTCTAGTTGTTCCGGTGATATTTGTTCGCCGGTGAATTGGCGCGTGCTCCTCCGTTCATGGATACAATGCAAGATTTCGTTGTTAAGGCTCATATTATTTTCCCTCCGATATTGAAATATTAAAGAATCAAAACAATGGCGCGGCGTTGGAGATGACTCGCTTGAAATGCATATAATATGATAGCATATATGCATAAATCAAAAGGAGATATGCATATATGCGTTACTTCGATTATTCATTCCTTGAACATGGAATGCTGCCCGCCGGGTTGGTCAACGTGGTCAGCGCGATTGCCGAACTGCGCGAGCGCGAAAATTCGCTCAAAGAGAATTACGCCGAAGTGTTCACGCGTCTGGAGAGTATTGCGAAGGTGCAGAGCGTCAAAGGCTCAAACGAAATCGAAGGCATTGTGACGAGCGAACAGCGTATCAACGATATTGTCAATCAAAATGCCGCGCCGCTTAACCACAACGAAGCGGAGATTGCGGGGTATCGTGACGCTCTCGCGTTGGTTCACGCGGACTTTACAGCTCTTGATGTCCGGGAGCGCGATATTTTGCGCTTGCACGAGATTATGCTGTCGTATTCCGCAATCCCCGGCGGTCGTTACAAAGATTCGGACAATGTGATTATGGAAGCCAGTGCGGACGGTGCGCGGCGTGTAAGATTTTCGCCAACGCCCGCAAGCGAAACCGCCGAAACGATGGAGCAGTTAATTCTCGCGTATATGGACGCTCGCGGCAGCTATGCAATCAACCGGCTGCTGCTGATTCCATGCTTTGCTCTAGATTTTCTCTGTATCCATCCGTTTGCAGACGGGAACGGCAGAATGTCGCGTCTGCTGTCGCTGCTGCTGCTTTACAAGAGTGGTTTTGACGCGGGGCGGTATATCTCGTTTGAGGAGCAGATTAACCGCAGCAAAGCGGCGTATTATCAATCGCTTAAAGATAGTTCCGTGCGCTGGCGCTCAAGCGAAAACACTTATTTCCCGTTTATGGAGAACTTTGTGACGACGCTCTTGATGTGCTACAAAGAACTGGACAAGCGATTTGCGGTGGTCAACGCCGCAAAAGTCAGCAAACGCCAACGCATTGAGCAGACGGTGTTAAATAGTTTGCTCCCGATAAGCAAGCGAGAGGTTTGCTACATTTTGCCCGATGTCAGCCCGACTACTGTCGAGGCGGTACTTGCGTCAATGCTGAAATCGGGAGAGATTATCAAAGTCGGTACAGCGCGGAATACCAAGTATGTGAAACGCTAAGCCGGCGTAATTCAAAACAAGGAAAGGGCAAACGGCCATGATGGAATTTTCAAACGTAACCAAACGATACGGCGGCAAGGCGGCGATTGACCCGATCAGCCTGAACATTCAATGCCGCTGAGGATGTATATTTAACCGTGTAAATGGGAATAATAACCAATAGATAGAACACGGGAGATGTAAAAATGATACGGTTAAATGATAACGAAAAAGCATTGATAAGGACAATTATAAGCGAATGCAAAACACCTGCCGATGTAACAGACAAGTTGAAGAAGCTGTTCGCCGGGACCATCGAAGAAATGCTGCAGGCAGAAATGGATGAGCATCTCGGCTATGATAAGAACAGCGTGGAAGGCAACAACAG
>JAITPB010000020.1 GCA_031289625.1 Clostridiales bacterium | reverse complement strand
AGCCCTCCAACGCCTTTTTCAACTCCGCCTGAATGGTCGCGGGCAGCGCTTTGCCCTTCAGCTTTTTCATGCACTGGCCAAATAAAAATGACATGATTTTTTGATTTTTTTCGTTCCCGCTCGCAACTTTTGCCGCCGCGTCGGCGTTTTCCGCTAAAACTTCCCGCACCGCGCTTTGAATCAGCGTCAAATCTTCCCGGACGATCAAATTTTTATCCCGCGCCGCTTCTTCAAAACTTTTCCCCTCTGTGTACATATAGGCGATGGCGGTTTTGAGTCCCTCCTGCGTGATTTCATTTTTGGCGGCCATGGACAGCGCCCCGGCCAAATCCCGCGGCGATATGGGAATCATCTCATCTTCCCGGCCAGCCTCTTTGATACAGCGCAGGAGTTCCGTCTTAACGGCGTTCGCCGCGCTTTTGGGATCCGCGCCCAGCGCAATGGCGGCATCGTAAAAATCGGCTGTCGTTTTCCGGCTCAACAGCGTTTCCGCGTCCCGCGCCGATAAGCCGAATTCATTCGTATAGCGCGCGAAACGGACGTGAGGCGGCTCCGGAAGCCGTTCCCGTATGGCCGCAATTTCTGCCTCCGAAATCGTCAGCGGCAAAATATCCGGGTCTGGGAAATAGCGGTAATCATGGGCGTCTTCTTTGGAACGCATGGAGTACGTTTCCCCTGCGCCGTCGTCAAAGCGCCGCGTTTCCTGTATAACGCGCCCGCCTTCGTCCAGAATTTTCGTCTGTCTGTCTATCTCATATTCAATCGCTTTTTTCAAAAAACGAAAGCTATTGATGTTTTTGATCTCGGCGCGGATGCCAAGGACAGACGCGCCTTCGGGCGCCAGGGAAATGTTGGCGTCTACCCGCAGGCTGCCCTGTTCCATTTTGCCGTCGCAGATATCGCCGTAGACCAGCGCCTGACGGACGCGTTCGGCAAAAGACGCGGCTTCGTCCGCCGAGAGCATATCCGGCTCCGTCACGATTTCGATGAGCGGCACGCCGGCCCGGTTGTAATCCACGAAAGTCGCGTTTTTTTCATGGATCAGTTTGCCCGCGTCCTCTTCCAGATGAATCCGGTTGAGGCGGATAAAGCGCCCGTCTGTTTCAAGGCCGCCGCCCAAGCACAAAGGCGCGTAGAGCTGAGAGATCTGATAGGCTTTGGTGAGATCGGGATAAAAATAATTTTTTCTGTCCCAGCGGGTGTGGCGCGCAATTTTACAGCCCAGCAGCAACCCGGCGGACACGGCCAGTTCGACCGCTTTGCGGTTTAACACGGGCAGCGCGCCGGGCAGACCCAGGCAGACGGGACAGCAGCGGATGTTGCGCTCGCTGCCGAAATGATTAGAGCAGGCGCAAAACACTTTGCTGCGCGTCATGAGTTCGGCGTGGATTTCCAGACCGATCGCGGGAATATAGCGCATTACAGCCCACCTTCTTTCTGCATCTCCGCCGCCATTGGCGGATCGCGCCGATCAAAACTCTGCTCAAAGCAATCCGCCAGCGAAAGAATCCAATGATCCGCCCAGCGCGCGCCTGTGATCATCAATCCGATCGGCAGACCCTTCGCAGTGTAACCACAGGGCGTGGACAGCGACGGAAGTCCCGCCAGCGGGGCGCTGACAGTGCAAACGTCCGCTAGGTACAACTGAGCCGGGTCGTCCGGTATGTTATCCTTTGGGAAAGCCGCCGTGGGGCTCGCAGGCGATAAGAGCGCGTCATATGTCTCGAATGCCCGCGCATATTGTTCGCGCAGCGCGCCGGCCAGCCGCACCGCCTTCATGTAATAATCGTCGTAATATCCGGAGCAGAGCGCGTAACTGCCCAGCAGAACGCGCCGCTTCACTTCCCAGCCAAACCCTTCGGCGCGGGTCTTAGCGATCAGCTCCTCATAATGGGCAGGCTTTTCTGTCCGGTGTCCATAGCGAACGCCGTCAAACCGGCTTAGATTGGCGGACGCTTCCGCTGAGGAAATCAAATAGTACGCGGGCACGGCATAATCGAGCGCCGGCAGACTGACTGTTTCGACGACAGCGCCCGCGTTTTCGTACCATGCCGCCGCGTGAAGCACTGCGCGTCTGGTTTCCTCTGCTACGTTTTCGCCCAGCAATTCTTCTATGAGCCCCAATTTTACACCTTGGAGAGAAGCCGCGTTTGTTTTTATTTCAGAGCGATTGCGAACGCGATTGCGAACGCGATTGCGTTGATCCGCGCGAAAAGATGTCTGATCATGTTCGTCACGGCCTGCCACGGCTTGCAGCAGCAGTTCACAATCCGCCGCGCACGCCGCGATAGGCCCGATTTGATCCAGCGACGAAGCGAAGGCGACGCATCCATAGCGCGACACGGCGCCATACGTCGGCCTGTGCCCTGTCACGCCGCAGAAAGACGCGGGCTGACGGATAGATCCGCCTGTATCCGAACCCAGCGCCGCCGCGCAGAGCCCAGCGGAGACCGCCGCCGCGCTTCCGCCGGAGGAACCGCCCGGCACACGGCTTTCATCAAAAGGATTGCGCGTTTTTTGATAATAAGAAGTTTGCGTGGTTGCACCCATGGCGAACTCGTCCATATTGAGCTTTCCCAGGAAAACCGCGTCCTGGGCGCGCAGTTTCGCCACCACCGCCGCGTCATACGGCGGGCGGTAATGTTCCAGCATTTTAGACGCGCATGTCGTGGGCATATCCGTTGTGCAAAGATTGTCTTTCAGGCCCAGAGGAATGCCTGTCAAAGGCTGCGGATCGCCCGCGTCGATTCGTTTCTGCGCTTTTTCCGCCGCCTCCAGCGCGTGTTCGTTCACATGCAAAAAAGCGCCGATGTTTTGATCCCATGTTTCAATGCGCGACAAAAAAAATTTTGTCAGTTCCGCCGCTGAAATGACGCGGCTGTCCAACATCCCGCGCAGTTTTCGGATGTTCATGGCCTCTACTCCTGTCTGGGCTATTCGATAATTCTTGGAATGATAAATTCGCCGCGCCCGCGCAAATCCAAGCTGGCTGCCGGCGTATCCGCGCGAAGTTCAGAAAGGCGCGCGCTTTCGCCCGGACAATCGTCCGGACGATCGTCCGGACGATTGCCCGGGTTGGCTGCGGGCGGCGGGTTCACGCCTTTGATAGAATCCATCAGAGCCATGATCGATTCCATGTCTTTTTCCATGGCGCGCAGCTCTTCCGCACTGAAATCAATTTTGGATAGACTCGCGAGTTTTTCAATGTCATAATGTACATGCAAAATAATCTCTTCCCCATCTCATTTTCTCATAATCATAATCAATTTATCGTCTTTGATTTTAAGGCGGCATTTCGAATTGCAATTGTTGGTAAATTATCATATTTTTCGCACTCCGTCAAGTTGGAGACGCCTTGCGGACGCCGCGCCGGGTGTAGTATAATTTTGCAAAAGAATACACGGAGGAAAGTCCATGCCTTCACATGACCAAACGCGTATCCGCAATTTTTGTATCATCGCCCATATCGATCACGGCAAATCCACTTTGGCGGATCGCCTGATCGAAAAGTCCGGCCTGCTGACACAGCGGGAAATGCAGGAACAGGTTCTAGACACCATGGATTTAGAGCGGGAGCGGGGCATCACCATCAAAGCGCAAGCGGTGCGCCTGATCCATAAAACGCCGTCCGGCGAAGAATATATTTTAAACCTCATCGATACGCCTGGGCATGTGGATTTCACGTACGAAGTGTCGCGCAGCCTGGCCGCCTGTGAAGGCGCCGTGCTGGTTGTGGACGCGGCGCAGGGCGTCGAGGCGCAGACGCTGGCCAATGTCTATTTGGCTCTGGATCACTCTTTAGCGATTGTCCCGGTGATCAATAAAATCGATCTGCCCGGGGCGGATCCGGAGGAAGCCGTCAGAGAGATCGAGGATCTGATCGGGCTGCCCGCCAAAGACGCGCCCTTTATATCCGCGAAAA
This sequence comes from Clostridiales bacterium, assembly GCA_031289625.1. Taxonomy (GTDB): domain Bacteria; phylum Bacillota; class Clostridia; order Lachnospirales; family WQUN01; genus JAITPB01. The sequence goes on along the minus strand of JAITPB010000020.1, from coordinate 1,914 downwards.
ACGATATCAACATCGAATCGGTTTTTACGAAAATCGTCGCGGACATTCCCGCGCCCCACGGCGACGAGGACGCCCCGCTGAAGGCGTTGATTTTTGACAGCGTATACGACGCGTACAAAGGCGTAATCGTTTTTATGCGCGTGATAGACGGCCGCATCGAAAGAGGCGCGAAAGTTTTTTTCATGGCCACGGAAAAAACATTTGAAGTGGTGGAAGTCGGTTTTTTCGGGCCAGGGAAATTTATCCCTTGCGAGCGTCTGCGCGCGGGAGATGTGGGCTATATGACCGCCAGCATCAAAAATGTCGCGGATACCCGCGTCGGCGATACTGTCACGGAGGCCGCGCGCCGCGCGCCGGAGCCGCTGCCGGGCTATAAAAAAGTCAACCCGATGGTATACTGCGGCATTTTCCCGGCGGACGGCGCGAAATATCCGGATCTGCGCGACGCGCTGGACAGGTTGAAGCTGAACGACGCGTCCGTGCAATTTGAGCCGGAGACGTCGGCGGCGCTGGGCTTTGGTTTTCGCTGCGGTTTTTTGGGGCTGCTGCATCTGGAGATCATTCAGGAGCGGTTGGAGCGCGAGTACAATCTCGATCTCGTCACCACCGCGCCCAGCGTCATTTATAAAATATATCTCACGGACGGCGCATTGATTGAACTGTCCAACCCGGCGGACATGCCCGATCCGGCCCGCATCGAAAAGATGGAAGAGCCTATGGTCAACGCGGAAATTTTTCTGCCCAAGGAATACATCGGGCCCATTATGGATCTGTGCCAGCAGCGGCGGGGCGAGTATCAGGGGATGGAATACATCGAAGAGACCCGCGCGCTTTTGCGGTATGAACTGCCTTTAAATGAAATTATTTATGATTTTTTCGATACGTTAAAATCGCGCAGCCGCGGCTATGCCTCATTGGATTATGAATTGACTGTCTATCGGGAATCGGATTTGGTGCGTCTGGATATTCTGGTCAATCATGAAGCGGTGGACGCCCTGTCTTTTGTGGTGCACGCGTCCAGCGCTTATGACAGAGGCCGCCGCATGGCGGAAAAGCTGAAAAAAGAAATTCCCCGCCATCTTTTTGAGATCCCCATTCAGGCCTGTATCGGCGCTAAAATCATCGCCAGGGAAACGGTCAGCGCGGTGCGGAAGGATGTCTTGGCGAAATGTTACGGCGGCGACATTACGCGTAAAAAAAAGCTTCTGGAAAAACAGAAAGAGGGCAAGAAACGGATGCGTCAGATTGGCAGCGTGGAAGTGCCTCAATCCGCTTTTATGAGTGTGCTGAAACTGGAGGAGGAATGACGGGGATATACGTTCACATTCCGTTTTGCCGATCGAAGTGTTTCTATTGCGATTTTCCTTCCTATGCGGGGAAAGAAAATGAGTACGCGGCGTATCGCGACGCTCTGCTGCGGGAAATTCAGCAAAGTGCGGAACTGCCGGAAACGGACGGAGTGGATACGATTTATATGGGGGGAGGCTCGCCGACCGTGTTTTCCTCAACGGATTTGGCGGATATTCTGGAGGCGATCCGGGACCGCACTGGTCGCTCCGACCGCGTCGGCCGCTGCGCCGAAATCACCGTGGAGGCCAACCCCGGAACGATTCAGGAAGAAACGCTCCAGATTTTAAAAGCCTCCGGCGTCAACCGCTTAAGCATGGGCTTGCAGGCGTGGCAGAATCATTTGCTGAAAACGCTGGGCCGCATTCACAGCCGCGCGCTGTTTTTGGAAAACTATCGGAAAGCGATGGACGCCGGTTTTGAAAATATCAGCCTGGATCTTATGTTCGCACTGCCGGGTCAAACCCTGGCGGACTGGACGGAAACTTTGGAAAACGCGGCTGCACTCGGCCCGCGGCATATCTCCGCGTACAGCCTGATTGTGGAAGAAAAAACGCCTTTTCACCG
>JAITPB010000104.1 GCA_031289625.1 Clostridiales bacterium | reverse complement strand
TTTCCGGCCCGAATCCCATGGGCAAAAGTTCTGACAAAGCAAATGACTGGTATTCGTCGGGATTTTTGGCGATCACCACGGTCAACGCCGGCGCAAATTCATAAAGGAGCTGGCGGCATACGCCGCAAGGCGCGGCATAGTCCGTCCCACTGCCGACGACCGCGATGATGCTAAAGTCTTTTTCCCCTTCCGAAACGGCTTTTAAAATGGCTACTCTTTCCGCGCAGGTCGTTGGGCTAAAGGAAGCGGATTCCACATTGCATCCAGTATATATTTTTTGGCTCTTTGTCAGCAAAGCGGCGCCTACACGAAAGCGTGAATAGGGCGCGTAAGCGAACTCACGCGCTTCCATGGCTTTGCCGATCAGGCGGCGAAACATCCCGTCATCCATTTACAGAACTTCTTTCCATTTTTATGCAGGCGGCCTGGGCAGCCATTTTAATATTTGCGGTACAGGCCGACGACCTTGCCGAGGATTTTGCAGTCACTGACGATAATGGGAGAAAAGGCGGGGTTCTCCGGCTGCAGGCGAATTTGATCGTGTTCCCGGTAAAAAGTTTTGACAGTCGCCATATCGTCCAGCAGCGCTACGACAATGTCGCCGTTGCTGGCGGTGGGCTGCTGGCTGACCACGATTAAATCTTTGTCGTGAATGCCGGCATCGATCATGCTATTGCCTTTTACGGTCAGCATAAACAGATCTTTGTTGGGTATGTAGTCTACTGGTATGGGAAAAATGCCTTCTATATTTTCCTGTGCCAGAATAGGATGCCCTGCCGTTACCTGGCCCACAATAGGCACATTAATCAGATGATCGGAAAAATCATAGAAATTGTCTTCCAAAATTTCAATAGAACGGTTTTTGGTCGGACTGCGCTTGATATATCCTTTTTTTTCCAATGCATCCAGATGTGTGTGAACTGTTGAGGTTGAAGACAATTCTACCGCGTTACAAATTTCACGCACAGTTGGCGGATAGCCTTTTTGTCTGATTTCATTTTTCAGAAAATTTAAGATCTGTTCCTGTTTCTTACTTAAAGGATTAGGCATAAAATCACCTCCGGAATATTTAAGGACAGTATAACATAATTTTTCCCAGATGGAAACAAATGTTCATAGATTATTTTATGGCCATAAAAAAAGGCTTCGTTATCACGTTATAACGAGGCCTTTTCATGATTCAGGAGAGACAGAGCGATGCTTAACGCTTTATAATTTCTCTTTTGCGTATGCTTCACGCGTTAGATTGCGCAGTGGGTAAAGCTGGCGATGCGATCAATCGGGATTTCAGTAACAGATCCAAGCCAATTCCCACTGAATCCGTTCAGACAGCCGCCATAACCGCCATAACCGCCATAACCGCCGTAGCCGCCGTAGCCGCCGTAGCCGCCATAACCGCCGCTCCAACCTGTGCAATCGCTTCCTACAGGACATGCCGGCGGCGCGCCGATGGACGTGATGAGTTTTACACTGTAATCGCAAATTCCCGCCAAAACGCCTGTGAAGCCAGCGCCGGAGAGTCCGCCGCTTGTCGTGAAGATCGTAACAGTCTGGCCGAGATAATTCGCCATGCTTTCAATTAAACAATTGTCCAGCATGAGTATCCTCCTTTCTTGATCCCTTCAGAAACAGTCCCTGAGAGAGAGCAGAGTTCATGACAGCCTGATAATTTTCGCAGATCAATTTTGGATCAAGCTGTCATGATTTATCATATGAGGATATGTCCCGTTTGTTACAGGTTGACCCATTCGCGGCTCAATCAGCAAAAGCCCCCAGACGCGCTTCATCACCTCCAGGGGCTTTTGCTGATCTCATTTTTTTCTTTTAGGTGAGGGCTTTTGATCGTTCAAAGCCGCATACAGATCTTTTAAGGTAACGAATTGTATTCCTTCCTCTTGGAGCGCCGACGCCAAACCCCGGATAGCCTCTGCAGTCACAACGCCGCCCCAGGGGCCCACGTGGCCGATGGCGATCGCGTAGCCTTTTTTTTTCGCGATATTCGCGGCTTTGCGCAGGTTTTTTTCGATTTCATTTCCATCCTGGGTTCCGTCCAGGAAAATGTCTCTGGTCAAATATTTTGCGTTTTTTTTGCGAGCCGCGTCGCCTACCTTGGACTTAGGCGTTGTACGTGAATCCAGCATGATGAGGCCGCGCTCTTTCAGTACATCCATGATTTGCTCCATAATGGGTTCGTTTTGTGTAATGGTGGAACCCATATGGTTGTTCATGCCCTCTGCGTATACCAGCTCATCCAGCGCCGCGTTTACGCGTTCACGCACCTGCTCTGGGCTGAGATCTGTTGTGATGGGGTTCTTGCCGATCCAAGCCTGCTTGCCGGTATCCGACTGCATGGGCATATGCAGAATAACGCCTTTGCCCGCGCCGTGAAAATCCGCTGCGTCTTTCACCGAAGAAGGCAAATGCGGCATGACTGCGCCGGTGATGGGCAGCGGCAGCTTCAGCATCTCTTCTGTGCCCTTGGCGTTATTGCCCAGGTCGTCAATGACAATCGCCAGATAAAACGGCGGGTTTGCCTGCGCGTCAGGCCCGGTTTCAGCGGCGAATACGATCGGCGCGCCTAGATCGATCGGTGATAAGGACGCGAAGCGTAAAGACAGAAGCGCGAAGCAGAACAATTTTTTTATTGTTTTCAAATCCATTCATTCCTCTCATCAAGATACTATATATCTTTTGAGAAATTTTTTGGAATATACATAGGCTTCATCGTCTGGATCAGATCGCCGCGCACCGCCGCCCTATAGGCGATAAATTGGAACTGGAGTAACAGGTCAGACTCCCTAAATTATCCTACAGACGAGGAACGCTTACGGTTCTTTCTTGAACTGCTATAACAAACAGAAATTTCCGAAAACAACTCTTGAAACTGTATGACCAACGGGTGTATAATAGGCACACACTGACTCGGAGGTGTTTTCAATGAACGAAACAAGATTAAGTGTGCGCGTGGACAATACAACCAAGCGAAACGCCGAGGCGGTGTTTAGCGCCCTCGGAATGAATTTGAGTACGGGTATCAACATTTTTCTAACGCGTGTCGCGCAGAGTCGCTCTATTCCGTTTACGCTCGAACTGGACGCGGACCAGCTTGACGTGCGTATGCGTGGTGTTGTCAAAGCGAAACTAAACATCGCTGCTGAAAGCGGTGCGCCGATTGCGCTCTACGACGATGAGCAGAATCGCCCATATCTCGAATACCCGGACGGCAGGAGGGTTTATGAACTTGACTGACGCGCCGCAAATTTTGGTGTTCGCGGGGCCGAACGGCTCCGGCAAAAGTTCCGTGACTTCGGCGTGGCAGCAGGACAACCGCATCAAATTAATTTTTAAGGTCCAAGGGCAGAAATAAATGGAATTAAGTGGAAAACAAATAGGTATTTGAGAGCAAACGGAAAGGGACAAAGATATAGGAAAGTGCA
>JAITPB010000160.1 GCA_031289625.1 Clostridiales bacterium | reverse complement strand
AGGAGTGTATCATATTTTCCTCTTATTGGAAATAAATAATTTGTTCATAATTTGTTCATAATTTATGAAACCGTCGTAAGGCCCATTAAATAACACCCATTAAATAATACTGGATTTTTGGCAGAAAAAGGTTTACCATAGAAGCGGATACAGGCTATAGGCTAGGAGTACGCTCAACCCGCTTTGGAGAATTTTGCCCAGCAGATAGAGTGAAACTTTTAAATCCGTTTGATGGATAAACACGACGCTTTGCGCATGTATGGAAAAGCCGCCGAAGGAAATGAGACCCGCGGCCGCCAGAAGAAGCGATCTGTCCGCGCCGCCGGGCGTGTTTGTCAAATTTATAAAATTTGTCAAATTTGGCAAAATGCTGATGCCGTTGGTCATTTCCAAGAGGCCCGTGACAATCCCCCGTAGCCAGGGATTGGGCATGGGTGCGAACAAAGCGAGGCTTTGGGCCAATATACTGAAAAAAATAATAAACCCGCCAACCAGCGTGATGGTTTCCATGGAGTGCAGTACGCTGGCCCCTAATATGGCGCCGAGCGCGCGGCCATCCTTTTTACGCGCCGCGTTCATACTGCGAAGGGCTTGCGGGATCAGCCTGTTCACGCGCGGAACAGGCGGGGCCGCGCGGCTCGTTCCGCGCCTTACGCCATAAAAACGAAACGCGAGGCCCGTGAGAATCGCGGAAGCATAATGGACAAACATCAAAAAATATCCCGCTTTTTCACTTTGAAAGACGCCGACGCCGATTGTCCCTAGAATGAACAGCGGCCCGGAATTGTTTGTGAAACCCAAAAGGCGCTGCGCCTGTGTTTGTGACAATTCTCCAGTCTGGCGAAGGTCGGACGTAATTTTCGCGCCCATGGGATACCCGGAGATCATGCCAGCCGCCAGAGCAAAACAGCCTTCTCCCGGCACGCCGAACAGCGGCTCCATCACGGGCGACAGCAGCGTTCCGATAAAGCGCACAAAACCCAGGGCCGATAAAATCTGTACGCCGATCATAAACGGCAGGAGAGACGGCAGAACCTGATTAAACCACAGCAGCAACCCCGCCCGGGACGCGGCGACGATCTCGCTGGGGTTGGCCAGCATGAGCAAAATCAAGCCAGCGGTCAAAAGTGAAAGCGTCAGCGTGCTTATGCTTTGAGCCAAAGCATTTGTTTTCATAAAAGCCCCTTTTCCAAAAACCCTTTTAGCCCGAAACACTCTATCCAAAAACTTCGTATCCAAAATTTCTCATTGGCGAGTATAAAGTATGAATATGCTTGTTCGATTGAAATAATCACCTGAATTAAATCAAATTGCATTTTATGGAAGGGAAGATGGGAGACGCCAAAAAAAGTCAATTTGGCTTTGCGCCGGAGAGCGAAAGCCAGGAACCGCGTTTTAGCCATTACGTCTGCCGTGTTTTTTGGCTTTGTTTTACTTTATTTGCTGCAATTCGTTATCATTGGGTTTACGAAAAAAAACGCTGTCTCTATGGAAACGGTCAAAATCGGCAGCGTGGATCTGCCGCGCGTGATGGACGGCGTCATCATCCGCGACGAAACGGTCTACAAAACCGCTGAGGCAGGAGCCTTGCACTATCAAGTCGCGGAGTATGAACGCGTGAAAAAAGGCGCCGCCGTCTGTATCATCCAAGACATCGAAGCAACCGCCCAAATTCAGCAAGACATAGAACAGGTAGACGCGAGCCTGATCAAATTGCAGGAGCGCAGAGCCGGTTTTTCGGATTTTTCGGAAAAGGAAAAAAATATCAATCAGCAAATTAAAAGCATGATAGACAATCGCCTCTATCAATTCAGCTTGTCTGATTTATCCGGCGCTTATGCCCTGAAAGATTTGATTACGCAGAATGTCCGCATACGCGACGACCTGGTTTTGTCCGACGATCAGGGCAGTGCGGGAGGGCTGGCTTCTCAAAGGCGGGCGCTGCTCCGCGCGCTGGCGGAAAATACTGCCGTGATCTCCGTGGATCGAAGCGGCGTCGTCAGCTTTCACCTGGACGGACAGGAAGAAAATTTTACGCCGGAAAACATGAGCCTGATCCCCAAAGATCAAATCCCGCCGCCGGGCATTCATCCGGCGGACATTCCTCTGGTGATTCCCTCTGCGCCCCAAGAGGAAGCCGCCGTGGAAACGCCCGTGTTTAAAATGATAAACTCCAATATTTGGTACATAGGCGCATACATCCCCAATGAACTTCTGGAAGAATGCGTGGAAGGCGGCGAACAAAATCTTTTTATCGAAGAACAGGATCAGTACAGGTCGCTGCCGGCGCGGATCAAAACAATAACAGCGGGGGACAAGGAAAGTTTCATTCTGTATGAGTGCGCGAAAAACATGCTGGAGTATTTGGATCAGCGCGCTATTCGCTTTAAGACCATAGACAGCGCGCGAACGGGTTACAAAATTTCCCGCAGCGCGATTGCGGAGAAGACAGAAGACGGCGCGCCGGTTCAAGGCGTGTATCGCGTAAACAACGGCACAGCCGAGTTCAGGCGCGTGATCCTGCCGGAGGACGGGACGGGCGACAGCGGCTATTTCATTTTGGATCCCGCTGTCAACAAAAACATTCAGGTCTATGATAAAATTGTTACGGACGCGTCTCAAGTACAGGAAGATCAAATAATTTACCCATGAGGAGAGATTTGATGAACAGCATTGCCGAAAATGTGAAGAGGATTCAAGAGAACATCGCCTCGGCGGCAGATCGGGCGGGCAGGGATCCGGCCGCTGTTCGGCTGATTGGCGTGACAAAGACCGTCGGCGTGGAACAGATCCGCGCTTTGCTAGCGGCGGGCGTGACCGCGCTGGGCGAAAACAGGCCGCAGGCATTGGCGGAAAAATATGAGGCCATCGGCCGGCCAGACGGCCAAGCGGCTGGCCAGACGGCCGAGCAAGCCATAGGGCTTCAGGCTGAATGGCATTTGATCGGGCACTTACAAACCAATAAAATTAAATTGATCCTGGACAAAACCGTGCTGATCCATTCGGTGGACAGTCTGCATTTGGCGGAAACTTTGAACAGACAGGCGGCCCTCCTGCAAAAAAACGCCGATATTTTGATTGAAATCAATATCGCGGGTGAACTGGCCAAACAAGGCGCAGCGCCTCAGGAAGCGGCGGCGCTGGCGGAACAAATCCTGCCGCTGACGCATGTGAAAATGCGGGGGTTCATGTGCGTCGCGCCTTATGTCGAGAACCCGGAAAAAAATCGGATTTACTTCGCAAAAATGCGGGAGATTTTTCTTGACGTAAAGGAAAAATTTGGACATAATATAGGTCTGGATCACTTGTCCATGGGCATGACCAATGACTATGAGATCGCGATAGAAGAGGGCGCGACCATGGTTCGAATCGGGACAGGCATTTTCGGGGCAAGGATTTAACAAAAGAGAGAGAGAGAGATAAAATGCACAGGGGAAACATTCGACTCTGTCGAAAACGCAGAAAAAACTCAAGAGGAGAATGTTTATGAAAAAAAATGCGTTTAAAAAGATGTTCCAAAATATTTTCTTAGGCGCCGACTATGACAGCGAAGAAGAAGTATATGATGAGTATGCCGACAGCGGCTACGAAGAAGAGACAGAAGAACCGCGCGGGAAAGAGATCACCCATCTTGACGCCGTCCGCAGCCGCAAACTGGAAAGTGAAACCAGCAAAATCTTAAACTTTAGAAGCGGCGCCCAATTGCAAGTCATGCTGACTTATCCGAAAGAGGTTGCCGACGCGACAACCGTTTGCGATTATATTCGTGAAGGCAGCCCGTGCGTTGTAAACCTCGACGGCGTGGAACGCCCCAGCGCGCAGCGAATCGCGGATTTTTTAGGCGGCGCTATATACGCGTTCAACGGGGAAATTCAGAGAATATCCAACTCGATTTTTATTGTGTCGCCCACAAACATTCATATCAACGGCGAGTTTGAGGAAGAACTGAAATCGAGCGGCGTGATATTTCCTTGGATCGCGTCGTCGTTTCGATAACGCGGCTGTCAATTCCGGTTGTTATGCATGAAACGGAGTGAACCGAGGCATTAACAAACAAGAACTGCTGAAAAATTTTCAAACGCCGGACGATAAACTTTTGTTTTCAAAAGTTTTAGACCGGCTATTTTTATGCCAAAAAGAACGGCGGCGCACTTTTACAGACTTTTGCGATCCCGCGCGCGGCGCGAAATGCCTGAAGATCCTCCAGGGCGTCGTCTCAGGGGACATCCGGGAAAAAATTTTGTTTTACGGCGGCGCCGCTTCCTGCGAACGCGGGATCATCGGTTTTGCGCCGGAAGAGATCGACTTGTGCGCGGCGGATTTTCCCATCTCCCGGATTTTAATCGAATGCCGGCGCAATGCCCTGAGCCACAGAGATTTTTTGGGCGCGATTCTCGGGCTGGGCGTCGACAGAGGGAAAACCGGCGATATTTTTCCAGGCGGCGAGTCCGCTATCGTTTTCGCGCATGAAGACATCGCTGATTTTATCTGCGCGAACCTCGAAAAAGTAGGCCGGGTGGCTGTGTCCGCGCATATCCAGGCAGAAGAGCCGGGCTGGGAGGAATTTTTGCTGAACAGCGGAGCGCCCGAACAGCTTATCGTCAGTTCTTTGCGGCTGGACAACGTGATCAGCGCGGCGTTTCATCTGTCCAGAAGCAAGTCCGCCGCGCTGATTCAAGGAGATAAGGCGAGTGTCAACGGGTCGGCGGCTGATGCGCCGCGGCTTGTGCGGGAGAACGATTTGATCTCGGTCCGAGGATTCGGACGGATCAAACTGCTCTCGGCACCACGTCAAACCAAAAAGGAAAAATGGATCCTTCACGTGGAAATATTTCAATAATTTCTCAAGAAATCCTCAAAAGTATCGCGGCGGCGGATCAATTCGACGCCGCTGTTTTCCCGCAGTAAAATTTCGGCTGGCCGCAGCCTGTTATTGTAATTAGAACTCATCGCGTACCCGTAAGCGCCCGCGTCCAGAACGCCCAGCAAATCTCCCTCGCGGATGGCTGGCAGAACCCTGTTTTTGGCCAGGATGTCACCACTTTCACAAATGTTTCCCACAATGGTCACAGTTTCTTTTTGATTTAATTCTGGATCTAATTTTGGATCGGAGACCACGCCTTCCCGGCGGTACACTTCAATATCATGGTGCGCGTTGTACAAAACCGGCCTGGCCAGAACCGACTGCCCGATGTCTGTTCCTACATATTTAACAGGGCCATTATTTTTCAGGGCATGTACCGTGCCCAGCAGTACACCGCACTCCGCCGTAACGTAACGGCCCGGCTCTATCCTAAACTGAACGTCTTTTCCGTATTCCCGGGAAAACGCGTACATCAGCAGATCCATTTTTGCCCCGGCGCTTTTCAGATCCAGCCGGGGCTCCTCTTCCTGTTTGCGGTAAGGAATTCCAAATCCGCCGCCCAAATCCACAAACGCTAAATCATCAAATTGTTTCGCGATCGTGAGCAGTTCCTCACAGCTCTGCAAGTACGCGCCGTCTGTCAGAAACAGAGAGCCGATGTGCTGATTGACGCCGACGCATTGCAGACGGTATTTTTTGAGAATGCCGTGGACTTCGGAAATGATTTCCGGGTTGACGCCGAATTTTGTATTTTTGCCGGCGGTAATCACTTTTTCATGGTGCCCGGCGCCTATACCGGGGTTGAAACGGATGGCGATCTGACCGCCGGGATTTATCCGCCCATAGCGCTCCAATTGGGAAAGAGAGTCTACACTGGTGGTGATCCCCTTTTCCAGGGCAAACCGCATTTCTTCCTCAGAGACATTGTTTGGGACAAAAAAAATCTCATCCGGCGGGAAACCCGCTTCCAACTCAATTCGTATCTCCCCCGGGCTCATCGCGTCCGCGCGCAAACCTTCTTCATGGATAATGCGCAGCAGGGTCAGATTGCTGTTGGCTTTCACGGAATAGTGGATGGAAAAAGACGGGTATCCGCACATGGACAAAAGTTCCCGGCAGGCGCCGCGCAGAATCCGTTCATTGTAGACATAGAGCGGGCTGCCGTATTCCTGTGTCAGCAGGAAGGGATCGGCGTTTTCAAAAAAGCGGGATTGATCGGTTACACCGCCGTTTAACTTGAGCATAAAATTCCCTCCCCATAAATCTTTTGAATCACGTCCAGCCGGGACGATAGGCTCTGCAAAATCAAATCGGCCAGAGCAGCGGCGGCCATGGCCTCGACCACAACCACAGCGCGGGGGACGATAAGGGGATCGTGCCGGCCCTTGACGCTAATGCGCACGTTTTCCCTCTGGCTGTTGATCGTTTGCTGTGTTTTGGCAATGGACGGCGTCGGTTTGAACGCCGCCCGGAAGATCAGCGCGGATCCGTCCGAGATGCCGCCGTAACTGCCGCCGGCGTGGTTGGATTGTTTGATCAGCCGCCCGTTTTCAACCAGCATGGCGTCGTTGTTTTCCGAACCTTTTTTTTCAGCCGCGGAAAAGCCCGCGCCAAACTCCAAGCCCTTCACAGCGCCAATCGAAAAAATTGCCATGCCCAGGACCGCTTGCAATTTTTCGATAACCGGTTCTCCCACGCCCGATTTTAACCCGGAGACGAGGCACTCCACCACGCCGCCCAAGGAGTCTCCTTCTTGTATCGCGTTTTCCGCTTCCGCTTTGGCTTGCTCATAGGCCAGTTTGTCCGGCATATAAAATGGATTTTCCGCCGCCTCTGCCAGATCCACGCGCGCGCGATCCACGCGTGTATTGCCGATGGCGACCGTGTAGGCTTGAACCTGCACGCGGAGTTCCCGCAGAAACGCTTTGGCCACCGCGCCAGCCGCCACGCGCGCGGCTGTTTCCCTGCCGGAGGCTCTGCCGCCGCCGCGGTAATCTCGAATTCCATATTTTTGATCGTATGTGTAGTCCGCGTGCCCTGGGCGGTATATTTGCGACAATTCGTCATAATCTTCAGAGCGCTGATCCAGGTTTTCGATCAGGAGTGAGATGGGCGTACCCGTGGTCTTTCCATGAAAAACGCCGGACAAAATTCTCACTTCATCTTTTTCCTTCCGCTGCGTTGAAAAGGGGGAAGCGCCGGGCCGCCGCCGCTCCATGTCTTTTTGCAGATCGCGGAGCGATAAGGCGACGCCAGCCGGACATCCGTCAACGACGGCGCCCACGCCTGGGCCGTGGCTTTCCCCCCAGGTTGTCATGGTAAAATTTTTACCAAAACGGGAACCAGACATCCTCACTGTCCTTTCGACATAATTCAATCTGGACAATTCTATCATCTGACGCAAGGATACGCAACTGAAAAATGCGAAAAAGCTCTTGAAGTTCTGTCAATAACTTTTGAAAATTTCACCCTCACCCGCCCAATTAACGCGTGAAAATTTCACCCTCGCCCGATGGGATTTATCCCGTGGGGGCGTCGCGCCCCCACACCCCTGCGGCCTCCGAATAATCAGAGTGGCTACAGGCAATAATGCTAATGCCGACGAATAAAGGAGTCAAGCGACGTGTTCATTTTTCAAGCAA
>JAITPB010000127.1 GCA_031289625.1 Clostridiales bacterium | reverse complement strand
CAACGTTAATCGCTACATCGGACTGCGCGGTAAATAACATCAATGTTCCGCCGACTGCCAGGCTTAACACGGTAATCGCCGCGATAATGCCAAGAAGCAATTTCTGTCTCATAGTTTTCTCTCCTTTTTCGTATTGAGTCTTCAGCACGCGCTTACGGCGCGGTACTGACATTGATTTTAAAATTCTGCGCCGCCGTAAAAGCCCCTATATAATCCGTAAATGTGATATCGTTCCCTAAGTAGTATTGATTGTACTCACTCTGTACTAAGTAGGCCGTTAATTCGACATTAATTTTGTGATTTCTGATGAGTGCAAAAGCTTCCGCTTCTTTGCCACTCAATACGGGTACTCTAATGCTGTCAAAAATAAGCTCCGTTTTGTCCTCCGATTTTTCAAAAACCTTTAATTTCGGTAATCTCTTTATGTCACCAAGGTGAGCTGGATACTGAGTTGGATCGAAAGTTGGATCTGTCTTATCAATGTAGAAAAACAGGCCGCTGGTCCCGCTGGCTCTTTTAAGATCAGGCGGATTGATATCAAACGTGTCGTCACCAATAGGGATAAACAGCCACTCATCCGCCGTCAGCCTGACATCTTCCGGTTCCGCATCCTTAGACAGCCCTTGGGCCAATATACTTTGCAGCATACCAAGCATGGCCTCTTCTGTAACGCCCGACGTGATCAATTTCTTAATTTTGTCATCTGTCACAGACTGACCGTCCAATTTCAATTCGGCAAATACGGCAATGTAAGCGGAGATGTTTTTTTCATTTTCTATGCGGGCAACTTGCAGCCCTTCCATCAATATTTGATTGGGCAGAACCCAACTGTAGCCATTGCCTGGAACAGTGCCGTCTTTATGCTGCAATCTCGCTTGGATTGTGCCAAATGCAAGCGAGCTCGTCGCCGTCGTACTCTGCGCCGTTATGAACATCAGCATTCCGCCAACGCCCAAAGTCATTGAGAGGACACCAGCGACAATGGCCAAAATTATTTTCTCTTTAGCCACTATCATCCACCCCTTCCCTTCTCAAAACACTGTTCATCTCATAATAACCACCCTCCCTTTCTCCATTACGGAGAAGACGTATTGATTATGCCAAACGCGTCCCTAGGGTCGTCCGTCTCTCCATCCATTCCTGTTTGCACTGCTTCCGCGTTGACCGCGATGGATAAGTCGCTGCCGTCGCCTGCGTAATCCGTCTTGCCTGCACCGTCCAGCTTTAAAGATAGAGATGTAAACAGCGCTGCGGATTCTCCAGGCTCCAGCTTTCGCGTGTAGTAGTAGATGCCAGCTCCATTAAACTGGCCCCACTCGTCTTTTCGCCAATCTATATCAAACTTATCCAATCCACCGCCCGCCAGTATCACTCTGACCCAAGCGGGTGTGTCGCCGCTGTTGATAACCTCCGCCCCAGTGTTTATTACACTACTAGAAGCGTTTAAATCAATAGAATCAGGATTATTTCCACTCCACCGCACTGTGACGTCCACTCTGCCAAATTCGCCTTTCTTTTCGACTGGAGCTGTCACGGCATGGAAAAGTCCCAGAGTGCCTGTCGTCTCAAAGACAGCCATCACAAGAATTTCCGCGCAGAGCAAAGGCAGCAAAAACTGTGGTCTCAGCCATTTTATAAGCTTATTCACGCAACATCACACTCCTTTCTAAAAGGAATTGCGCCTCAACCTCGCCTGCCCCCTCTTCTTAACAGGAGCGCGTCTGCCTTCCTGCTCATCCGGTTCCAACAGAACAGGAATAACAAACAGCGCAATTAAAATCGAAGAAACAATCAAACCGATGGCTATCCCGCTCTTTGTGCCAAGATTCAATAAAATACGTCCAATCCGCGGGATATGCAGCCACGCCTGTCCAATCAAGCTGGTAAAGGGGACAGGAAATCCGTCTTCATTTTCATTGGCGTCGCCTTTTGTTGTAAAAAAATTTCCCTCTTTGGCCACATCCATCACACGGTGCGTGACAACAGACTCGCCCATTTCAAAAGTGATTACATCGCCAACCCGCACATCCTGCGCCTTGATATTCGTATTGACAAATACCAAAGCGCCGACATGATAATTGGGTTCCATGCTGCCGCTCAACACCGCCATAGGCTTATAACCCATGACCGACAAAACCATGATACTACCCGACAACAGGATAATGGAAAAGAGTATTGTCATGCCAAGCCCATTCATGATGTTAGAGATCGGTTTTCGATGGTGGAATAAAGTTTGAATCATCTTCTGTAAAAAAACCTTACTAAATATTATATTCATAAAACACCCCCTATCAAAAAATTCAATCACGTTGTAGTTGATGTGGAAGAGGTCGGAGTCGTGAGCTGGTATATTTGAAATCTTTTGATGGCGACGTCCGCGCCGCTGAGGTAGTCGTCGTTTAGTTTCTTACTGGCCTGAAACGTAAAAGCCAAAGGATCTGCTTCCGTTAAATCATCTAGAACATTTTTGGAGCTTAACACAAAAACCACCGAATCTGAATCTCTCGTTACGCCATCAATTTTTCCGTTGTCTTTAACCAGGTCTTTCGACGGCTCATACCGCATAGGATTCACTTCGGTTATTTTGTTATTCGCGTCGGTTATTTTGTTATTCACTTCGGTTATTTTGTATCGGTATCCCCATTCGAGACCCTCAAACACAGTGGATAAATCTTGAGCAGGATCATTGCTTTGAACACGAATCGACTGCACCCACGTGGCCAAGGGCTTATCCATTTTGTCGTCTGATTCCTCAAATTCCTCCAGCGTGTATAAAAAGATGGAGTGACCATGCGCGGCAGGATAAATAGGCTCATCTATTTCCTTTTCCACTTTTACATTCACGGACAGCCGATCATAATAAATATACAAAGCCTTGCCGTTCCGAACCGCGCAACCTGTCGCTAGATCATCGTTCAGTATGATAAAAGGCATCTTATGATCTGCATCAGCAAATATAACATTAAAAATAATATCGCCGATCGGATGATAACCTCCTAAAGCTTTATCACCTTCCATTTTTAGTATGTACGTCTTATCTGTATTCAATGGCGCCAGTTTAGGCAAAAATTCATCAAATCTAAAAGTGCCCTTGGCTATTGTTATATCAACATCACCATCATCATTATGAATAGGATCGTTGAGGTTGTCAGTGGCAAAAAGCTGCAGAACAACTTTTTGATCCAACAATTCATTCGCTCCACGGTCTAATAAATAGATATAAAGAGGATCAGTACTGCTTGTCAAGGCGATTGGTTCAGACAATAAGACTTCGGTTTGCGTTGTCAGCGCTCCAGACTCTTTTGTATTGCTTGTCAAGCCGATTTGTTCAGACAATAAGACTTCGATTTGCGCTGTCAGCGATCCAGACTCTTCTTTCCAAGGGAATTGATAATAACCGCCTCTGTTCGCAAAAAACTGATCCGATGTATACTTTTTGTTCACAGCAGCCGAGTCACTCAGATGGCTGTCATTCAGCTTGAAATAATATTCTAAGTCTACACTTACACTACCACTAACATTTGCCTGTTCTTCAAAATTTTTAATAACGATGCGGACATCCTTGTGAAGCGAGTCATAGTAGATAATAGCTTGATAAACGCCGCCATTAATTTGCAAGGCATTATTTTGATAAGCTTTGTCGAACTCCGGATCACTGGAATCCATTTCTGTTGCATTTGTTCCAGCGACAAAATCAATATACGAATTGGAAATCGCTTCGTCCAGAATTTTTAGCGTTTTCAGGCCAACGATGCCGTTTGAATCCGCTTCGCCCTCTTCCCACTCGATAGCCACAACATTCTCCGAGGAATATTCTTCCTTCGTGTAATAGTGGGGATTGTAAGCGTCGTCACTGGTTCCATGGCTTGGCGTAAACAACGCCGTTGCGGCTCCCGTTTTGTATTCGCCTTCCACATCGAAATATTGATCTTTTAGATAAATATTATAAGTAATATGTTTTAAAGCGTTTTCCACATCCATAGGAACCCCAGAAGCGTCCGTGGGTTTCTTAAATTCATCCGCGGATTTATTAAATTCATTATCATCCCATGAGACTCCCCATGTTATTTGATTGCCGTCTGCGTCATATGTTAAGCCGTTTTGCAAAGAATCTTCTATCTCATAATACTCTCCCAAATCATCCGTTATCGTAAGCGATGTACTTGCCAAGAGCGGCTTTTTGTCTGCGCCGTATAAAACGCCGCCCGCATACAATGTAACTTGAAAATTTCCTTCATATACAGGATTATCCGGAGTACCTTCATTGATGGGCTGGATGTCTTTATACGTCCAAACCTCCCCTTCCCTCAATTCTTCAGGGAAAGGTATATCACCGGATCCTTGCTGCTCACGATCGATAATCTCAACAAGCGCGGTTACAATGGTAGATGGAGCGACCAACCCAGCCGCAGAGACAGTTTCAAATCCTTCCGGATCCACCGTCACCGGCACGCTGACCATCAGTTCGCCCGCAGGCGCGTTTGTCTCTTCTTCTCCGCCTGTCTCCTGAATTTCTCCAGACGGCGCCGGTTCAGAACTGCCCGATGATTCAGGACTGCCGGATGGCGTAGAACTGCCTGACGATTCAGAACTGCCAGTAGCCTCCGTCCTGGCCGCGCCCTCGCTTTCCTGCACCATAACAGCTGCAAAATAAATATTTTTGGATGTAAATTCCATGCTGTATGCTGTCACTACGTCCGCAGAATCCGCAACGGAGTCGTTAGAATTTTCCGGCGCCTCTTGTTCAACAGACGCCTCATTCACTTCCGGCGCTGCGGCTACATTTTCTTCTGACGTCTCAGACGTTTCATCCGATTGCGGCGTTTCATCGGTCGAAATTTCAGACGGCGCGGATGTTTCACTTTCGGACAATTCGCTGGATTGCGGCGTCGCGCTGGCCGAAGTTTCAGACGGCGCGGATGTTTCGCTTCCAGACAGTTCGCTGGGTTGCGGCGTCTCGCTGGCCGAAGTTTCAGACGGCGCAGATGTTTCGCTTCCGGACGGCTCGTCTGATTGCGGCGCGGCGCTGATTAACCCTGCATTCACATCCGATGCTTCGCCGGCAGGCTCTTCGGTTACAGCCTCTTCGCTTTCCCGCACTCGCGCGCTGTTCGTTTCGCCCGTGGGTTCTTCTGTTGTCTCTGTGGGCGTCTCTGTCGTTTCAGACGGCGCCGCCGCCGGTTCCGGAACCACTTCTTCATATTCCGTGACCGCAGCCTTCACCACGGCTTCCGTCCCATAGGAATCAATATGTACTTGAAAGACTTCATTGTTATGACAAAGGAAAATAAACTCCAGCCCTGATATGCCTCTGTTCGATACTAAATAAGCCACGGACGGTTCATAATCTATTCCATTTCCGCCGCCAGTCGACTCTACTCTGTCAAGCAGTTTCCATCTGCCGCCTGCGTATTTGCTCAAAAATTCCTCTTTGGCTGCCTCCGTCTCAAAAGGAAGCTCATCAACGACACTTTCCGGCGAAAAACGCGCGTTGGCTTTCACGGCGTTCGCATATAAATCGCGAAGAGCTGAAACTGTGTAATAAAGCAGCACGCCGCCCCGTAGCTTCGTACCGTTGGCATAGGAACCATACCGTTCCCACAGCGGGGAAACGCCCTGCTGTTCAGGGGCGGCCAACACAAACCCGCGCAACCCGGCGGTAATGCAACCGGCTGTCAGCGTCAAAATCAGCGCTATGGTAATCGGCTTTTTGATCCCTTTTTGAATGATCTGCCACAGCCTCACGCACTTGTCCTTGAATTTTTCTCTCATATAGACCCCCATCCTAATCCGCCGGGAGGCGTACCCAAAGCGCCGTCGGCCCATGATGTATTTACGGCGAAACGTCTGCTTTTAACGATGCTTATATGTACGTAAGGATGTATTTCGATTCCGATTTCCAAAATATAGTTCTAACGTGATGACATTTTATATTATTATTTAAAATTTGTCAATATTTTTCAATTCTTTTTTTTTGCTGGATCGACGGATTCCGCGAATTGTCGAAAGTTTTGAATATTCTGAAGAGCCGGATAAAAAAAATTTCAAAATCATATTGTGAGAAACAACAACTTCAATTAAAATGAATTAAAGAAAATAAAATCAGCATGGGACAGCCTCCCAAAACAAATGATAAAGCGATAGGAAGGTGTATGGATGGCGGATTCAAAGCCTCCGGAAGAAAAGAAAACAGCGCCGGGCAGAAAGCGGGCCGCCAACCCTCTCAACAGAGAGGTGGTTTTGTTCTTTACCAGCGCATTCGGCGTTTATATGTACATATGTATCTATCCCGGCGACGCCGGGGGATTGGGGGAGCAATTAAAGTTCACACTGACCGGGCTGTTTGGTTTCGGCGCGTACATATTGCCGTTTATCACGGTGATCGGCGCGGGCAGCTCGCTCTTTTCCAAAAAGAAGCGGAGAAAAAGCAGGCTTCTGACAGGCGCTCTCGCGTTTTTGTGTGTGATCAGCTTTATCCATCTGGCCGGCTTAAATGATGAAGTGGCCGCGTCTTTCAGCGCGGACGATTATTACGCCGGCGGCGCGGCGGACAATGGCGGCATGATCGGCGCTATGTTCGGCGGGGCCGCTTACGCGTCTGTAGGCAAAACCGGCGGCATTCTGTTTTTTTTCGCGGGGATACTCGCGTCCGGCGTGCTGTTGACCGGGCGTTCGCTCACCTCCGCTATACGCGGGCTGATTACCTGGGTCTATACGATTTTGGCCGGTTTCCGCGTGGAATATTATGAAGAAGAGCCTCTGGAACCCGCGCCGGAAAAAATTTTAAAAAAAACGCCGGAACGGATCACGGGACCGCCGAAACTTTCGGCGCCACGGCCTAAACCCATGCGGAAAATAAAAGCGCACCGGAACTGGACGCCGCTGGCTGCCCGTGAGGGCGAGCCGAAAATCATGCTGGTGCAGGAAGATTTGAAGCGGCGCAAACCAAACAGCCTGTCTCCTTCCATCCATTTCCACGCTCCAGAGCCTTTACTGGAGCCGCTCGGCAGCGCGGATTCGCGCGCGGATTCGTCCGAGCTGATTTCACCGGCTGGTCCGGAGCTGATACCATTGGCGCGTCCTTCTGGAAGCCAAATGATCAAAGTCAGGGGGCTGGTAGAGCAAATCAACATGGAGAGCGCCAATTCGTTAAAACTGTCTGCCGTTCAGATGCGGCAAAACGCTCATAAAAGTCAGTCCGCGCCAGTTTTAGAAAAAAATGGTTTGGAAGAAGACGATTTAGAAAAAAAATTTTTGGAAAAAAATGACTTAGAAAAAGATGATGATGAGTCGTGGATTGACACGCCGATTGAAGCGGATAAAAAATTAAATAAAATGATTCCGGCCCCGCCGAATATTTTGGCCGCACAGAGCGTCTCTGCCGCACAGAGCGTCTCTGCCCCGCAGCGCGCCTCTGCCCCGCAGCGCGCCTCCGCCGTGCAGATCGTCTCCGCCCCGCCGCCGCGTTCCATGACACTGCCGGAAAATCCCGACGAAATCAATCTTTACACCCATTACCAATTTCCACCGATGGATCTGCTGAACCGAAATTACAGTGTGGCTTCGGCGGAATCACGTTCGCATATTCTCGAAAATTCGCACAAGCTGGAGGATACCCTGCGCAGTTTTAAAGTAGAAGCCAAGGTGGTGGAAGTCAGCGTCGGCCCTACCGTAACGCGTTACGAAATGGCGCCAGGGCCGGGCGTGAAAGTCAGTTCCATCGCCAATCTCTCCAACGACCTGGCGTTAAGCCTGGCCGCGCAGGGGATTCGCATTGAAGCGCCTATACCGGGCAAATCCGCCATCGGCATCGAAATCCCCAACCGGGAAATGCAATCCGTATATTTGCGGGAGCTTTTCGAGGACGGCACCTTTCAAAAATTTTCTTCCAAACTGGCTTTCGCAGCCGGTAAAGACATTGCGGGCAACACGGTCGTGGCGGATGTGGCGAAAATGCCCCATATGCTGATCGCGGGCGCTACCGGCGCGGGTAAAAGCGTTTGCATCAATACGCTGATCGCCAGCATCCTGTACAAAGCCAAACCGAACGAAGTGAAACTGGTCATGATAGATCCGAAAGTCGTGGAACTGAGCGTTTACAATGGCATCCCCCACTTGTTGATCCCCGTCGTGACGGATCCCAAAAAAGCCGCCGCCGCACTGAACTGGGCCGTAGCGGAGATGGACATCCGCTATAATTTGTTTGCCGAGGCTAACGTGCGCGATTTAAAAAGCTATAACGCGCTGAAAGCCGAAGAATCGGAATCGGAAGTTTTGCCGCAGCTGGTCGTTATCATCGACGAACTGGCGGATCTGATGATGACCGCGAAAGGCGAAATTGAAGAGGCCATCTGCCGCCTGGCGCAAAAGGCGAGAGCCGCCGGGCTGCATTTGATCATCGCCACCCAGCGCCCGTCTGTAGACGTCATTACGGGCCTGATCAAAGCGAACATCCCCTCCCGTATGGCCTTTGCCGTGTCGTCCGGCACGGATTCCAGAACCGTGCTGGACATGACCGGCGCGGAAAAGCTCCTGGGCAAGGGGGATATGCTGTTTTTGCCGGTGGGGCTGAACAAACCCCTCCGGCTGCAGTGCGGGTTTATATCGGATAAAGAAGTAGAATCCATTGTAGAATTTCTCAAGGCGCAGAATCCCGTCCGCTATGACCCAGGGATGGAAGAAAAAGTCACGGAATCCCGCGTAGACGGGGAAGGCGGACTGGATGAATTTTACAGCGAAGCGGCGGAGTTTCTCATCCTCAAAGGGAAAGCCTCCGCGTCCATGCTGCAGCGCCAGTTTCGCATCGGTTATAACCGGGCGTCGCGGCTGATCGAGGAACTGGAAGTCCGCGGCATTGTCGGCCCGGATCTCGGCAGCAAACCGAGAAGGATTTTGATTACGATGAGCGAATGGAAAAATATGCAAGTATGACAGGGAGTGTCGGTTTGCCGTCTGAAAAAGAAAGCCCGTTCAAAATACATTTGGTTTCTTTGGGCTGTGATAAAAACTTGGTGGACAGCGAAATTATGCTGGGTTTATTGACGGAGAGCGGGTACGAACTGGCTTTTGAGCCAGAGCAGGCGGACGTCATTATCGTCAATACCTGCGGCTTTATCCGCAAAGCCGTGCGGGAAAGCGTCCGGGTTCTTCTGGAAATGAGCGCCTGCTGCGATCGCAGCCGCGATTGCGACCACGATCGTGTCGGCCGCCGCGTGTTGATCGTGACCGGCTGTATGGCGCAGCGCTATCAAGAAGAAATTTTCCAAGAGATTCCAGAGGTAGACGCGATCGTCGGCGTGGAGGATTTCCATCATATCGGCGAGGTCATCCGGCGAACCCTCTCCGGCGAAAAAGTGGCGCTGTTTAACGCGCCGCTCGCGTCGACCGCGTCGACCGCGTCGAGCGCGCCGCAAAAAAGAATTGTCAGCACGCCGGGCGGGTTCGCGTATCTGAAAATCGCGGAAGGCTGCGACAACCGCTGCACCTACTGCGCGATTCCTTCTATTAAAGGCTCTTACCGGAGCCGGACAATGGACAGCCTGATCGCGGAAACACGAACGCTTACGGCCTCCGGTGTGAGAGAAGTCATTTTGGTGGCGCAGGACACGGCGCTCTACGGGCAAGATTTGGGACAGGATCCGAGCGGCAGGCCGAACTTGGCGGAATTGCTCCGGCGCTTGGCGCAAATCGAAGAGCTGATATGGATCCGGATTTTGTACGCCTATCCGGAAAACATCACCGGCGAGCTCATCGCGGAAATGGCCTCCAATCCCAAAGTCTGCCATTATATCGACATGCCGGCGCAGCATATAAACGGCGGCGTGCTCAAAAGAATGGGCCGGAAGGCCGGCGCGGATTTGATCCGGGCGCTGCTGGCGAAACTGCGGGACGCCATGCCGGACATCGCCCTCCGCACCACGCTGATGACAGGGTTTCCCGGAGAAACAGAAGAAGAATTTCAAGATCTGCTGGCGTTTCTCCCAGAGGCGCGGTTCGACAGGCTGGGTGTGTTCACCTATTCCCGCGAGGAAGGCACGCCGGCTTACCAGATGAAAAATCAAATTCCGCGGCGGATAAAAGAATCCCGTAAAAATAAACTGCTGGGCGCGCAAAAAACCATTTCTGGAGAAATCCATCAAGCTTTGGTGGGCAAAACATTGGACGTCATGACGGAAGGGCGCGTGCCCGACCCAAAAGGCCCCGGCGGATATGTGTACTGCGGCCGGAGTTATCGGGATTGTCATGAAATTGACGGGTTGGTATTTTTCCACAGCGAAGAAGAAAAACTATCAGGAGAGTTCTTACGAATTCAAATAACGGAGGCGTATGATTATGATTTGTACGGACACATTCTGGAAAGTTAGGAGATGCCCGGCGTGCCGATGAACCTGCCCAATAAACTGACGCTGGCGCGGATCTGCCTGATACCTGTTTTTCTGCTCTTGTATATCAACAGCCCATACTGGGGCGCAGTCAGCCGGTACGCCGCTCTTTTAATTTTCGTGATCGCATCCATGACAGACGCGCTGGACGGTCACATCGCCCGCAAGCAGAACTTGATCACCAATTTCGGCAAGCTGATGGATCCCCTCGCGGATAAACTGCTTGTGTGCGCCGCGCTGGTGGCGATGGCGGGCACGCATGAGATCCCCTCGTGGGTAGTGATTCTCATCATCAGCCGGGAATTTATCGTGACAGGCTTCCGGATGCTGGCGCTGGAGCAAAAAATCGTGATTGCCGCGTCGGCGCTGGCCAAATTCAAAACGATCACGCAAATGATCCTGATCATCCTGATCACGCTGTGGATCGTCCCCGCGTGGATTATCAGCGCCATAACGTGGATCACCACTTTGCTGACCGTGGCTTCGGCTGTGGAATATATCGTGAAGAATAAAAAACTGCTGACCGAAAAAGCGGCTCCCGCTTCGAGGCCGGAAAGGAGACCAATATGACCGCGGAGATCATAGCGGTGGGGACGGAGCTTCTGCTGGGCGATATTCTCAACACCAACGCGCAATTTCTCTCGCAGGAACTGGCAAAGCTCGGCGTGAACGTATACTGCCAGACCGTCGTCGGAGACAACGCGGACAGAATTTACGCCGCCTATGAAGCCGCCTTTCAGCGGGCGGATATCGTTATCGCCACAGGCGGGCTGGGCCCGACGCAGGACGACTTGACCAAAGAAACGGCGGCACGTTTTTTGGGTCGTGAAATGAGGCTGGATCAAGCTTCCTGGGAAAAAATCCAGGCGTTTTACCAGAGCATGAACATGAACGCGGACACGCACACCGCGCCAAACAGTCAAAAGCAGGCCATATTTCCCGAAGGCGCGGTGATTCTTCCGAATGACAACGGCACGGCGCCCGGATGCTGTGTGGAGCGCGAGGGAAAGACGCTATTTTTGCTGCCGGGCCCGCCCAATGAGGCGATCCCCATGTACCTCAACGCGGTTATCCCCATTCTCAAGACAAAAACAGACGCCCAGTTTGTTTCCAAAATGCTGAAAATTTGCGGCGTCGGGGAGAGCGCGGCAGAGGAAATGATTAAGGACTTGATTGACGGCCAGACAAACCCCACCATCGCGCCCTATGCCAAAACGTCGGAAGTATGGATTCGCGTCACGGCAAAGGCGGCGGACGAAGCCGAAGCGGCGGAAATCATGCGCCCCACGCTGGAAGAAATCCGCCGCCGCCTGGGGGATCATGTCTACGGGGAGGATGAAGACACGCTCGAAGGCGTGGCCGTCAAGCGTCTGCTGGAAAAAAAGCTGACCATCGCCTGCGCCGAGTCCTGTACCGGCGGCGCGCTGACCGCTAAGCTGGTAGACTGCCCCGGCGTTTCCGGCACGCTGCTGGAAGGCGCTGTGACATACAGCAACGAGGCGAAAATGCGGCGGCTGAATGTGCGGGCAGAAACCCTGCAAAAATACGGCGCGGTGAGCGCGGAGACGGCGGCTGAAATGGCGCGCGGCGCAGCGGAGACGGCGGGCGCGGATATCGGCGTTGCTACGACCGGCGTCGCGGGGCCGGGCGGCGGCTCGCTGAAAAAACCGGTGGGGCTGGTGTATTTGGGTTTGCATTATCGAAGCCGTACCAGCGTCAAAGAACTGCGCCTGGCCGGCGACCGGCAAAAAATCCGCGCGCGCACTGTCGTGAACGCGCTGGACATGATCCGGCGGAGGCTGCTGGAAGAAGAGGAAGAAGAATAAATCAAAAATGTGCGGGGGAGGATATTATGTCTGAAATGCAAAATAATGAAGCGGAAAACGCGAAAGACGAAAAAACGCCAAAGAAAAAAGCGGGCAAAAAAGCCAAAGAAGGAATGAAGGACGGCGGCCCGGGCAATGGCCCGGGTGATCGCTTGGACGACGGCAAGAGGGAAGCGCTGCAAAGCGCGCTGGCAAACATTGAAAAAATGTACGGCAAAGGCGCGGTCATGAAATTCGGAGAAAAAAGCACGGCCAATATACCGGTGGTGACGTCCGGTTCGCTCAGTCTGGACGTGGCGCTGGGCATTGGCGGGTTTCCCAAAGGCCGCATCATTGAGATTTACGGGCCGGAGTCTTCCGGCAAAACCACCGTGGCGCTGCACGCGGTTGCCGAAGTACAGAATCTGGGCGGCATCGCGGGCTATGTGGACGCGGAGCACGCGCTGGATCCCGTGTACGCACAAAATCTGGGCGTAAACATCGACGAGATGTATATTTCCCAGCCGGACGACGGCGAACAGGCCCTGGAAATCGCGGAACAGATGGTGCGTTCCAGCGCTATCGACATTGTGATCATAGACTCTGTGGCGGCGCTGACGCCACGGGCGGAAATTGAAGGCGTCATGGGCGCCAGCCACATGGGCGTCCAGGCGCGGCTCATGAGCCAGGCCCTGCGTAAGCTGACCGGCATTACGAGCAAAACCAATTGCATTGTTATCTTCATCAACCAGCTCCGCGAAAAAATCGGCATTATCTACGGCAGCGCGGAAACGACCACCGGCGGGCGCGCCTTAAAATTCTACGCGTCTGTCCGGCTAGACATCCGCAAGATCGATACCATCAAGGCGGGCAACGATTTTGTGGGTAACCGCACAAAAGTCAAGGTCGCGAAAAACAAAGTCGCCCCGCCCTTTAAAGCCTGTGAGTTTGACATTATGTACGGTCAGGGCATTTCCAAAGAAGGGGACATTCTCGATTTAAGCGCGGCTATCAATATTGTAACCAAAAGCGGCACATGGTTTGCCTACGGGGATATCCGTCTGGGACAGGGCCGGGAAAATGGCAAGGAATTTCTGCGGACGCATCCCGACGTCAGCCATGAAATCGAAAACGCTGTGCGGAAACATTATGGTATGAAGGAACTGGAAGCGTTGGCGCTGCCAGACAATTATGTACAGGCGACGGAGGTTCCGGACGAGGAAGAATCCACGGAAGAAGAACTGGCCATTGAGGAAATTTTGGCTGGCATAGATGACGAGGCTGTCCCCATCATTGAGCTTGAACCATGAACGGCTTGGAGCAGGCGCGGGAACGCGCCCTGCGCTATTTGAGCCACCGGGATCGCACTCGTTGGGAAGTGGAGCAAAAACTCACGCAGGAAGGGTTTGACCCGGATACGGTTCGCGGCGTCATGGCAACCCTGGAGGAATATCGCTACGTAGACGACGCGCGTTATGCGACGGCTTATCTGCGCGAACGTCTGGATTACGGCGGGCGCGGCCTGGCGCAAATCCGGCGGGAACTGCAGGGCAAGGGCATTGACCCGATCCTGCTGGAGGAAACGCTGCAAGGGGCGAATGAACTGGACGCCGCCGTGAAAACGCTGACAGTCAAATGGCGTGGCATCGCTGCGGCCAGCGCCACGATCGGAACCGGCCAGAGAAAAAAGGCTGTGGATTTTCTGCTGCGCCGGGGATTTTCTGTGGAAACGGCCCGCGAGGCTTTAAAACGGTATGATGTACCTATGCAGGATTGGGAGTAGGATAGACTAAAGCCCAGCTAAAAGACTCTTGTAAAGAATCTTTTAATTGGGCTTTTGCAATGGCCATAGCCGCCAGTTCCCAATCCACTTTTGCTCTAACAGCCCAGCAACAGTTTCATCAAAATGACAGTCAAGAGCGGCTGCTGAATCACATTGGCGCTGCAGTAAAACGTGGTCTGCCCTGCTGGCGTGAAAAAAGCGCAAGCGCCATTGGGTGTATTGGCGTATCCCAGCGTCTGCCCCGCATAAGCGGTCATCGCAGAACATGGATACTCAGGCAGCGCGCTATGGCTGGCAGCCTTTTTAACCTTAGTCCCGGCCTCAACTGTTTGATACGGCATAACAGGCTGGGGCATTTGGTAGACATAATCAGCCTCCGCCACTGGCCCTGGAAAGTGGCATTCCCAAGAAGGCTCTGTCAGCAGCTTGGGAATCTGGTATTTAGGGTAAGGAACTGTCATCGGCTTCGACGGCTGATATTTTGGATACGGCTTTGACGGCTGGTATTTTGGATACGGCTCTGTCACCGGCCTCGGCGGCTGATATTTTGGATACAGCTCTGTCACCGGCTTCGACGGCTGATATTTTGGACACGGCTCTGTCACCGGCGTCGGCGGCTGATATTTTGGATACGGCTCTGTCACCGGCGTCGGCGGTTGATATTTTGGATACGGCTCTGTCACCGGTTTTGCAGACGGATATTGAGCATAAGGCTTTTCATAAAAATGCAAATCCTCTGTGGTTTCCGGTTCTTGATACGGCGCCTCATAAAAATATAGATCTTCCCCGAACTCCGGCGCTTCGTATTGTCCCAAATTTGGCGGCTCCAGATTTAATTCACCCAGAGCAAAAGCGGCCGCTTTGGACGTTGGCAATGCGTTTCCAACGGCTTCCTGATAAGAGTTCGTCAAAGTAAAATATTGATCTACGATGCTGTTCCATGTGGCCGGCCCTACGATGCCGTCCGCAGTCAAGCCAAAGAGCTGCTGAAACGCTTTGACTGATGATTCCGTGCCAGGCCCAAAAATACCGTCCACAGACCCTTTCGATATTGAAGGATAGCTTACAGACAGACCATTTAGGTATTGTTGAATCAGCTTAACGTTGTCGCCGTATGACCAGAGTGTCAGCGGATAACCGGGATAAGCTGGTTTGCTGACGGAAGAGCCATTTAAAGAAGAATACACCTGCATAATTTTATTCCAGGTGGATGGACCCACCATGCCGTCAGCGGTGAGGCCAAAAACATTTTGGAACGCAACTACGGCGGTTCTGGTACCATTGCCAAACTGACCATCTTCGGTAAGTTTGGGGATTTGCGGGTAATAGGGCGTGATCAGGTTCAATATTTTCTGCAGAATCAGCACGTCACTGCCAGTAGCGCCAAGCTGCAGTACATAGCCCGGATAGGCAGGGGTATTCGTGACGGGCGGAGACGGCGGCGGCTGAACAGGCGGCTGAACATTGTCCTGAGCGCCTTTATAAATTTCATACAGCCTATTCCAGGTTCCAGGGCCGACAATGCCATCGGCGGTGAGGCCAAAAAGGCTTTGAAACGACATGACAGAAGATTTTGTCTGCGCGTCAAATTTTGCGTTTTCGATGACGCTGGAAACGCCCGGATAGAATTGGGCGATATAATTTAAAATGAACTGAAGCTGCGCCACATCGGCGCCTTTGGAACCGTCTTTGATCACTGATGTCGGCGGAGACGAACCAATGCCAATATATTCGCCTTCTCCGTTCAGCTCGGAAAGCTTTTTCACCGCTGTGTAGACAGCCGATATTTTATACCAAGTGTCTTTACCGACCAATCCATCCGCGACGAGATCAAAATTTTGCTGAAAGGTTTTTACCGCCGCCGCCGTGTCCGAGTTGAATACCCCGTTTGGATTGCTGATTTGAGGGATATTCGGCCAATCCTCCCGAATGCGGTTCAGGTACATTTGCAGTACCCTGACGTTTTCCCCGCTGGAACCTTCCTGTAAAGCATACCCAGGATAAGACGGCGTGTTGGGGACAACGAGATTGCTTGTCGCAATTTCCACATCTGACGGATAATAATACCGCAAGATCTGCAGGGCTGACATGCCGTTTTCCGCTAAAGGCACCGTTCCCCATTGGGACAGCCCGGCGCAAGTAGATGTTGTGCCGTTGCAATACGCGGTAAAATAGGGTTCCTTATGGCCTTGCCTGCGGACATAGCTCGTAAAAAGCTGATCTACAACGATGGAAATTTCTCTGAAAATAGCGCGTCCGTACACAAAATATTGATCATACGCGGTGGAATTGGTGATGTCGAATGCATACCCTTTGCTCGGATACCATTCTGTATAGATTCGATTTAAAGCATAGGTGATCTCCGCCAAAATATTCGCTTCCAAGGATGCTAGCGGCCAGGTCGGGAATATTTCGCTGGAAGCCACATTTTTGATGTAGTCTGGGAAAGAAACCGTCACAGTCTGGGAGGCGGTGGAAGAAGGGATGCCCAGATGGACTCTAATCTGTTCAGGAATGATGACGTCTTTCAGTACTTTGAGTTTGGGCGAGAGAGCCTCAGAAGACTCTTGACCGCTTTGCGACATTGTTTCCAAGGCATTGGGAGGAATAATGATTTCATTGACATATTCCTGCTGTTGGTTGGCCGCCAAAGGAATCATATTTACAGGCAGGATAGAAGTAATGGTATCCACAATCTGTACGCCTTTGACAAGAGTTGTGTCATATCCTCTAGCGCTGATTTCAATGTTATACGAGCTGTAATGATCCACTGTATTGTCTGGATTAAATGTATTGATTTTATCCGGCGCCTCCAAGGGCACAGTGGCTGTCGATCCATTTTGCGCTGTCTCCTGGCTGTACAATAAATCGCCCACGTTGTTCATGGTGAGTACTCGCGCATTGGCTATCGGTAAAGCTTCTTCCGCAGTAGTTACCCGCACAGTTAAATAACCTGTACCCAACTTCGTCACCTCTCTGGCTTCTAAAGCTATATTCAACTCATTTTTATAGT
>JAITPB010000095.1 GCA_031289625.1 Clostridiales bacterium | reverse complement strand
TGAGCTGCTGCAGGGTATACATCACATTTTGAGAAGACGCGCTCGCTTCGCCCGGCAAGTCAACGCCGGTCTTTTCTCCAAAGCCAAAATCATTCCGGTATTGAAAAAACAAATTGCGTCCCAATTTTTGCGCAATTTTCATCATAGCCACGTTGCAGGAATTCGCCAAGGATTGCGTCAGATTTTGTTCGCCGTGCGTTCCTCCCGTGGCCTGGATCCAGCAGGCAATGTCCGTGCCCGCCACTTCTAAATGCCCACTGCAGGTAAATAAATCCTCCGGCGTCACAATGTTTTCCTCTAAAGCCGCGGAGGCCACAACTGGTTTAAAAATGGAGCCGGGTTCAAACAAATGATAAATGTTAAAATTGTTCCAGAGATCATTGAGTTGGTTCAGGCGTTCGTCTTCTGGAAGACTGTCGAACGCCTCTTTTAAGCCTGTAAAGTTGTCCGGACTGGCGGGCGCGTTGGCGTCAAACGAAGGATACTGGGCCATGGCCAGCACTTCGCCGGTGTTCGGATTCATCACCAGGACGGAAGCGTGCTGCGGTTCATACATTTTCGCGGCGTCGTCCACGGCTTGCCGCGCAAATTCCTGTATAGCCGCGTCCAAAGTGGTGATCAGCGTATAGCCTTGTATGGCGGGCGCTTCTTCCGTGACCGGATCGTCCGCGCCCGCGTAAGCGCGAAAAATCCTGCCCGGCTCGCCGGCCAGTTCCTGGTTGTAGCTGGATTCCAATCCGAAATGCGTTTCGCCGCGGATAAAACCAATCACTTGCGGCGCGGCGGTTCCCGGCGTGTAGTTTCTCTTCGTGCCGCCCACCAAATAAACGCAGCTCAAATCATAAGGCGTCTTTTCGCGTTTCTGGCGTGATTCCGCAATTTGTTTTTCTGTATCTCGGATCAGCATGGCCGTTTCCACAGGCGCTTCTCTTTGCAAAATATAATAATGGTTGTTTTGGTTTTGCGGATCCGCCGCGATGGCGTGAAGCCGCTCCACATCCATGTCCAGCAAATCCGCTATGGTCGTTAAAATTTTTTCCTTCGCCTCGTCCTCTTTTTGATTCAGTACCTTGACGTCTAAAATAATATCATACACATTTTCGCTGACTGCCAACGGCTGTCTGTTCCGATCCAAGATAAAGCCTCTGCCGGGCTGGATCGTTTGTTCTATATTGTTGGAGCCGTTTAACAGTTGGATCACGGCTTTGCGTTCGTAATCATCGCCATAAGCCAATTTTTGGTAACCAATCACGCCCAGCAGCGCCGCCTCGCACAGGCAGACAAACACACCGGCGCCGATAATCCTGCGCTTCATCCGCCGCTCACTGACGCGTTTGGCCGCCTGCCCCCGGTATACTCGTATACTCGACATAACGGCCCGCCTAACCTTTTCCGCCCCAGAAGCCCCTCACCCACGCGAAAATATTTGTGTGAGGCGGGGCGGGGGAAGTTTGCGCGTCCCGGCTGCCGACGGCGTAACTCTCTTCCGGCGTTTGCATGTGAATGATCTGATAAGGCTCCGGCTCGCTCATCCCTAACTTTGTCACGGCAATTTCCCTGATTTTTTCGATGTCTACCGTTCGGTTGACTTCTTCCCGCAGATCCGCCACAATCTCGTTTTCTGCCCTGATTTGCGCACTGAGCTGCGCATTTTCCGCCTTCGCCCGGCGCGCGCCGGAAGCGGAAACGGCAACGCACAGTAACCCCGCGGTAATGACGAGCAGTGTAATGACATTCAAGGCGGAAATCCTGTGCGCGCGATCGTCCTCATAGACAAAGACAGGTTTTACTCTGACTTTGCGGCGGATCAAACGCCGTTTTCGTTTTTCCGCGCCTTGCTCTCTTTCATTGATTCCATCAGGCGACGCGGCAAAATCATAGGCTCTCGCCGTGTTTCCAAAACGATCGGCCATTCCTTCACCTTCTTACTCTTTTGTAGACATTTTTTCGGCTGCTCGCAGTTTAGCGCTTCGCGCTCTGTGGTTCGCGGCAATCTCCTCCGCGCCGGGCCGTACCGGCTTTTTTGTGAGTATATGTACCTGCGGCGTTTTGCCGCAAACGCAGACGGGAAAATCCGGCGGGCACACGCAGGGGCTTTCCGCGCGCTTAAAATTGCGCTTAACAATACGATCTTCCAAAGAATGATAGCCGATCACGCAAATTCGCCCGCCAGGGTTTAATAAATGAATGATGTCATCCAAAGCCGTATCCAGTATCGAAAGCTCCTGGTTCACTTCGATGCGGATGGCCTGAAAAATTCTTTTGGCCGGATGCGGCCCTCCCATCAATGCTTGCCTCGGCATGGCGTTTTTAACAATGGAAACCAATTCTAAAGTGGAGGCAATCGGTTTTCGCGTCCGGCTTTGGACAATCGCGCGGGCGATCCGCCTGGCGTATTTTTCTTCGCCATAGGAAAAAAATATCTGCGTCAGGCTCTCTTCACGATATTGGTTGACCACCTCGTACGCAGTCAAATCAGCTTCTTCATTCATCCGCATGTCCAGCGGGGCGTCGCGCTGGTAAGTAAACCCTCTGGCGTCAGCGTCCACTTGATACGATGATACGCCCAAATCCAGCAGGACGCCGTCTGCTTTGTCTATGCCCAGGTCCGCAAACACGCGCCGCATATGTGCAAAATTTTCTTTGACGAGTTTCACCTTGCCGCCGTAAGGGGCCAGCGTAAAAGCGGATTGCGCGATGGCGTCCTGATCCTGATCCACACCGATCAAAAGCCCGCCGGTCAATCTGGCGGCGATCTCCGCGGCGTGCCCAGCGCCGCCCAGCGTCCCGTCAACATACACGCCGTCCGGCATAACCCGCAGTAAATCTAAAGTTTCCCTCAATAAGACAGGCGTATGCCGATAGAGGGTCATGTCTTACATCCCCAGCCGGAACATTTTTCCGGCCAGCGCGCCGCCGATCTCATTGTTGTACGCATCTCAATTCTCTTGGCTCCATATTTCCACTTTATTCCATAACCTGGCTTGTATTATAACGGATCAGCGAAAAAGTACAATGCAGAACTTTTGTTTGTGATCGTCAGCCAGATTGTGGATGGTTTCGTCATTTTCCCACAGCAAGACAGAGCAGAACAAGCGCTTATCCAGCATTCGAACCCGACGCTTCGACGAAAATAGAAAAATGGCCATCCAAACTTTTATAAAGAGGGGTAAAAAAATATTTTTGAAAGTTTTCTTTCATAATGTACCATAAACTGAAAAACGCCCGGCATGGCGTCAGGCAAAATAAAAAACATTGACATATATCATTTGATATCCATCTTTTTCGCGCCGCTGTTTCCGCCCAAAAGCCCTCCGAGTACGCCGCCCGTGAATTTCGCGACAGCGCCTTTGATTTCATCCACAAACTCCGGCTTCAGCATACCGGCGATTTTCGGGACGAACGACGCTAAATACACAGCGTTTAACGAGCTGTCGTCTTGTTTGCCAAAAACCTCCGCCAAAAGGCTTTCCGCTTCCTCTTTTTTTTCTTCACGCACCCGATCGAGTATAAAGCGATAAAATTGTTCCTGGACAGCGTTCATTTAAAATCCCCTTTCCCAATAATCAGCCCCGATCGCTATTTTATCACCATAATATGGAAAAATCCAGCAAAACTTTTAGGATTCAAAGAAAGTCACAGGCGGCAAAATGCCGCCCCTACCCTTTATTTCGTAGGAGCGGGCATCCTGCCGCCCGTTAAATTTTCGTTTGCGGTATAATCAAGACATGGGTATGACAGCGCCTTGATATTTTTCATTGATGAACTGCTTTATCGTGTCGCTTTGCAGAGCCGCCGCCAGGGCTTGCAATTCTTCACGGGATTCATCGCCAGCGCGCACCGCGACGACATTGCCGAAGGTATCCGCCGCCAAAGAATTGCTTTCTTCTTTAGCCAATGCGTCTGTCGCCGCGTTCAGCCCCGCCTCAATGGCGTAATTGCCGTTGATTACCGCGATATCCACATCCTGAAGGGAACGGGGAAGCTGCGCGGCTTCAATTTCTACAATCTCAAGGTTTTTGAGGTTCTCTGTAATGTCCGCTTTCGTCGCGGTCAATCCAGCTTCGGGCCGGACTTTGATCAAACCTTGTACTTCCAGCAGCAACAGCGCACGCGCCTCATTGGTGGTATCGTTGGGCACAGCCACTTGGGCGTTATCCGCCAGCTCCGCCAAGCTCTTGGTTTTACCTGGGTACAGACCCAGCGGCTCATAATGAATCTTCGCAATGGGAACAATGTTGGTATTATTTTCCGCATTAAAATCATCCAAATAAGGCTGGTGCTGGAAATAGTTAGCGTCCAGATCGCCGCTTTCCAGCGTTAAATTGGGCTGAACATAATCCGTAAACTCTTTGATTTCTAAAGTAATCCTCTGGGCCGCCAACAACTCTATGGCGGCGTTTAAGATTTCAGCGTGGGGCACAGTCGTGGCGCCGACCACAATTCTTTTTGGTTCGCCATCTGGCGGCGGCGGCACGTCATTCGATGGTTCCTCAGCCACTGGCGGCAGTTCGTCAGATGGCGGCGCTTCGGCCAGCGGGGTTTCTTCAGCCGGCGGCGGCGTCGCTGGCGGCGGCGTCGCATTCGACCCGCAGCCTGTCAGCGACGAGGCAAGAAGCGTCAACGCGGCGGCCAGGGCAGCTAAAACAATGGATTTTCTTTTCATACAAGCAACTCCTTTGTTATACTCGCGAGCGCATTAATTTACCGTTCGTAAGTATAAATTGTAATATGTATTACTGGTTAAGAAGTATAGCTTGGCCATACGGGTTTGTCAAGGTGAAGAACAGCATAAAATATTTTCCAAACAAAAAGCCCGCCCTTCGCTGTTGAGAAGAGCGGGGCCTACCTGTATTACTCATGTGCATTCTGCCGCCCGTGACGACCCGTTAATCCGATACAGTCCGTAAATATTCGTTGATCTCATTCACCAGGGCGTCCACTTCCATGCCGTGTACCATGCCCGCTTCTTCCAGCGTTTCATATACGGAAGCGGAGCAGCCGATGCAGGCCATCCCCGATCGGAACAAAATGGGGATAACGCCTCTGTCAAGCTCCATGATTTCACCAATCATGGATTGTTTTGTAATCTGCTTCATGTGAATCCTCCTATTGATTAAAAAGTATTTTAAAGCCGGGATAATACTTCAACAGCACTTTGCCCAGAATATCCGTCTTAATTACATAGGTGTTTCTCCACCAACGTGAATCCAGCGAAGTGTTGCGGTTGTCGCCCATCATAAAGTAGCTGTCCGGCGGAACCTGATAAGGGCCAAAGTTTTCCTCTTTGGGCGGCTCGCGCACAAAATCGTCAGACAGCGGCGCTTCGCTGTTATTGATATAGACCTTGCCCTGCCGGATGGTGACCGTCTCGCCGGGCAGACCGATAACGCGCTTTACGTAAAGCTGCGTCCTGTCGTCTGGATAGCGGAACACCACAACGTCAAAGCGGCGCGGCACGCTAAAGGTGTAAGACAGGCGAAAAGCGACGATGCGGTCATTCGGCATGATGTTGTCCATCATGGAGCCTGTAGGTACTTTCGCGTTTACAATGACAAAATGATTGATACACACCGCGAACAGAACCGCAAAAATAACCGTCTTAATCCAACTGATCACTTCTCTTCTGATTTCCGATTTTACCTCATTATCCATTGAATCTAAAACTCCTCAGCGCTTCGCTGCAATTTTGGAAAAAATTTTCTAGACGCCAAAACGGTGGAAATCGCTTTCAGCATCATGTCATTCGGTTCAAAAATAATTTTAAGGCGGTTGCCCTTATACGCGATGAGGAACGCGTATGTATTTTCACTCGCCGCTCTGCTGGAATAATCTCTTGTCTCACGCGCGCTGGCAAATGCGCCGGTATGCGCTTTGTCCCCATATGCGCCATGATCTCAAATTTTTTTTAACCGCTCCGGAGAACAGGCGCTTTCGGCGGGCCTTGCTGTAGGCAAGATAACCCCAGCGCATTTTATCGTGTCTTTCGCGGACGGTTTTTTTGAACGATCTGCTCTTTAAAACTGCCTCCTGCGGCTTCCACCCCCTTCACTGCCGCGTTGCTAATAAGCATACGACTTTTTAAGAGCGAATGCAAGTTATAACGTAAAAAAAATCGGCCCCTCAATCATGACGGTATAGATTCAAAAGAATTGTTTTATCCTGCTAATTTTTTTGTCCCTGCTTGTTGACAAGGCCAATA
This sequence comes from Clostridiales bacterium, assembly GCA_031289625.1. Classification (GTDB taxonomy): domain Bacteria; phylum Bacillota; class Clostridia; order Lachnospirales; family WQUN01; genus JAITPB01. The sequence goes on along the minus strand of JAITPB010000095.1, from coordinate 7,652 downwards.
AATTGTGTTATTCTGTGTCGCGTAACTAATGGGACGTTTTAGCGTCAATATTTTTTTATCCAGTAGGAGGATTTTGCAATGAAGACAGGTACCGTTAAGTGGTTCAATGCGGAGAAGGGTTATGGTTTTATCTCCGTGCAAGGCGAGGACGACGTTTTTGTCCATTTCTCAGCGATTAATTCCGATGGTTTCAAGACCTTGGAAGAAGGCCAGGAAGTTCAATTCGATGTAGTGCAAGGCGCTAAAGGTCCCCAGGCTGCAAACGTCGTCCGCTTATAATCAGGAAAATAACCAAGCCAGAAAAGACTGCTGCTCAATTGCGGCGGTTTTTTTTTTGAAGCCTCTTTTATTTAAGCCCTTTTATTAAAGCCCTTTTGTTAAAACCTCTTTTTGAAAGCGAGAGAAATTTTGTGAAGCAGGAAAGAACTGACATACGGAATGTGGCCATCATCGCGCATGTAGATCATGGCAAGACCACTTTGGTGGATGAATTGCTGAAACAGAGCGGCGCGTTCCGCCAAAACCAAATCGTGCGCGAGCGCGTCATGGATTCCAATGACTTAGAGCGGGAACGGGGCATTACGATACTGGCCAAAAATACAGCCGTGTTTTATCAAAATATCAAAATCAATATTATTGACACGCCCGGCCACGCGGATTTTGGCGGCGAGGTGGAACGGGTGCTGAAAATGGTGGACGGTGTGATTCTCGTGGTGGACGCCTTTGAAGGCCCCATGCCGCAGACGAAATTCGTACTCAAAAACGCCCTGGAACTGAATTTACCCGTGATTGTGTGCGTCAATAAAATGGATCGGCCAGACGCGCGGCCGGCCGATGTAGTAGACGAAGTGCTGGAACTTTTTTTGGAATTGGACGCCTCCGACACGCAGATCGACGCGCCGTTTGTCTACGCCTCGGCAAAAACCGGCGTTGCGTTTGTGGAATTGAACGCGCCGGGGCAAGACATGCGGCCTCTTTTTGACGCCATCCTGCAATCTATCCCTGCGCCCCAGGGCGACCCGGACGCGGATTTTCAGGCGCTGATTACGACGATTGACTATAACGAATATTTAGGGCGCATCGGCATCGGCAAAATCGAAAACGGCGCGATCCGCGCCAATGACGAAATGGTGATCGTCAACATGCATGAGCCGGATAAACAGGTTCGCGCGAAGATCGGCAAGCTGTATGAGTTTGAAGGGTTGAACCGGGTCGAAACGTCTGAATCGCGTTTCGGCTCCATCGTGGCGATTTCCGGCGTTGGGGAGATTCACATCGGCGATACGCTCTGCGGCGTCAACGCCCCTGCCCCGCTGCCTTTCAGCAAAATTTCAGAGCCTACGCTGACCATGCGCTTTCTGGTCAACGACAGCCCGCTCGCGGGCCAGGAAGGCAAGTTTGTCACCAGCCGGCATTTGAGAGAACGGCTGTTCCGCGAGTTGAACACGGACGTCAGTCTGCGCGTGGAGGAAACGGATACGCCGGAATGCTTTCAAGTGTCCGGCCGCGGCGAGCTCCACCTTTCCATTTTGATCGAAAATATGCGGCGCGAGGGTTACGAATTTCAGGTATCCAAACCGCGCGTCATCACCCGGATGGAAAACGGACAGTTGCTAGAGCCGATCGAAACCGTGACAATAGACGTGCCCGAAGAATTTTGCGGGGTCGTCATCGAGCGCCTGGGCGCGCGCCGAGGGGAAATGACGCACATGGCGCCTTTCAGCGCCGGAAGCGTCCGTATGCTCTTCGATATTCCCGCCAGGGGGCTGATTGGATACCGATCGTTTTTTTTGACGGACGTCAAAGGCATGGGCATAATGAATTCTGTTTTCAAAAAATTTGAAGCGCACAAAGGAGACATTCAGACGCGCGCGCAAGGCTCGCTCATCGCCTTTGAAGCCGGCGAGTCTGTCCCTTACGGTTTATACAACGCGCAGGAACGCGGGGAATTGTTTATCGCGGCGGGAGAACGGGTCTACACGGGCATGGTGGTGGGGCGTAACGCCCGGGGCGGCGATATCGAAGTGAATGTCTGCAAGAAAAAGCAATTGACAAACATGCGGGCTTCCGGCTCCGACGACACGCTGCGGCTGACGCCCGCCGCTGTTTTAAGTTTGGAGCAGTCTCTGGAGTTCATCGGGGAAGACGAACTGCTGGAAGTCACGCCCCTTCATCTGAGGATACGTAAAAAAACACTGGACGCGACCACACGCGCGCGGCAGAACCGCGCGAAAAACTAGGGGGAAGATCATGGATCTCCGGAAAACGACCTTTGTCAGGCAAGCGGCCATACTCGCCGCGGCGACTTTACTCGTCCGGTTTGTGGGATTTCTTTACCGGCTGCCGCTGACGAATTTGATTGGAGATCAAGGAAACGCCTATTACAACGTGGGTTATCAGATCTATGTCTTCTTTTTGATGCTGTCTTCCGCGGGCCTGCCAGCCGCTATTTCAAAGATGGTTTCCGAGCGCATTGCTTTGAAGCAGTACCGGCAGGCGCACAGAGTGTTTCGCGTCGCACTGCTCATCGCGGCGATCGGCGGGTTCGTGTCGGCGGTGATTGTGGCCGCCGGCGGGCGCGCGATCGCGAAGGCTGTCGGGCATCCTGAAAGCTATTATTCCCTGCTCACACTTTCCCCTACTCTGCTCATCGTGGGCGTCATGGCGGTTTACCGGGGCTATTTTCAAGGCATGAACAACACAGTGCCCACGGCGGTTTCGCAGATCGTGGAGCAAATTTTTAACGCCGTGTTCAGCGTGCTGCTGGCCTATCTTCTGTACCCAAAAGGCCCCGAGTACGGCGCGGCCGGCGGTACGGCAGGCACAGGCGTAGGCGCGCTGGCTGGCCTTCTGGTGATGCTCGGCGTTTATTACCTGTTTTCACCTGTTCTCCGCAGCCGCCTCCAACACGCCGATCCAGGCAAATTCCATTCCAGCGGTCAAATGGCGAAGGAAATTCTGCAAACCGCTTTTCCGATCATCTTGGGCACGGCGATTTTCAGCATGTCAAATATCATTGACACGTTCATGGTCACCAGCAGCCTGGAATCACTGAACATTTATTCTCCGCTTGAGATCACGCAAAAATTCGGCCAGCTTTCCGGCAAGTACATGACGCTGATCACTTTGCCCGTCAGCGTATCCACCGCGCTGGCCACAGCCGCTGTGCCCAGCGTCGCTTCTTCCGTGATCCGCAAAGACCGCGCGTCTGTCAACCGAAAGATCAATCAAGGCATCCGGCTTTCCATGATGGTTTCCATTCCCGCGGCGATTGGCATGAGCGCCTTAGGGGATCAAATCATCGCCATGCTTTTTCCCCGGCACGCGGAAGGCGGGCTGCTGCTGCAATGGGGCGCGGCCAGCGTGATCTTTCTGGCGCTCGCGCAGATTGTCACGGGTATGCTCCAGGGGATCGGCAAAGTCCGCATCCCTGTGTTGGGCGCGATTTGCGGCGCGCTGATCAAAATTCCTTTGAATTTTTGGCTCATCCGCCAGCCCGCCATTAATATCGTCGGCGCCGTCGTCAGCACGATCGTCTGTTACATAACAGCCTCTTGCATTGACTTATATTTTTTATTGAAGTTCACGCAGGCGTCAATTGATTTTAAAAATGTTTTTTTTAAACCGATCATCGGATCGCTGGTAATGGGGCTGACGTGCTATGTCACGTATTACACAATGTATTATCTCTGCCGCCGCAATGCCGTCAGCACCATCGCGGCGGTGCTGATCGGCGCCGGCGTTTATTTTATCGCCATGCTTTTTATGAAAGGCATCAACCGCTCGGATCTGCGCGCCATCCCGATGGGCGGCAAAGTCACGGCGCTGATGAACCGGCTGGGGATATAAAGAATGACCACCCGTTGATTGGGTGGTCATTCTTGGCCGTCATTGTAAATCACGATCTCGTCTGGGTACACCAAACGTAATAATTTTCTCGCCTGTTTCTCTACATTTTCGTCGCTGTAGGCGTCCTGAATCTGCTTGGAGAGCGTCTCCGCCTCCTGATTCAGCTCGCCGAGCCGCCACTGCAGACGGACGGTCTGATCCGTGTACTGCGACTGATTTTTCGTTTGCGCTGAAACGATGACAGCAAACGCGGCGATCAAAAAGAGCCAGAAAAAGAAATAAGGCGTTGGAAATTTCCGCATAGAATGATCCCTCAAATTTTCTTTTGTATAACGAACAGATCCCGTTTCATTTTGCGCGCTCTTACTTTGATGGCGCGGCCGGTGTTTCGCAAGAATTTCTTTCCGGGGCGGGCCAGGTTCAATACCCGTTCTGTTAGAAAACGCGCCGGCACGTTCAACAGTTGAAACAAAACCCGGAATGGATAAAAAAGTATCCGCAGGGCAATCAAAAGAATTTTTTCGAAAAACGCAATGACCACGATGGCGGCTTTCCTCACCAGCCGGCTGATCGAGGCAAAATAAAGAGCCATACCGGCGAATACGCCGACGATGGCGTAGACGCGGACTTCCCCATGGTTTTTGTGCAAAATGAAATAGAACAGCAGAACCGAAACAAAAACCCAATAAAGCAAATCTTCTAATTGTGTCAAAAAATCCGGATGCTTAAACGTTTTGCGCAGGATCCGGAAAACATCATAGGCAAGGCCAGCGCCAGCGCCCATAAGCGCTGTCCACAAAAAATAGCAGGCTTGATCGGACATGGATAATATCATGGCCGCCCGCTCACTTAAACAGTTTGCTCAAAAATGAGGGCTTCCCTTTGCCGAAACCGGCGCTGTCCTCATAAGCGGCGCTGTTGATATGTCCGTCTACACTCAATTCGCCGCTGTCCAGCTGCAGCCTGTTCACATGCAGGTTCGCGCCTCTGACGATCAAAACGCCCATTTCCGTTTCAGCGATGATGGTTTCCTCATCAAAAGAAATCACGTCCACAACGCCGGTCACGCTGACGCCCTCGCGCCGATCGATGCTCACGGTATGCCTTTTTTTTTCCTCAACCATGTTATCCCTCATCCCAATTTCCGATTTTGTGCATGAATACATTATATCGATCATCGGGAGAAGATATGACAGAAAAACAGATTACACTTCGAGCGTTCTGTACAGCCCGGAGGCTTCTTCTTTTTTGACTGTCTCCTTCACGGAAAGGATTTCAAACTTAACGGCGCTGCCGCCAAATTTAATTTCGACAATGTCGCCCGCTTTGACTTCAGAGGAAGCCCTGGCCACTTTTCCGTTGAGGCTGACCCGGCCGGCGTCACAGGCTTCGTTGGCAACTGTCCGCCGTTTGATCACGCGGGAAATTTTTAAAAACTTATCAAGGCGCACGGCAGCCTCCTAAACAGACATTTTATATTAGGATTCGATTATTCATTAACAGCGTCTTTCAGCGCTTTGCCCACTTTAAACCGGGGCGCTCTCGATGCGGGAATCGGCATGGTTTCGCCGGTTTGCGGGTTACGGCCTTCACGCGCTTTTCGATCAGCCACGTCAAACGTGCCAAAACCAACCAACTGCACTTTGCCGCCGTTGACCAATTCTTCTGTAATTACGTCTTCAAAAGCTTTTAATACTTTTTCGGAATCTTTTTTGCTCATGTCAGCCTTAACAGCGATGGCCGCAATCAATTCCGTTTTGTTCATGCAAATTCCTCCTTAAATAGCCTTCATTTTTTGCTGAAAACCTTGTATTTACAGGCTTTCGCCGTACTTCCTACTATTTATAAACTTTTCTATGGCGTTTGTCAAGGCAAATTCAGGATTTAGCCATAAAAATCTCCCGAGTTTTACCAGCGCAAAGAGAAAATCGGCGATATCTGACCCGCTCTGGAAATTCAAAGGCGATTTGATATGATATAATCAAAATATGTATTCTTATGGGAGGCGTTGAAATGGAATTTGGAGAACGGGTCCGAGCCTTGAGAATGGAAAAAAAGATCAGCATTGTGCAGCTGGCCGCCGTCATGACAAAAACCGAAGCCGCGATACGCGCGTGGGAAATCGGACGGACAAAGCCTGATTTGGAAACCCTCGCGCGGCTTGCGGGCTATTTCGGCTGTTCCGCGGATTATTTGCTGGGCTTGACAGATTTGACAGATCCCCCAAAAATCGCGGCGGAACGCCAGCTGGATGAAGAATTGGAAACTCTTTTCCAAAAGATTCAGCAGCTTCCCGCACTCCGCCGCGCGTTTATCCTGGACATTGCTGTGCAAACACTGGCTTGCCTGGAAAATTTCGAGGATGAGGAACAAGAAGCGTTTGTGCTGTGGTTTCACCGGCTTTTTTCCGGCATCGCCATGGGCCGGTCACTTTCAGGCGCGGAGACGAAGCCTCTCCTGGCGGAGATTCGCCGCGTATCGGATATGGATTACCAGCAAGTATGGGAAGCCATCTCTCACAAAATTTCATCGCTTTGAATGATCCATCCGCCCGCCGCGTCCCTCACGGCCCGGACACGGTGCGCGCGGAAAAACCCGGCGCTTTTCGGATCATCATCGCATTCCCATTCCCATCTTTCCAGCAGAGCGGCCTGGATGTGATCCCTTTCTACTGACAGCAGGCCGGTCTGCGACTGGTAACGCGCTTTCCCCGGCAGGGCGGACGGGGTATATGATCCCATCAAACCCGTATCTGACAAAATTTCTTCGGAAAACCCAGTGATTTCACTGCGCGTGATTTCGCCGGATTGATACGCCAGCCTGCGGTTAAACGCGTCCTCCAGCGCCAGCCGCGCCTGCTCAAGGTTTGCTGACGGCGTGTTTTCCAGCGCGGCGAGATCAATGCGCGCGGCGGCTTCCATGTTCTGCACCGATATCCGCTTGATTTTTAACTGGATGTCATCGGGCGTAAGCCGGATGCCTGTCTGCGCGCCAATATAAAACAGAATGTCCGCGCCTTCTTTTTTGGAGGCGCATGTTCCCGCGATGGACACCTCGCCGTTTTGCAAATCCCTGGCCAAGAGTTCAGCCTCTATTTGAATTTCCACGCGGCCGCCGTCCGCGTCTTCTCCGTGTGCGACCAGCACAATATAACTGCCTTGCCGCTGCATTCCCTCCAGAACGATGCTGGCGTCCCCCAAAGGCAGAACCTGCTGCCCTTTTTGCGCGAAGTCAAATAAATCGGCGGTATCCAGCGTCTGATCCAGGTTAAAAGTCTGCGTAAAACCTTTGAGGATGAGTACAAAATGATCCCGCAGGCTCCGCACTGGCTCAAAATCCAAACGGGCCAGCGCCGCGCCTTCGTTTTCAAATGGCAGATACGCAGGCCGCGCTTCCATCGGCGTCCCAGACGGGACTTCTAAGGGCGGCAGCCCCAGCGGAATCTGATCGGCGCCGTCCAGAATCCCGGACGGAATCCCGTCTGGCGCCGCGTCTGGATTGACTGGATAGGCGCGGCTTTTCCTGGCGCGCACAGGATACGCGCCGTCCATGAGCCGGGCGCTCGCACCGCTCTGCCATTGGATGGCGTCCGATTGAAAGCGGCATTGCAGCGTGACGCCCGTGTTGGAGAAAACACCGCTTTCCACTCTCGCCAGCAGCGCGCCGTGAAAAAAAATAGGAATCGGACGGTTGAGGTAACGCGCGGGTATCAGGTCCCGCAGAAGATCCAGCGTTTCCGAAAAAGAATCTTTCTCGCGGGTGTCTTTATCGATCATGGTCAAGGTAAAAGAAGTCATGCCTTC
>JAITPB010000100.1 GCA_031289625.1 Clostridiales bacterium | reverse complement strand
CTTCTTTTTTGTGTGCAAACATGTTTTTATGATACGTGATAAGATATAAGATACTCAAAGCATATAGAATGCCCAGCACAGCTACAGCGTTCACGGCGGGTACGATTTTGTCCCGCAAGCCGTACGAAATAAAACCCAGCGCTTCCAGAATCTGATAAGCTTCTTCGTCAATGGGTTCGTCTTTGTCCACAATCATTTGATCTTTCAGCAAAAAAACCTGCTGATACTGCCCGGCGATCTCCTGCCTGGCTTTGGCGGTCGCCGCCTCATCCACAATGTAGTTGGGCTCCAGATAAGAGGAGGCGATTTGATAACCCATGTTCTGCATGTCGCCGTTCATATCAATTTTAGCAAATTCGTCTTGCATGTTGAGAAGGCTTTTGGCGTCCACTTCCTGAACGCCTTGATCAAAAACAGTTTCCAAAACCAGCGGAATGGTTTCTTTGATCTTGTCGTAATGCTCGGCGTCCATTTCCAATAACAGCCGGCTCTGCGTTTCAGACAGCGTGAGCTGCAGCGTATCCAGCTGCTCCAGCGCGGTCAATGGCATCAGCGGCGCGCCGGATTCCGTTACAGGCGCAAACCCGGGCGGAGGCACGCCGTCTTCCAGCTCTTCTTCCAGCCGTTCGTTTGTGTACAGCCTGCGGATGTCGTCCAAGCTGATAAACAGCGCCTCCAGGCGGGCAGCCGCTTTTTCATTGATAGTCGGATCTTTTTTACGCAAAGGTTTCATATCCAAAGCGGCTTTTTCCGCCTCGGCCCGGTTCTGTTCCGTGGCGAGGGTATTTTCCACTTTGCGGGTGGCTTTAAACCGCTGCGGAGAGATAACGCCCACACTGACCTGATAACCCGTTTCGACATACGCGCCAGTCACCACCGCCGCCGCCGTGATGAGAAACGCTGCGGCGATTAAGAGCACATGAAAGGCAATACCTGTTCCTTTCCATTTAAATTGATTAAATTTAAATTTATGAAATTTAAATTTCATATCCGCACAACGCCTTCCCTATTTTCTTTTGCGCCCGCCTTTTCGGATGATGACCCGCTTTTCCCGGGATTGCCGGCTGGCGTCGTATTTGTCATACGCGTAAATGATCTTCTGCACCAGGGGGTGCCGGACGACATCTTTAGGCGTTAAAATTGAAAAGCCAATGTCTTCAATGCCGCCCAAAATTTTCGCCGCCTCTTTCAGGCCGGATTGCTTGCCGCCGGGCAGATCGATCTGCGTTACGTCTCCTGTGATCACCACTTTGGATCCGAAACCAATGCGCGTCAAAAACATTTTCATCTGTTCGGGGGTTGTGTTCTGCGCCTCATCCAGCACGATAAAGGAGTTGTCCAAAGTCCGGCCGCGCATATATGCCAAGGGCGCCACTTCTATGGCGCCCCGCTCCAAATTTTTCTGAAACGAATCCGCGCCCATGATTTCATAGAGCGCGTCATAGAGCGGGCGCAGGTATGGATCCACTTTCTGCTGCAAATCGCCGGGCAGAAAGCCCAGCTTTTCACCGGCCTCAATCGCTGGCCGGGTTAAAATGATCCGGGCGGCCGTATTATTTTTAAAAGCCGTAATGGCCATGGCCATAGCCAAATATGTTTTGCCTGTGCCCGCGGGCCCAATGGAAAACACAATCGTGTTTTTCCGGATCATATCCACATATTTTTTCTGGCCGAGGGTTTTCGGCTTTACAACTCTGCCGGAAGCCGTCAAACATATGGCGTCCTCCGTGATTTTTTCGATATCCTGAAAGCCTTCGTCTTCCAAAGAGGCGATGACATAATTCACATTCTGCTCCCAAATCTGCTCGCCTTTGGCCGCGAAGGCCGTCAGTTTACGCAGTACAGCTTCCGCTTTCTCCGCGCTGTCCCCCAGGATCACAATGCTGTCCCCGCGGTTGACAATGCTGACGGAGAAGGCGTTTTCGATTTTTCGGATATTTTCATCCAACTGGCCGAATACATTGCCAATAACGTCATTGGGAATTACAATCTGTCTGGTTGGCAACGCAGATTTCTCCTTTCGTTTGCAGAATGGCGGGTTACTCCGGTATACCGCCGATTGGCTGTTCTTGATCGATGCGTTCATTGGTGGTGATCAAGGCTTTTAATTTGACGCTGTCCGCCGTTTCCTGCAGGGCGACGCTTTTGTCCACAATATCCGCGGCAAAATCAAACTCGCGGATAATGCGCGCGTTGAGCATTCTTTGCGCAAGTTCGCGCGCCTGCGCAGGCGTTCTTGCAGACGTCACAGGAATAAATTCTTTGTATTTTTCCGCCGCCAGCATCAAGGGAAGCGGATAGTTCTCGCCAAAATTCAACTGTGTCCGCGTGATGATCCTGTCATAATTCACAAACGCGCTGCCGGACGGAAACAGCCTCCATTCTTTCCCAAAGGCCAGAAGCGCGTACTCTGTCTTTTTTTTGCCCGTATATTTTTTTTCTTCATATTGAAAAGGCGCTTCCAATTCAATTTCATGGTACATACGCGCCCAGACTTCCGCATAGGCGTGAACCGATTTTTGCATTGTGTTTTCGTCGCCTTGTACGGACAGCAGGCCGCTGACCAGCACATCGCCTTTGCGCGCCACGTCGCCGCGCTTGACCCGCGGCGAACCCGCGCCGGTAACAATGCTGGTGATGAGCCCGTCTTTAGCCGCCACAATGTCGCAGGGCGTGGATTGATCCAATACAGGCGCTTTGGGAATGGTTTCTACCATTTCAATGGAGGCCCGCGTGCCTTTCACGTGGATTTCCATCCACGCGATATCGTGAAAATGATTCATAATGTCCATTTTTATTTTCTTATGGTCAATTTTATATTTAAACGCGCCGATTTGCAAGCCCTCTTGAGCGCAAAACGCCAATAAATCATCCCGGTTTACGCGCGTGTTCCCTTTGATGTCAATCAGCCAAATAAAACTCGCCAGGAAGTAAATAAACGCGATAGTGAGCAGCAAGCCGGAGGCCAATATTTTCCGTTTCCGATAGCGGTGCAGAAGAAAAGGCGCGCCTTTTTTTCTTTGAATGCGGATGCGGCATTGGGTTTTCCGCGCGCATTCGCGCAGCTGCCGGAAACCTTTGATAGAGACTTTCATGGCCACGCCCTCCGGCGTATGCGTCACGTCCCAAACATAAATCCCTTTGTGAACCGCCATATTCAAGAAGCGTTCGATGGATTCTCCGTCCGCCTCTATCATAACATAACCGCGCAGGACTTGCCACAGCCACAAAAACATCGCCATCCGCTCCTAATTCATAAATTCCAGTCTGATAATTGAGCCGGTCACTGAGATATTTTCAGACGTGATTTGTTTGAGAATCATTTTCCGGCCCTCTATTTTCAATATACCGGCGTTCGTATTGACCCGGATTCTTTCATCTGTATATTCCACAACGCCTTTGTAATTTTCTATGATCAGTTCTTCACCGCCGATCAGCGAGATGAGCGGCAAGTTCAGAACGATTTCCTTGGGAAGCGCCAGGGCCGCCGCAATGCTTCGCTTGACTTCATCTTTTTTTCCCACGGCGATTGTCCCCCTTTTTTTAGTTTTTTTGCGAATATTTCTTAAACAATCATATGCGGGGGAAACGCACAATTATGAAATAAAAAGGGGTGTTGCTTTCCCACTTTTCCCGTGGTTTTGCAACACCCTTTTTCGTTATGCCGTTATTCTTTTATTTCGCGCTTAGCGCGGCCATGGTAATGTAGTTGTAAGGCTGATTGAAATGCGGCAGGAAGAAAATATCCAGCAGTTTCAGCCGATCTATGGTCACATGCTCCTGGATAGCCAGAGAGAACATATGAATGGCCATAGAAATGTCATACTTGGAAGCAATCTGCGCGCCTAAAACGCGTTTGGAAGCGTTGTCATACACGATGCGGATTTTAACTTTTTCATTGGCGGTCTCGATGAAGCCCGGCTTCTGATAATCCTCAAACTCACCATAGGCGGCGTCTATGCCGAGCGCCTTCGCCTTGGCCAATGTGACGCCGGTCGAAACCATTTTGTAGTCATAAATGCAGATGCCGTTGGAGCCTTGTACGCCGATGCTTTCAATATCCGCGCCGCAAATATTAAACGCGGCCACCAGCCCGCTCCGCACCGCGTTGGTCGCGAGCGCGATATAATTGACGCTGTCGATGGTATTGTCGTAAACCGTCGCGCAGTCGCCGATTGCGTAAACATCGGGAACACTGGTTTCCTGACGCTTGTTGACCAGGTACGCGCCGTTTCGGAACAGCTCAAGTTGATTTTTGCCCAGCTCGTTGTTGGGCCTGAAGCCGATGCACAGCACCACCATGTCCGCCGGGTACTCACCTTTGTCTGTTTTGACAGACTGCACTTTGCCTTCGCCTTTGATCTCCAGCAGACGTTCGTTATAGTGCAGGTTGATGCCGTTGGCCCGTAAAACTTCATTCATGCTGTCGGTGAAAGGCGTATCGAAATAATTCGCGATACAGGTATCGCCTACGTCTATCACAGTCACGGAACGGCCTGTACGCTGAAACGCTTCCGCCAGTTCCACACCGATGTAACCCGCGCCGACCACAACGACATTCTGTATCGATTTGTCGTCCAATTTTTGGATTACTTCTTGCGCATGCTGATAGAGCTTGACCAGTTGAACATTTTGCAAATCTTTTCCCGGAATGTCTGGGACAATGGGCAGGGAACCTGTCGCGAGGATGAGTTTGTCATAATTTTCGATAAGTTCGGCGCCGTCTTTTGCGGCAAAAATTTTCCGCGCCTTAAAATCAATCTTGTTGACTTCCGTTTCCATATGGATCTTCGCGCCCATTTTTTCGAGCTGTTCCCGGTTGGAATAGAAGAGCCCTTCCGAACCGCCGATTTGCTTTCCGATCCACAGCGCCATGCCGCATCCCAGAAAGCTGATGTTGGAGTTTGCGTCAAATACGGTGACGTCCGCGCCCGGATCCGTAGAAAGAATCGTACGGATGGCGGCGGTTCCAGCATGATTCGAGCCGATCACAACAATTTTTTTACTCATATGCATTTTCCTTTACAAAATTTAAAATTTATTTTATCCAAGCTTTCTCAGTATAACATTAGACGCCAAGCAAATCAATCCATAAATCGATAATTTATCGGCGGTTGATCCGCGCGGCGTTTTAGATTATAATAGATCGAATCCATGAAATCAAAAACCGATCGGCGCGGCGCCGCGTTTTTATTTTGGGGCTGCCGATCCAAACGCGGGAGGAATCATATTATGGGCATTTTTACACCCGCTGAAACGATTCGAAATTATGCCAAAGCTGGAATCATGAAAACGGAGAGGCCCGTCAGCAAGCAGATAATTTTATCCGTGCTGGCGGGCGCCTTCATCGCTTTCGGCGCGGCGGCGGCCAATACGGCGGCGCACAGCATCGGCGACGTATCCGCGGCGCGGCTCATCAGCGGCCTGATCTTTCCCTTCGGGCTGGGGATGGTGCTGCTCCTGGGCGCGGAACTGTTCACCGGCAACGCCATGCTCTGCGTGTCTGTATGGAGCGGCGACGCGAAGCTTTCAAAAGTCCTGCGCAATTGGGCCGCCGTGTACCTGGGCAACTTTATCGGCGCCGCTCTGCTGGCCGTTCTCTGCGCTTGGTTCGGGCAGATGAATTATTCCGGCGGCGGCCTGGCGGTCTACACCATCAAGCTGGCGGCGGCAAAGAGTGTGATGCCGCCCTTGAACGCCTTCATGCTGGCTATCCCCTGCAATGTTTTGGTATGCGCCGGGGTGCTGTGCAGTTTATCCGCGCAGGATACCGCGGGCCGTATCGCCGGCGCGTACCTTCCGGTGGCTTTCTTTGTCATCTGCGGGTTTGAGCATTGCGTGGCCAATATGTATTACATACCCGCCGGAATTTTCGCGGCGCAAGCGCCGGAATACGCCGCGCTTGCCGCGGAGGCCGGCGTCAATCTTTCGGCGCTTACCTGGAGCCATTTCTTTTTGCGTAACTTGCTGCCGGTCACGCTGGGGAATCTGCTGGGCGGCGCGGGGTTCGGCGCGGCGATGTGGTTCGGCACTCAAAATCCAAAAGCCGCGGCCTAGCGCCCGGCGATTGCCGTGGCGATCGTCACGGCGATTGCCGCTTATTTTGCACGTTTTTTTCCTGTCTGTCTGGAGGGCCTTGCGTTTTGATCACGTTTAAACGTTTCTGGCGGCTTCTCAAAGGGAACCGTCTCTTTTATTTGGGCGCCATCCTCATGGCGGGGCTGGCAACTTTGTCCGCCATGCTGCCGCCGCTGGTCATCAAAATCACTGTGGATTCGGCGCTCCAGGGCCTGCCCCTTGACGCGCCGGCCTTCGTCATCCGTTTGATCCGCCGCGCCGGAGGCGTCTCCGTTCTGGCGCGGAACCTTTGGATCTGCGCGCTGGCCATCGCCGCGTTTACCTTATTAAGCGGTGTGTTTTCCTATTTTCGGGGCCGCTGGACAGCTATGGCCGCGGAGAATATCGCCCAGCGTTTAAAAGACACGCTCTACGATCATCTGCAAAGGCTGCCTTATGATTATCACGTCAAGGCGCAGACCGGCGACTTGATCCAACGCTGTACCTCCGACGTGGAAACCATTCGCCGCTTTCTGGCCAATCAAATGGTGGAAATGGCCCGCACGATTTTTATTCTGCTTTTCTCCGTCAGCATCATGGCGGGCATGAACGGAACGCTGACACTTGTCTCCCTCATTGTCATCCCGATTCTGTTTATCTTTTCCGCCATCTTCTATAAACAAATTACCGCGTCTTTTTTACGGCTGGACGAAAAAGAAGGCGAACTGCAAACCGTCCTGCAGGAAAACTTGAGCGGCGTCCGGGTCGTGCGCGCCTTTGGCCGGCCAAAATACGAAGTGGATAAATTCGAGGAAAAGAACGCCGCCTTTTGTTCCTTAGGGATTCTCGTCACCAAACTGCTGGCGTATTTTTGGGCGTTTTCCGAGCTGCTCTGCTTCACGCAAATCGGCGTGACGCTGTTCTTGGGCGTCACGCTGACGATACAGGGCCGCCTCAGCCTGGGGGCTTTGCTGGTGTTTAATACATATGTGGGGATGCTCGTGTTTCCCATGCGCCAGCTGGGGCGTATTTTGAGCGAAATGGGCAAGATGGGCGTTTCCCTGGGACGCGTCTATGAAATCATCAATACGCCCGCGGAAACGGACACAGGGGCCGCGCGGCCCTCTCTGCGCGAAGACATTGTTTTTGATCATGTCTCCTTCGCCTATGAAAATAAAAACCCCGTGTTAAACGATCTATCTTTTACGATACGCGCAGGAGAGACGATTGCCATCCTGGGCGCCGCCGGATCGGGCAAATCCACCATGATGCATCTTTTGCTGCGCCTGTATGACTATCAGGGCTCGATCAAAATCGGCGGGACGGAATTGCGCGGCATCGCGAAAGATTGGCTGCGCGGGAAAATCGGCATGGTTTTGCAGGAGCCGTTCCTCTATTCCAAAACCATTCTGAATAACATCCGCATGGCCCGGTTCGGCGCGCTGGACGAAGAAATTTACGAGGCGGCCCGAACCGCGGCGGTGCATGACGTGATCGAGGGATTTGAACACGGATATGACACGCTGGTCGGGGAAAGAGGCGTCACGCTGTCCGGCGGCCAGAAACAGCGCGTAGCCATCACGCGGACGTTGATCAAAAACAGCGACATCTTGATTTTCGACGACTCCCTGAGCGCGGTGGACACAGAAACAGATGCGCGGATACGGGCGGCGCTGCGGAAAAGCGCCGCGAACGTCACTACCTTTATCATTTCGCAGCGGATTACCACTCTCATGGAAGCTGATCGGATCTTTGTCCTCGAAAACGGCCGCCTCTCCAGCGCGGGGACGCATCAGGAACTGATTGGCCGGGACGGTCTGTACGCCCGCATCTGGAACATCCAAAACACACTGGAGGAGGAATTTGAGGCGGAGGGTTTATGAATTATTTTGAGGAGCAAGATTACACGAAGGAGTTCAACGCCAGTATTTGGGTCAGGCTGGTAAAATTGACGGCGGTCTATCGAAAAGAAATGATTTTGATGCTGGCGCTCATGATTTTAAACGCCGCCATCGATTCCATTTTTCCGCTCATGTCCAAGGTGGCCATTGATGAGTTTATCGTCAAAAATAGCTATCAGGGGTTTCCCATTTTTATAGCCGGTTATTTGGCGCTGGTATTTTTTCAGGGGTTTACCATTTGTTTCTTTATTATAAACTCTGGCCGATTGGAATGCGGCGTGGTCTACACGATCCGGAAAATGGGTTTTAAAAAGTTACAGGAGCTTTCTTTTTCCTACTATGACACCACGCCCGTGGGCTGGATTATGTCGCGGATGACCTCTGACGCGCAGCGCATCGGCGATGTGATTGCCTGGAGTTCCCTGGATATCATCTGGGGCGTGGCCATCATCCTGATAGTGACCGTCAACATGTTTATTTTAAATGCGCGGCTTGCGCTCATCACGCTTTCGATGTTTCCCATTTTGATGTTGGTCAGCGTGCTGTTTCAGCGGACGATCTTGAAAAACCACCGGGAAGTCCGCAAGATCAATTCCAAAATCACCGGCGCGTACAATGAGGGCATCAACGGCGCGCGCACCACCAAAACCCTCCTGCGCGAAGACAAAAACTTTGAGGAGTTTGCCGTCTTGTCCGGCGGTATGCGCGCGGCCAGTATCCGCGCGGCTGTGATCTCCTCGATCTATCTGCCCATCGTGATCTCCCTCGGCTCCGTCGGCGTCGGGCTGGTGCTGTGGATCGGCGGCGGCCGGGTTCAGACCGGGCTGATCAGCTTCGGCACATATTCCCTGTTCATCGCCTACGCCCTACAAATTTTTGAACCAGCGCAGCAAATCGCCCGGGTGTTTTCCGAGTTTCAATCCGCGCAGGCCGCCGCCGAGAGGACTCTGTCTTTGATCGAAACCGAGCCGGACATCGCGGACCGGCCTGAGATTGAGGCTGTGTACGGCGGCAGCGTCAACCCGCGGCCCGAAAACTGGCCCGTCATTCAAGGGGATATTGTGTTTGAGCATACGTGCTTCCGCTATAAAACAGGCGAAAAAGTGCTGGAGGATTTCAATCTGCATGTCAAAGCCGGGGAAAAAATCGCGCTGGTGGGGGAAACCGGTGCGGGCAAAAGCACCATTGTCAATTTGATTTGCCGCTTTTACGAGCCGACAGCCGGGCGGATTCTCATCGACGGGACAGATTACCGGGAGCGTTCGCAGATTTGGCTGCAATCCAACCTGGGTTATGTGCTGCAGTCGCCGCACCTGTTCAGCGGAACCATTGCCGAAAACATCCGCTACGCCAAGCTGGACGCTACGGACGAAGAAATACAGCGCGCCGCCAGAACCGTCAGCGCCGATGAATTCATTATGAAACTGGAGCGAGGGTTTGATACGGAAGCCGGAGAAGGCGGCAGCCGCCTTTCTTCCGGTCAGAAGCAGCTCGTCTCCTTCGCGCGCGCCATCATCGCCAATCCCCAAATTTTCGTGTTGGACGAGGCCACGTCCTCCATTGACACGGAAACAGAGCGGGTGATCCAAAAAGCGGTGGACGCGGTACTCGCGGGACGCACCAGTTTTATTGTAGCGCACCGGCTGTCTACCATCCGCTCCTGCGACAGGATTCTGTTAATCCACAACGGAAAAATTCAGGAAGAGGGCAGCCATCGGGAACTGCTGAAATTACAAGGCGCGTATTACCATCTGTATACGAATCAATTTAAAGAAGAAGCGGAAAATAAAATACTGCAAGCGTAAAACTCGAAAAAAACAAGGAGACTCTAATGGAAAAAGCCAAAATACAAAAGTACGCTGAGTTGTTTGCCCGCGTGGGCGGCAACGTGCAAAAAGGAGACGCCGTGGTGATCGATGCCGACACGCAGGACGCGGCCTTTGCCCGGCTGCTCGCGGAAAGCGCCTATGATTTGGGCGCGAAAGAAGTCTTTCATCGATGGGATGATTCGATCTGCCGCCGCCTGAAATACCTGCGCGCCGGAGACGAAGCCTTTGACGCCTTTCCCCAATGGCTGACCGACAGCTACGATCATTTTGACGCCCAAAAAGCCGTACTCTTATACATTGAATCGGACGATCCCGATCTTCTCGCGGGCGTGTCCGCGTCTCGCGTGAGCCGATACCAGGCCGCGCGAAACGCCGCGCTGAAAAAACATCGGGAACTCTCCATGTCCAACGCGGTCCGCTGGTCCATCGCCGCCATTCCGTCGCCGGCCTGGGCGCGCAAAATTTTTCCAACACTCGCCGGGGACGAAGCGGTAGAAAAACTCTGGCAGGCCATCATGGAAATCACGCGCATGAACGAACCGGATCCCATTGAGGCGTGGCATCGGCACAACCAAAATTTCCAGGGCCGGCTGGCGTATCTGAACCAAAAAAATTTTCGAAGTCTGCGTTACCGCAACGCGCTGGGCACGGACTTGACTGTGGAGATGCCGGAAGGCCATCTCTGGCTGGGCGGCGCGGAACATGACAAAGAGGGCGTGCCATTCAACCCGAATATCCCCACGGAAGAAATTTTCAGCGCGCCGAAACGGGACGGCGTCAACGGCCGCGTAGTCAGTTCCATGCCGCTGTCTTACAACGGAAACCTGATTGAAAATTTCGAGTTTACATTTCAGGACGGCCAAGCCATTTCCTTCAAAGCGAAAAAAAACGAAGAGATTTTGCGGGGACTGCTGGACAATGACGGCGGCGCGCGCTATCTCGGCGAGATTGCGCTGGTGCCGTTTGACTCGCCGATCACGCGGATGGGCCTGCTGTTTTACAACACGCTGTTTGATGAAAACGCATCCTGTCATTTCGCGTTGGGCAAAGGCTACCCTGTCTGCCTGGCCGGATCGGACAGCATGAGCGCGGCGGAAGTGGCGAAAGCTGGCGTCAATGACTCGCTCATTCATGTGGATTTTATGGTGGGCACGGAGGATTTGAGCGTCATTGGCCTCGATAAAGACGGCGTAGAGACGCCGGTATTTGTAAACGGGAAATTTGCACAGGACAAATCTTGACTTGACCCACGATAAATTTTTCTATTTAGTCAATTTTTTCTCCTTCCGCTCATATGATACACATGAAGCGCGTTTTGAGGAGGAGGATT
The DNA here is from genome assembly GCA_031289625.1 of Clostridiales bacterium. Lineage (GTDB taxonomy): Bacteria > Bacillota > Clostridia > Lachnospirales > WQUN01 > JAITPB01. The sequence goes on along the minus strand of JAITPB010000100.1, from coordinate 1,056 downwards.
CTTATGGGTTTTGGCGGTAACGGAATGATGCTGATGCTTATGATACTGATGATGCAGGGCGGAAGCTTTGCCGGTGGGCCAGGCGGGGACAATTCCATGTTATTGATCCTGATGATTATGATGATGTCCGGCGGGGGATTTCGCGCTTGTGAAGGAAAATAAAAAAAAGGCTGTTACAGACTCGGATGAGACTGTGGCGGCCTTTTTTTTATTATTTTATTTACGCCTTCCCCGTGCGCGTGGTATACTTTTCAAAGTAAACCAAAAAATACGAAAGGAAAATCTTATGAGTGATATCCGAGACAAATCGCTGACAGAGATCGGAATGAAAAAAATCAACTGGGTCAAAGAAAAAGAGTTCATGCCGGTTTTATCACGGATAGAAGAACAGTTCACGCGGGAGAAACCCTTCGAGGGAATGCGAATCGCGGTCTCCATTCATTTGGAAGCCAAAACGGCCTACTTGAGCCTGCTATTGCGCGCCGGCGGCGCGGACGTGGCGGTTACGGGTTCCAATGTCCTTTCCACCAAAGACGACGTCTGCGCGGCGCTGGACGCTCTGGGCATGAACGTTTACGCCTGGCATAACGCCACGGCGGAAGAGTACGCCGGGCACCTGAAAAAAACGTTGGCGTTTTGCCCGCATATCATCCTGGACGACGGCGGAGACATGGTGGGCTTGCTGCATGGAGAGTGCACGGCCTACGCGAAAGATTTAATCGGCGGGTGCGAGGAAACCACCACAGGGATTCATCGCTTGAAAGCGCGGGCGCGGGAAGGCCGTCTGAATTTTCCCATGATGGCCGTCAACGACGCCAATTGCAAACGCTTGTTTGACAATCGTCACGGCACAGGTCAGTCCGTCTGGGACGCCGTCATGTACGCCACCAATCTTATGGTGACGGGAAAAGTCATCGTGGTGGGGGGCTATGGATATTGCTCCTCCGGCATCGCCAGGCGTGCGCAAGGATTGGGCGCGCGCGTCATCGTCACGGAAATCAATCCTTTCCGCGCCCTGGAAGCGGCCATGGATGGATTTGAAGTCATGAAGATGGA
>JAITPB010000083.1 GCA_031289625.1 Clostridiales bacterium | reverse complement strand
ATGATGTCCTTTGCGGGCTTAAATGTGAGCATGTGCAATGTTCATGACGACTATATTCTGAAATATTTGCAGGATAAATACAGTATTCCGTATATCATTTGCGGTATGCCGATTGGACTATCCGCAACTAAGGCGTGGCTTTTAGAGATTACTGAGCATTATGGCCTTGCGGATAAAGCCAGAAGCCTTATAAAGTCGGAGGAAGAACAGTTAAGCGAGGCGCTGAAGCCGCTGTTGCCTCAGATAAAAGGCAGACGGGTTCTTATTAGCGGTGGGGTGATTCGGGCTATGTCAGAAGCGCTCATGCTAAATGAACTGGGCATGGAAGTTATCAGCGTGAATGCGGCTCATTATGACAGCGAAGCCGATCCCGTGCTTCACAGTTTTTCAGACGAACTGCCGGAAATTCCCTTTGCAATCAGCAGTCAGCTTTACGAAGCAATCAATCAAATAAAAAAACTCAAACCTGATCTTACAATCGCACATAACGGCACACATGGGTGGCTCGCAAAGGCTGGAATTACATCCATGCAATTGTTTGACACGGATAAACCCTTCTTTGGATATGCGGGAATCTACCGATTTGTACGCAGAATGATATTTGCGTTGAAAAACACGTCTTATTCAGACCGGCTTGCGGAGCATGTAAAACTGCCCTACAAGAAGGATTGGTACGACAAAGACCCGTTCCACTATATAACTAATTGACATGAATTTAACGAAACCAATCGAGGAGGCAGAACATGGCTTACAATTTTGATGAAGTCATTGACCGCACCAACACAAACTCAGTTAAATACGATTTTCCCAGCCGATATGGGCTGCCGGGGTATAATTACGTCCCGTTATGGATTGCCGACATGGATTTCCGATCACCACCCTGTGTTCATGCCGCACTCACTGAAAGAGTAAACCACGGCATCTTCGGTTATTCCGATTCAGATGATAATTATTTTTGCGCGGTAAGCGATTGGATGGAAAAGCGGCACGGCTGGAAAATTGAGCCGGAATGGCTGGTGAAAACGCAAGGGGTCATTCCCGCGATTTCCGCGATCCTTTGTGCGCTCACCAAGCAAAACGATTCTATTTTGATCCAATATCCTTCTTACAATATGTTCAACATGATTATCGAAAAAACTAAGCGAAAAATCGTTAAAAATGTTTTGGTTTTAGAGGACGGCAAATACAAAATTGATTTTGCGGACTTTGAAAAACAGATTGTGCGAAATGGCGTCAAGCTGTTTATCCTTTGCAATCCATATAATCCTGTGGGTCGCGTTTGGACTGCTGAAGAACTGACACAAATGGGGGACATTTGCGTAAAGCACGGTGTTATTGTCATTGCGGATGAAATTCATCAGGACTTCGTGTTTGCTCCGCATAAACATCTTGTTTTTGCCAAATTGAAGCCTGAGTTTGAAAATATCACAATTACCTGCACCGCGCCCACGAAAACTTTCAATATTTCCGGGTTGCCAATTTCCAACATATTCATCGTTGACGAGGATCTGCGTGAAAAAATCACAGAAGAGCTTTCCATGCGAGGGCATCTGGGGGCGGGAGTTTTGGAGATACTCGCGTGCCAGTCGGCCTACGCAAACGGAGATAAGTGGCTTGACAGTCTGCTGCAATATCTCGCTGAGAACATTGCTTATTCAAGAAGATTTTTTCATGAGAAACTCCCGGAAATCGACTTCATAGAACCGGAGGGGACATATCTTTTGTGGTTTGATTGTCGAAAACTGGGACTTTGGGCAAAGGAGCTTGAAGCCTATATTGCCGACGAAGCACAGGTTCTGTTAAGTAGAGCGCCCGGCGCTGAAGGTTTCCTCAGAATCAATATTGCCTGCCCGCGTGCCACGCTTGAAAAAGCATATCTGCGGCTGGAGCAAGCGGTCAGAAAATTATGAAGCGGTGTACGCGATGAAGAATCACATCATTCAAATGGTGAGGACTTTTGTGCTAAATGCTCCCGGAAATCAGTTTCGGGAAATGGACGGTCACTTTTACGATGAACCGATTGTAGGTATTGCCTCCGCAGATGATCCTCTCTTTACAGACTACAAAACCATCGTCGACAACAGGCACTTAACACCAAAGGAAGTATTTGACCTGGAATTTGGAAACGGCAGCGTTCATGGCGGTAGCGTCATTAGTGTCGCATTACCGGTAAGCGAAAAAATACGGAAAAGTAATCGCAGGCAAAAAGACTGGCCATCAAAGGAATGGATTCTTTATCGCAGTTTTGGAGATGAAGTTTTTTTAGAAACGATTGGCCCATATATGGAAAAGCTGATTACTGAAATGGGCTATCGTGCGATAACACCGCATCATGCAAAGTGCTACGCTACTTTTGTAGCACCTACCGGCCCGTGTTCAAATTGGTCGGAGCGGCACATTGCCTATGCCGCCGGATTGGGTACTTTCAGCTTGAACGACGGTTTTATCACAGAAAAAGGAATGGCTGTCCGTTTCGTTTCAGTTATAACGGATTTAATCTTGGAGGCGGATTGCCGCCGAACAAAAGATTACAGAGCAAATTGTTTGTTTTACAGCCTGGGCAGCTGCAGCGCATGTATCAAGCGATGTCCAATCGGCGCTATCACAGAAGCCGGGCACGACAAGCTTGCCTGCTACGCCTATGTTTATGGAGAGGCGTCAAGTCAGTTGGCAGTCTCTCATGGGGGATTTGCAAAAGCGGGTGCCGGATGCGGCTTATGCCAGACAGGAACTCCCTGTGAATATAAAAATCCTGTCACATAAAATCTATTATTGGAGGGCGTATTAGTGGGAAAGAACATAAAGCAGATTGCGATATACGGTAAAGGAGGGATCGGAAAATCTACAACGACATCCAATTTGAGTGCCGCACTTTCAAAGCTTGGATATAAGGTTATGCAGTTTGGCTGCGACCCTAAAAGTGATTCTACAAACACATTGCGAAGCGGTAAATATATTCCGACGGTGCTCGATTCTCTGCGCGAAAAGAGTTCAGTTAAAGCATCGGATGTTATATTTGAAGGCTTTAACGGTATTTATTGCGTGGAGGCAGGCGGTCCGGCCCCCGGAGTCGGATGCGCGGGACGCGGCATCATTACTGCTGTTGAGCTTTTCAAACAGCAAAAAGTGTATGATGAACTGGATTTGGATTTTGTTATTTACGATGTACTTGGTGATGTCGTATGTGGCGGATTTGCGGTACCGATACGGGAAGGAATCGCACAGCATGTTTTTACCGTTTCTTCTTCTGATTTCATGAGCATGTATGCCTCAAACAATTTGTTCAAGGGCATACAGAAGTATTCCAATTCCGGCGGTGCGCTGCTCGGCGGGGTGATTGCCAATTCCATTAATACCGGATATTCAAAAGAAATCATTGACGATTTCGTGGCACGTACAAACACCCAGGTAATGGAATACATCCCGCGCTCTGTCACAGTTACCCAATCGGAGCTGCAAGGGAAAACAACAATCGAGGGGGCGCCGGAATCAGCGCAGGCGGGCATATACATGGGGCTGGCAAAAAAAATCGCCGCGCATGAAATTTCAAATACGCCGTCGCCGATGGAAATCGCGGAGCTTCAGGCGTGGGCGTCCGGCTGGTCGGATCAGCTTTTAGCCCTTGAAACAGGGGTCGTCGTCGGTGGAAGCGCTGCGGGGAT
>JAITPB010000081.1 GCA_031289625.1 Clostridiales bacterium | reverse complement strand
TATATGGTTAAAAAAATGATCGAAGCGCAAGAAAAACAAATGGCTGGACAGCCGGCGCAGCCTCAAATGGCGGCACAGCCTCAAATGGTGGTGCAGCCTCAAATGGTGCAGCCTCAGCCAGTGATGAAGTAAGGAAGGAAACTCCAAAGAAAATCATGAGAGGCTTGTAAAAGCCTTATAGAAAACAAGGCGTGACGAAATGTCACGTCTTGTTTTAATGGAATCAAATGTTGGAATCAAATTTTTTAGAATCAAATACAGTCTGGTACATCTGAAGCCGCCCTTCTAATTCTTTGTCCAAGTACGCCTGAATAACCGTTCCATTTTCATGATGCTCTTCCGAAACAATTTCACAGCGGCTATGGATCAATTGGATGAGACGGCCTTCCGAATACGGAATCAGCAATTCCGTTTTTTGGCGCATACGCTGGAGTACGCCCTCCAGTTCGCGCAGCAGCCCGTCCTGTCCCTCGCCTGTCAACGCGGACATCCGCACATGAGCCAGGGCATGGGCGTCTCTGAAAATGGGCGCGCCCTCTGGCAGATCACATTTGTTCCAAACCGCCACAAGGGGTTTATCCATGCATCCCAACTCTTTCAGCGTCTGAATGACAGTGTGGTACTGCTCCAGCAGACGCGGGCTGGACGCGTCCATCACATGAACCAAAACATCGGCATAACGCACTTCGTCTAAAGTGGCGCGAAACGCCTGAATTAAATGATGCGGGAGTTTTTCGATAAAGCCGACCGTGTCAGTGAATAAAACTTCTCCGCCGCCGGGCAGCGCCGCTTTCCGCGTGGTGGTGTCTAGCGTGGCGAATAGTTTATCCTCCACAAACACGCCCGCGCCCGTCAGCGTGTTCATGAGCGTGGATTTACCCGCGTTGGTATAGCCCACCAGCGCAGCCACGGGAAAGCCGGCCTTCTTGCGGTTCTGGCGAAGCAAAGCCCGCTGCGGCACAAGTTCCGACAGTTCGTGATTGAGCTGGGTAATCCGTTCACGGATACGCCGCCTGTCTGTCTCCAGTTTTTTTTCACCAGGGCCCCTGGTTCCGATGCCGCCGCCCAGCCGCGACAGTTGAACGCCCAGTCCTGCGAGATGTGAAATACGATATTTCAACTGGGCCAATTCAACTTGCAGCTTGCCTTCCATCGTCAGCGCGCGCTTGGCGAAAATATCCAGGATCACTTGCGTGCGATCCAATATTGTAACAGGCAGAATATTTTTCATATTTCTGAGCTGTGAAGCGCTCAATTCATCGTCGCAGACCACGGCGTCAGCGTTTTCCAGCGCAATTAGATCTTTCAATTCCTCCAGTTTGCCAGTTCCGAAATAATGCCCAGGATGCGGCGCGTCTCTTTTTTGCATGAGGCGGCCCACAGCCTCTCCGCCGCTCGTTTCCACCAGCAGCGCCAATTCATTCAAGTCATTCTGATCGTCCCGCGGATCTACCGCAATCAGCACGACTTTTTCCGTTTGTCTGTCCGTACCGTACATAAAAAACCTCCCTCAGCTTATTATCGGCCCGCGCCGGACTTTTTTCCTGCTTCAGCCTGCCGGGCACCGGATACCTGCCGGACCTCGGATACCTGCCGGGCGCCGGGCGCCTGCCGGACCTCGGAGGCCTGCCGGACCTCGGAGGTCTGCCGGGCTTTCGCCTGTGAATCATAAATGGCTTTCGCTGTAATGACAACGATTGGCCCGATGACAAATCCAAATAAGCCGAACAGCTTCACGCCGATATACATGCTCGCCAGCGCCACCAGCGGGTGTACGCCGATTTGACTGCCCAAAATCCGGGGCTCCAGCGTTTGCCGCGTGATCAGAATCGTGCCATAGATAAAAAGAAGTATAATGCCCACGGAATATTGCCCGGAAATAAAAGAGGCGGCGGCCCAGGGCCACAGGATCAGCCCGCTGCCCAATATGGGCAGCGCGTCGATAAAAGCGATGAGCAGCCCCACAAACAGCGCGTAAGGATAACCCGCGACGAGCAGCCCCACAATCACAATGCAGGCGATGATGCTCACCAGGATCATCTCGGCTTTCAAATAACCCCAGAGAGCGTAAATCATACCCCGTTTGACAATGCCCACTCTTTCCCGGAGCCATCGCGGGGCTTTGGCGGCCGCCGTCCGGAAGATCAATTCCCTGTCTTTGATAAAAAAGAACGTGGAAATTAAGCTGAGCAAAAAATTCATGATAAACCCCGGAATGTTGGACACCACATTCCAGGTTCCGTTTTTGGCGCCCGTGCCTAAAGTGGACGTCAGAAACGGGACGAGGTTTAAACCGGAACTCATAAAAAAATCCCGGATGGGTTCAGGGATGAGTTCGCCCAGATCCGAAAGTCTGATTCTGACGTCTCCGGTAATCCTTTCCAATTCAGTAATGTAATACGGAATAGCATAGCCAAATGATTTGGCTTCAGAGATAATTTTTCGGACGATGGTCGTCCCCAGCAATGCCAGCGCCGCCATCAGCAGAATCACACAAAGCGTCGCCGCCAGGCCGCGGCCCAGCTTCAGGCGTTTGGTCATGACGCCGGCGAGCGGCTCCAAAATCAGCGAAAACAAAAAGCCGATGATAAAGGGCGCCACCAGGGCGTATAGATATGTGATAAAAATATAAAGGCATGTACAAAGAACGGCGATGAAAAAAAGTTTATCTAATATTGATTTATGTCTTGCATAGAAATCCAGCATCTTCAACCCCTCCTGCTTCATCTCCCGTTTCCATACACTATACGATATTTTCATAGATCTTACTATCCCTTTTCCGTAAAATTTTCAAGCCGGAGAGTATGCCTTCGTGAATGACGTCCGCCATCAGCATCACCAGATGCAGACGGGTATTTTGCAGCACGGCGAAATCCATGCCGTTGGCGACGTTGACAATACCCGTTACGGCGATATGGCCGACTGCGGGCAAATCTTTGCATAACCCGGCGCCGGGATGCACCGGCCCCTCGCCAATGGTCAGAAAACCTACGCTCTCAAACTTTCCGAGGCAGGCGTCGACCGCTATAATGAAAGGATTGCTGCGCGCGGCGCGAATATTCTCCAGTACCTGGCAGATATTTTTAGCGTGAACCGGTTTGGCCAAGGTTCCATATACTTTGACATCCGCGCTGTCCCACAGGGAGAGCTGCAGCTTATGTCCGGCGATGGGGCCAAGGCTGTCGCCTGTCGATCTGTCTGAGCCGATGCAAAGAAAGATGATTGTCCGGAAATCCTCTATTTTATCGCGTACACTTCGGTAAAACGCTTCGCCAAAGCGCTCCGCCGCTGAATCCTGCGACGCGTTGATGTACTGTATTTCTTTTTGACTCAAATCAAACGTCCCCCTCTTATTGGGTATGTATAGTTCATTTTTCCCAATAATTAGAAAATAATATCGGAAAATTATGGGTTCCTCAAAACGATGAGAGCCAGAAAAAACGCGCCGCTTTTTTGTAACAGTTTAGCAAAAAAACCAGATAAAAAATCAAGTGCTTTTACACTATTTCCCATTTATTTTACTTAGCTTGTGCTATGCTTTTGATGTCCCATAGCGATACAAAGGCGGCCGCGCTTCTCGCGCTTTCGGAAAAAAGCGGCTGCTGTAGGAGGAATCAAGATGGATCAAGTGAATCTGCCCGACAATATCAAGCAAATCGGATCGATCTGCGATGGAATCCGCATCTATATGGAGGATTACGTTTACTCCTATTTATGCCAATACGCGGAGGCGGGCGGGTATCAGGAACGTGTCGCTTTATTAGCGGGCCGCTTTCAAATTCTGGACGGCCAGCAAATTTTGTTTATCAGCGGCGCCATTCAGGGCAAATACACAGAAATCCGAAACGGCCTGACGCTGTTTACCGAAGAATCTCTGGCGTTTGGGCAGGATTGCGTCAACCGATATTTCAGCGGCATGAAAATCGTTGGCTGGATGCAATCGCAACCCAGCTACGGCTCTTACATAAACGCCGCATCGAAAGAGGCGCACCGGGACCTTTTTCCCAAAAAATATCAAGCGCTTTTTGTCATGGATCCTCTGGAGAAAACGAACACATTTTACGTGTATTCGCAAAACGGGCTCAACCTGGAAGAGACGAAAGGTTATTTTATTTACTATGACAAAAATGAGAGTATGCGCACGTATGCTGCGGACAATGACGCCGCGGAAGAGCCAGAGCCCTCAGTTCTGCCGGCAGTCGCCCCGTCGGCGGAGGAAAAATCAGATCCGCCTTATCTGCTGCAGACGCCTTCCCTGCATCAGACGGTACAAAAAGATGTTCAGGATCAGAAACGTGTGGTAAACTTATTGGTAGCATTGAGCGCCGTGATGTTTATTGTTTCGTTCATCATGGGCGCGGGTTTGATACAAAACCAAGATCAAATTCATACTTTGCGCCAGCAGGTCGTGGAGCTGAGTACATCTTACCGGGATCTTCTCGCGACGTCCGTGTTCGCGCCGGAGAACGTCACAACCCCCGTGAATCAAACCGCGGAAGATCCATCCAGCCCGCCGCCCGCAGTAATTGACATCAACGGAAACCAAGTTCTGGAAGAACAGAAAGGTACGGAAGCAAGCGCTTCGGAAGCAAGCGCTTCGGAAACGATTGTTCCGGCGGCAGCCGCCACGGAGGCGATCGCTTCTGCGGAAACGGCGGCCGCCACGGAGACAAGCGTCTCCGAGACAAACGTCTCCGAGACAAACGTCTCCGAAACCGCCGCGCCCACGGATAAACCTGAACCGCCTGCCCCAGAGACGCCCGCGCCAACCAAAGCCCCGGCCAAAACGCCTGCGACGCTTCCTTCCCGCTACACCGTCAAGGAAGGCGACAGCCTGAATTCTATTAGCATACGTTTTTATGGCTCGATCAAAATGGTTCAGAAAATTATGGATTTGAATGAAATTCGCGATCAAGATATGATTGTATCTGGTAAAACCCTTCAATTGCCGCCGAAATAAAGCGCGGTAATCTTACGAAAGAAGTGAGATATATGTCGCTGTTGGAAGACAAAAGAGAAGCGCTGGATGAAATGGCCGCGACTGTCGCGCATGAGATCAAAAATCCGCTGGCTTTGGCGCTGGCGAACCTGGACATGATAAAAATTTGCGACGTCGAAGGAAAATTTGAAAAAAACTGTAGAATCATCCAAAAAGAATTGTATAAAATCAATCAGCTGGTTGTGGATTTGATTCATACTGTCCGGGCAGATGAGAAAGAAGAAAGCATCGATCTTTCCGTCATGCTGGAAGAGTTATTGAACGATTACATAACCGCATATGATTCTATCTCTTTCGGGCGGACACTTGCCGCCGGCCATCTGCGGTTTTACGGCCAGCCGAAAAAAATTCGGATGGTCTTTACCAACCTATTCAACAACGCGGTGGATGCGGTGGAAAAAAATGGGCGCATAGAGTTGATTGAAGAAATGGATTCTACTGACATTCGCATTATCATCCAGGACAATGGCGTAGGCTTGAAAGAAAATGGACTTTTGCAAAATTTCTACACAACGAAGGAAAACGGCACAGGCGTGGGTCTGCGCTACTGCCGGAACACTGTCGCCCAATACGGCGGTCGGTTTACGCTGAAGAACCGCCCGGAAGGGGGGTGCAGGGCCGCCGTGGAACTGCCCCGGCCTCATGAACTCGATTAACATTTTGCCCCGCCTATGATAAAGGCGGGGCAAGTTTTTGAGGCGGCTGCACCGGTCACACTGGCTGCACCGGTCACACCGGCTGCCCCGGTCACACCGGAAATTCCGTCAAGGCTCAAAGCAGCTCCCTCCAATAAACTCGCGCAGAATGGAATTGGACGCCACCTGTTCGCTGCTGACCGCCAGAAAGGAATCCAGAAATTTGATCAGCCGCCGGGCTTCCGTGTAAGCGGAGTCCCGCTGCGAAATGTGAAACAGCAGCGGCTCGGCAAATTGTTTTAAGACGCACATTTCATACACGAGCGCGGAATTAAAAAACGCGTCCGCCTCTTCCTGAAACGGAAAAATATTTTTATTCTCGCCTCGCAGCACGGAAGGCCACATGCCGATAGTAATTTTGGCGTCGGCCCCTCTATGCCGATGATCCCGGACAATACGGCGTATCAGGCGCGTATCCGCCGTGGGGATCCGGTTGTGATCGTCAATATTGACCTGTGTCAGGGCTGAAATAAATATCTTGAATTTTTTTTCGCGGGGGATTTGTGCCGTCACTTGTTCGTTCAAACCATGGATGCCTTCTATGATCAGTACGTCGCCCGGCGCCATGCGCAGGACATTGCCCCTGTACTCACTCCGGCCCGCCACAAAATTAAACGTGGGCATTTCAACGGGCCGTCCGTCCAGCAGCGCGGAAAAATCCTCATTCATCCTCTGTATGTCCAGCGCTTCCAGCGCTTCAAAGTCAAAATTGCCATCGCTGTCCCGCGGCGCGTTCGTCCGATCCAAAAAATAATCGTCCAGGGAAATCATATGCGGCCTTAACCCGTTGACGCGAAGCTGCACGCAGAGACGTTTGGCGAACGTGGTTTTGCCGGAGGAAGAAGGCCCCGCGATCAAAACAATCGATCGGTTTCTCTCATGAATGCGATCGGCAAGAGAGGCGATCTTTTTTTCGTGGAGCGCTTCGTTCACGCGCATAATATCGCCGACGCCGCCATCGCAGATCATTCCGTTCAGCGCGCCGACCGTATCCGCTTTTAATATGCGCGCCCATTCGCTGGATTCCGCGAACACTTCGGAAATTTTGTGTGACGGGCTCATTTCCGCGAGGGCAAAATCATCCGCCGCAGAAGGGAAGTGCAGCATAAAGCCTTTGGAGCGCCTGGTCAGCTTGAAACTTTTCAGCAGCCCCGCCGACGGCGGCATCTGGCCGTAAAAATAATCATAAAACCAATCCAGCTTGTAAAAATTGACGTTACTGGATCTCCGGTAGTGCAGATTGGCGATTTTATCTTCCAAATCCAATTCAGCGGCGATTTTGACCGCCTCTTCCACAGGCAAAGTCAGTTTTTCTATCGGCACGCCGGCGAGGACGGTTTCCCGCATCTTCTCCTCAATGTGAGACAGGATTTCGTCCGTAATCGTGACCTCGGGGATTTCGCAATAATAATTTTTATTGACGGAATGTGCGATGATGACGCGCGTTTTCTGCCCGAGCGTCATTTTCGCGGCGTAAATCATTAAGAATGAAAGGCCCCGTTGATATGTACGGAAGCCATTCGGATCGGAAATATCCAGGAACTCTACGGCGCAATCGTAAGTCAGCGGCGTGCGGAGATCTTCCAGATTTTGATCCATTTTCGCCAGGAAAATGGGGCGGCCTGACGCGGGCTGAAACGATCGGCTCAATTCCAGCAGCGTCACGCCGCAAGGGACTGTTTGGATTCCAACGCCTTTTATGTCTATGTTCAGGGTTATGTTTTCCCGCAACTTTATTGTCCTCCTTTCGCGGGGATCGTCCGAAAAACCTGACCGTCTGTCCGCGATACGGCCATTTCTAAATCAACGCCCGCGTCCACGGCCCGCGCCTGCAGATACGCGCGGATTTTTTCGGTGATGATCGCCTCTCCGGCATAGTGCGTGACGTCCACCAGACAGAGATCCATTTCCAGTGCGGCCTGCGCCTCATGAAACCGAATGTCTCCAGTGACGTACACGTCGCAGCCTTTTTCTTTGGCGGCGCGAAAATATGTTTCCCGTGCGCCCGCGCCGGAGCATAATCCGGCTTTACGCACGGTTTGCGAGCCGTCCGATCGATTGGATACAAAACGGACAGCCGTCAGCCCGAGGCGCGCGCCCGCTTGGGCGGCGAAAGCCTCTATCGGCATGGGACGCGCCAGGCGGCCGGTTCTTCCCAGGCCTGCCTCGTCAGAGTCCGGCGGCAAAAGATTTTCTTTTTCCGAAAGCCCCAGTTTTTCAAATAACGCGTCATTGACGCCGCCTTCGGCCATGTCCAGGTTCGTGTGCGCGCTGTAGACGGCGATGTTGTTTTGTATGAGCGTTAAAATCCGCCGTCCCAGGCTCGTATCGGCGGTAATGGTTTTGAGCGGGGCAAAAATCAGCGGATGATGCGTGATCACCAGGCTGGCGCCCATCTCTGCGGCTTCTGCCGCGACGGCGTCCGTGCAGTCCAAGGCAATGAGAATTTTTGCCGCTTCTTGTCCGCGATCCCCGATTAACAGCCCCACATTGTCCCACGCCATCGCAGAGCGCTCGGGCGCCCATTCGTTCATTTGCCGGATAACCCAATCCACATTTACAGACATTGCAGCACCTCTTTTGTCATTTGAATATTTCGTTTTAATGCGGACAGGCGGCCGCTTGCCGCGATAGACTGGGCCGATTCGATCGTCTGCACGATTTGTTCATGCACCCGCAAAGTTTTGAGGATAAAAGCGCGCAGGACAGGGTCTTTGCGCTCGATCAAAATTTTGCCAAAGCAATATTCCGCGTCCGTATATGGCTGACTTTTTCCGTTTTGACAGAGCAGGATGTTGTAAAATTGATTTTTTTCCCGCACCATGCGTTCGTCAATCATTGTCAGATCCATGGCCTGCAGCGCCTTCCGCAGACCGGGGAGATCTCTCTGCGGCTGCAGGACGGCATACCGCGCCGCGCGGACAGCCGGCCGGCCTTTTTGCAAAATATCCTGAATCAGTTTTCCGCCCATACCGGTTATGACGATCAGATCCGCTTCGCCAGGCGATATTTTTGCCAAGCCGTCGCCCAAACGGGTTTCAATTTTATCTTCCATACCATGCTCGCGAATGTTTACAGCGGCTTTTCGCAAAGATCCCTCGCTGACATCGCACGCGAAGGCGCGTTCCGTCAAGCCCGCCGCACAGGCGTGGATCAGCGTGTAGGCGTGATCCGCGCCGATGTCCGCTATCCGGCGGCAGCCCAGATGGGCGATGATTTCCTGTACGGCCAGAAGCCGCGGGGACAAAACCGGCATAAAATCTCTCATTTCCGGATTGAATGCCCATATCATACATCATTTTGGCCTCATATGCAAAACCCAGACATTTTCGGCGCAGTTTTTTCTGGAATTTTTGCGTGATTTTTTTTCTGCAGATTTTCTCTTGCCTACTCTCCCAATAAAGATTATAATACTGATAACTTTTATAACGATTGGGGAGGGATATTTTTTGAACCATCAGGAAAATGAAAGCCCTGTGAAAAAAAACCGCAAACGCATTTTATTCATCGCGCAGTTTGGCGTTCTGCTGGCCATAGAGACCGTGTTTTGTTTTACTGTGCTGGGCTCGCTTCCCATCGGCCCGATTGTCGCCACGCTGGCCGGGATCCCTGTCGTGATCGCGGCGATCCTTTTGGGGACTGGCGCAGGGGCGCTTCTGGGTCTGGCCACAGGGATTTTTAGCCTGATTATCTGGACGTTTATGCCGCCGCAGCCGCCCATCGCTTTTTTGTATACGCCTTTCTATTCCTTAGGCGAAATACCGGGCAATTTTTGGAGCCTGGCGATCAGCGTGTTTCCCCGGGTGATGATTGGCGTCTTCGCGGGCGCTTCTCATTCTCTCTTGTCAAAGTTCCTGCCGTATCAAAAAGGCCGCGGACGAGATTTTTGGGCCTACGGGGTCAGCGGGGCGCTGGGAAGCCTGGCGAACACATTCTTTGTGCTGGGCGGCGTCTACGTATTTTTTGGACAGCAATTCGCGGAAGTAAACCAGATCCCATACGCCGCGCTGATGGGCATCATCGGCTTGACTGTCGCGACAAACGGGCTGCTGGAGGCCGCGCTCTGCGCCATCGTGGCCATGGCTGTGGCCCGGCCGGTGAAAATCATACTCAACAAGTAAAACAGCCCAACAAGGCCGCAAGCCATCCGATGTCCGCAATCCGCTTAGACACCTTGAGGCGTACGGCCTTGTCTGATGTTATTCTAAATAGTCTTTCAGTTTCTTGCTCCGGCTGGGATGCCGCAGCTTACGCAGCGCCTTGGCCTCGATCTGCCGTATCCGCTCGCGCGTGACGTTAAATTCCTTGCCCACTTCTTCCAGCGTCCTGGCGCGCCCGTCGTCCAAGCCGAACCGCAGGCGCAGCACTTTTTCCTCGCGGTCGGTCAGCGTGTCCAGCACGTCGATGAGCTGTTCTTTCAGCAGGGTAAACGCGGCGGCCTCTGCCGGCGCTTGGATTTCGTCGTCCGGAATAAAATCTCCCAGGTGGCTGTCTTCTTCTTCGCCGATGGGCGTCTCCAGAGACACGGGTTCTTGTGCGATTTTTAATATTTCGCGCACTTTATCCACAGGCATCTGCATTTCTTTCGCCAATTCGTCCGGCGAGGGGTCGCGGCCGAGTTCTTGCAGCAATTGTCTTGAAACGCGGATGAGCTTGTTGATGGTTTCCACCATATGCACAGGAATACGGATCGTCCGGGCCTGGTCGGCTATGGCGCGCGTAATCGCCTGGCGTATCCACCAAGTGGCGTACGTGCTGAACTTATATCCTTTGCGATAGTCAAATTTTTCCACAGCTTTGATCAGACCCAGGTTGCCCTCTTGTATCAAATCCAAAAAGAGCATACCCCGGCCGACATACCGTTTGGCAATTGAAACCACCAGTCGGAGATTGGCTTCCGCCAAGCGGCGTTTTGCCTCTTCGCTGCCCCGTTCCATCCGTTTGGCTAGATCGATCTCCTCGTCCGCGGACAGAAGCGGCACTTTGCCGATCTCCTTTAAATACATCCGCACATGATCGTCTATGTTGATGGCGCCTTCTACCAGCGACAGGTCGATTTCTTTTTCCGGATCTTCTTCCAATTCAATCCCGCCCAGAATGTCAACCCCCTGGCTTTCCAGGAATTCGTACATCTTATCGATTTGATCCGGGTCCAGGTCTATGTCTCCGAGAAAATCCATAATTTCTTTGTATTCCAGCACGGACTTTTTCTTTTTGCCGATGGCGGCCAGCTCTTTCAGCCGGTTCATCAATTGAGCGTCGTCTATGGATTTCAAGACAATCCTTCCTTTCCAGTCGGAACCGGCGCGGTTCCGTTTCCCCCGTGTGTATCCATGTTCATTTGCCATTTTGTAATATCACGCTGTTTACTATTCTAACCATCTGATATTGATATATACAATTGATTGATATTTCTTTTCTTTTCTACTAAATTTTGAAGTTGATTCCATTCGGCATCGGGTATTTTTTTATCAATATTGACTTGCTTGATCAGTTTTATCATTTCGTTGATCGCCTTTTCCAGCGCGGGCGCGTTTTCATAGGCGGGGGTGCGGCTGAATATTTCCGAAACCATTCGCTGCTCCTCCAGATTTTCAAAAAGATTGATCAGCGCGGCGGGGGCAATCTCCTTTCCGGCGCCGCGCCAATCGTAAACAGTCTCCAGGAGCTTGGCGTAAACAGGCGCCCCCAGTTCATGAGGCTCCAGCACGGGCCGTAAGGCGCGGCAAACCCCGTCATGCGCCGCCGCAAAATAGATCAGGCTTTTTTGGGCTTCCAAAGCCCCTTTTTCCATCGCTTTCGGCAGGGCATTTACACCCCCGCGGCCTTTGAGGGGCGTTTTGAAAGCGGCGCCGTTTTCACTCCCGGCTTCCGAAGCGATTGCTTCAGCGATTGCTTCGGCAACCGCTGAAGCAACTGCTTCTTGTGAGATGTTGGCCATGACCGCGATCTCTTTGCCGTAGGCGTCCCGTTCAATGGCGCTGTCCGCCTTGGCGACGATCTTCGCGGCCTCCGTGGTAAAGGCGACGCGATCGCCGGTATTCTCCAGGTTGTAGCGGCTTTTGAGCTGATTCACCTGAAAAGTGATGTAACTCTGCGCTTGGGAGAGAAGTTCTGCGAAACGTTCGCTTCCAAAGGACTTTATGTATTCATCGGGATCTTTCGCGTCATGGACTTGCAGAACTTTGACCCGGAGCCCCGCCGCGAGCAAAACTGGAATAGCGCGCAGCGCCGCTTTCGTTCCCGCCTTGTCGCTGTCAAAAAGCGCTACGCAGCTTTCACAATATTGCCGCAGCAATTTCGCGTGGCCCGCGTTGAACGACGTGCCCAGCGCCGCGACCGCTTGCGAAAAGCCCGCTTGGTGCAGACTGATCACGTCCATGTAGCCTTCCACCAGAATAAATTCTTTCGCCGTGGACTTTTTCGCCAGCTGAACGCCGTACAGATGATGGCTCTTGCTAAAGATAGGCGTCTCCGGGCTGTTTAAGTATTTCGGTTCCCCGCCGCCCAGAAGCCGGCCGCCGAACGCAATCACTCTGCCTCTCGGATCAAAGATGGGAAACATCAGCCTCTCGGAAAAGCGATCAAAAAAGCCGCCATGCCTGTCCGAAATCACCAGGCCGGATTTTTCCAGCAAATCGGAAGGATAACCTTCTTTTGTGAGAAACGCGCTCAATGCCCGCTTGCCTGGAGCGTATCCCAATCCAAATTTTATCCGGGCTTTGCGCAAAACGCCGCGTTCGTCCAAATAGGCCGCCGCGTTTTGCCCGTCCGCGCTTTGCAGCCTGTCGTAAAAAAAACGTGCCGCCTTTTGATGCATCAGCAGCAAAGTCTCTTTCAGCCGCGCCTGGCGCGCCGCGTCTTCATCGTCCGCCGCGTCCGGCAGATAGTAGTGTATCCTGTCCGCCAGAGAGCGCAGGGCGTCTAAAAAATTTAAATTTTCAATCTGCATGACAAAACTCAGCACATTGCCGCCCGCGCCGCAGCCGAAACAGTAATAGAGCTGTTTATCCGCGCTGACGGAAAAGGAGGGCGTCTTTTCCTGATGAAAGGGGCAGAGGCCAAAATAATCCGCGCCTTTTTGTTTCAGTTGTACATAGCCCGATACAACGCTGACAATGTCGTTCCCCGCCAGCACGTCTTCAATTATTTCATGGGGATAGCGCATGGCTGATTCTCCTGCTCTTTTTACATATTCGGCATCCGGCGGTGAAAATCCTTTTTTCAGGATGGCTTTTCAGGATGGCGGAAAAATGCGCGTCTGTCAGCGGGCTTTGTTGCCCGCTTTGTCATACACATATAATTCTTTTCCGTTCAGGAGGGACTCGTCAACATTGTCCACGTATTCTTCCGGCACGGAGATTCGATCGGGGATGCCGTCTGAAATATACCGGGCTTCGGGATGTTCTTCATAGTATCGCAGCGTCCAGCCCAAATCCGTAGCTTCGTTGTCGGAGGCGCGAACCCTGGGCACGCTTAGGCTGTCATATCCTGTTCGGATCGGAACGGAAGGCGCGCCGCTCTGGCCCACGCACAAGGCAAAATCATAGTGATACGCCCTGTCTTGCCATAGGCCGTTTAGGACAAAAGACTCCAGGGCTTCCTGCGGTTTGATCCCGAAAGGATAAGAAATCGCGTAGGGGATATATCCGCTGCTGTTTTCCCGGATCATCTGATCGACTCTGCCGATTTCTTCCTGAATCCCTTCGGCGCTTAATTTTTTCATACTATCGTGCGAATAGGTGTGGTTGCCGATTTCAAAGCCGCGATCCAGCAAATACGCGAAACGATCCTGCAAGGTTCCGGCGCCTTTAAACGGCTCTGCGTTTCCGTTCACAAAAAAAATGGCTGTATTGCCGAAATCCGGATGGGCCTCGCTGAATTTTGTCATGATATCCACAGCGCAGTTCTCCGCAGGCTGTAACGATCCTCCTGTATCCGTTAAGGAGAAAGAGGAACCCTTGCCGTCGTCGAAGGTCAGTATCACAGGCGTAAAACCAGCCGCGACAGTCACGTGATTGTCCCGCCAGTCCTGCATGGACATCAGCCGAAAAGCCCGATCGTATAAAGCCTGCAAGTCCTCTCTGAAATGCGTCACGCTTCTGGTATACGAATCCGTCTCTTCGCCCTCTGTCAGCCCATGGTACATCAAAATCATAATTTGGCCCGCTTCATAGGGCTTGACGGCCAGATAATCAAGAGCCGCAGGCTGAAGAGCCTCAGGGGTTTGAGCGGGCGTTGGCTCCGCCGCCTCAAGCGTTTCCGGCGTTTCGGAGGGCGATGCCGGGGCAGCGGTTTCCGCCGCAGCCGTCGCTGCGGTCATGGTAAAATTTCTGACGGCCGCAGGTTCGTCCGCACTGACGGCGGCCCGCCTGGAAGCGCATCCGGCGGCAAGCGGCAGGACGCATAACGCCAAGGCCAAAGCGCGCAGGGTTTGTTTAAACATAGTTTCACTCCTCTTCTCTTTTATCCATTAAAACCAGTATAGCATGATTGTGAAAAAAGCTGTAGCGTCATCTACAGCTTTAGAGCAGACTCATAATTTTTCCCGCCACCATATCCAGCGGCAGAATGTACTCCGCCGCCCCCATGTCCGAGGCAATTTTGGGCATCCCATACACAACGGAAGTCGCCTGATCCTGCGCGATGGTTCTGGCGCCGCATTGCCGCATTTTCAGCAAGCCCCGCGCGCCGTCGGCGCCCATCCCTGTCAAGACCACGCCAATCGCTTTCTCCCTGACAAAATTCGCGGCTGATTCAAACAGAATGTCCGCGGATGGCATTACGCCATGTATTTTTTGCCCGGCAAAGCATTCCACCGCCATCTTCCGCTGGACCCATTCCAGCCTCATATGGTAATCCCCAGGCGCCACGAGCGCCTGCCCCCATAAAAGGCATTCATGATTCCGGGCTTCGCGCACTTCCATGGCGCAAATTGTATTCAGGCGATCCGCGAATAATTTCGTAAACCCCGATGGCATGTGCTGCACAATTAATACAGGAGGGATGGCGGCGGGGAGCGCGCGGAGAATTTTTTCAAGCGCCTCCGTGCCGCCGGTAGAAGACGCAAACGCGATTATCTTTATCTTTGGCGCGTTTGCGATGACTAAATTTGTATTTGCCGGTAAAGATAATTTTGTGTTTGAAATCATTGTCTAATGGCCGCCTTTGTCGTATGTCGTTTTTATGATTCCAAAAAACGCGCGAATATATGAAACGTTTATGAATATCCATATATTTCACGCGTTTCACGCACTCCGCGCGCGAACGAAAATTTTCGTAATATTTTTAATTATCTATTTATTTGTCAAATGATTGACATGTTTTGGTTATTCATATAGAATATAGAATATCCACATGAAAATCGGCGATTCAAATGCTGTATTGTCGAAATTTAAACACGCGGCGACAGCGCGAATCTACTGGTTTTAAAAAGGGGAGGTTGAGGGGGAATGAGAATGAAACGGCTGATCGCTATCCTGCTGGTTCTGGATATTGTGATTTTCAGCGGCTATTTCTATTCCAAAAACGTGTACGCGGCGGACATGATACTACAGGCAAAAGCGGGGGATTTCAACGCCTCGGGGCAAGTACCTGTCATAGTGTCGCTGCGGAACAATCCAGGAGTAGCTGGGATTCAGTTTAAGCTGAATTTCGACAACACTATTTTGACGCCTGTGAGCCTGACGCAGGGAAACACTTTTACGCCGCTGACCAGCAATTTAGACGATGCAAACAATAACTTTTCCGAATTGACCAGCATCGGCGTCATATGGGTCAGCGCAAGCGACATAAAGGAGGACGGCGACGTATGCACAGTGACATTTCAATTGAAGCCAACCGCCCCCTCTAAAGGCACGGCGAATTTTACATTGAGCTACGAGCCAGCCGAAATTTCAAATCAGAATTTTCAAAACGTCAGCCTTGTCAAAGAGGATGCGACCGCGGCCTGGGAAGGATGGGGGAACGGCGGCACGTCTGAGTCTGAATACGTCCCGCCCAGCGTGACTTCCTGGACGCCTACGTATCCGGCGCTGCCAGCCGCACAAAACGCGAACGCGACGGACACGCCGGAGAATAGCACGCAGGAACCGCCGCCGCCGTCTTTAGTCGGCGAAGAACTGACCGGGACCGGAACCGGGCTGACCGGGGTGGACACGGCCGCCAGCGTGCCGATGGAATCCATTTCGCTCAGCATGGATTCTATGCTTGTGGCGAAAGGCGATTCAACACCGCTGTTGATTTCGTTTCATCCATCCAATACAACTGACAGCAAGCTTGTCGTCTGGGAAACTTCTGACAGCGGCAAAGCGTCAGTGAGTGAGGATGGCTGGGTAACGGGCGTAGAGATCGGAGAAGCTGTGATCACAGCTAGAGTTGGAGAGATGACGGCAGTCTGCTCAGTGCAGGTCACGGAACCGCTCGCCGGGGGATCGACAAGTCCGGAGATCCGGGAAAATCCCAAGACCTTTGATACGGGCGATCTATTGCCGTATTTAGGCTATTTTGCGGTTATCGGCGTTTTTGCGTTCGTATTTTACTGGAAGGTGGCCGCGCCGCCGAAACCCGTTAAAAAGCGTGTGCGGACGCGCGAGAATCACAAATGAATATTTAAGGAGGAAAACAAATGAAAAAAAATGTCAAAACCATCATTATAATTGGAGCGGCGATTGTGTTTGCCGCCGCAGCTTGGAGCGCATATTTTTTGATGACGCCGTCTTCCGGCGCCGCCTCTCAAAAACCTGTTTTGCGGGCGGCGGCGGGGGCGTTTGACAAAAATGGGCAAGTGGATGTCACTGTTTCGATCGAGAATAACCCAGGCATAGCGGGCATGAACTTTCAGCTGCATTTTGACGGCACGCAGTTCGCGCCGTCCGCCATCAAAAAGGGCGAGCATTTTCAATCGGTAATCAGCAATATGGACCAGGGAGGCGAATTTCCGGAACTGCCTTTTGTAACGGCGACTTGGGTCAGTCCGGCCAATATAACCACAAACGGCGACATTATAACTGTGACTTTTCAAGCAAAACCGGAGGCCACAGCCGCGGATTTTTCCATTCGCTACGAACCAGCGGATATTGCGGACGAGGATTTAAACGAAGTCAGTATAGAAGTGATAGACGCTGTGAATGTTACTTTGCCATAAGGCTAAAATAGCACGAAGGAGGATTTTTTATGCATCATCCCCTGGAACTGTTTGTTAAAAAACGATTTATCAAAAAGATGACTGCGTGCGCTCTCGGGCTGAACATGATCGTAGCCGCGGGGGCGTCTGGCGTATCCGCCGCTGAGACGCCTCCCTTAAATCGTCCCGCCATACAAGTGGGTTCCGTTTCTGGACAGCCCGGTGATGAAGTGGATGTGGATGTCTCCATACACGGCAATTCCGGATTGGCTGGCATTGATATCGTCATTGAGTTTGATCCCGCCCAGGTGACGCCTCTCTCCATTTCAGAAGGAATCTTGAGCCCTCTGGTCTCCAATCTAGACGACGCGCAGGTAACGATTGAAAATTACATAACGGCAACTTGGGTAAACGCCTCCAATATTACGGATAACGGCGTTTTATATACAATCAAGTTCAAGATTCAGGATAGCGCCGATCCCGGCGGATCCGCGCTGAAGCTTACACACAATATCGTCAGTGAGGAATATACGAAACTTGATTTTGAACCTATTGAAGGAATCGTCACGGTTGCCAGCAAAATTTTGTACGGCGATATTAACGGCGACGGCAGAGTCGAAACAAAGGATCTGATCCTGCTCCTGCAATATTTGGCTGGCTGGAAAGTCAACCTGACGCCAGATCAAAAAGAGGTGGCGGACGTGTATTACGACGGCGCGCTCAATACGCTGGATGCCATTAAGTTGGCGCAATTCCTCGCGGAATGGGTCGGGATTCGGCTTGGCCCGAATGACGTTGCGTCTACGTCGACCACAACGCCTTTGCCGACCGCTGCCCCCACCCCAGAGGCTACGGTTACAACCTCGTCGACAACAACAGGCGGCGATGTTTCCAGCAACCCTGTTTTTTTGGTGGAAACCATGGAAGGGTTTGTCTTTGACGACGACGCTGATTCAGGAGAATTGGTTATCTGGGCGCCGCATGGCGGTATCAGTCAAATGGTGGAACTGCGGCCCACGGGAGACGGCTATTTCTATCTGGTTTTTTTGCGGAGTGGTAAGGTCATTGAAACAATATTTGTCGAATCCAGTATGAGTACGCCGATTACCGTGGGGGGATTTACAGGGGACGAGTTGCAGCAATGGAAACTAGAGGATGTACCCGGTTGGGACGGCTGGTATAACGTCGTCAACCGCGGCAGTGGCCTACTGCTGGATGTACTCGATGCTGAATACAAAGACGGAACCCCTTTGCAGGCGTTTGTGCCTACCGCATCCGACGCGCAGATGTTTGGGTTTATCCCGGCAGGCGTGGATGCGCTTCCGCCGGATATTCATCCGCCCGCGATGAATGCAGATGATTAATAATCGAATAGATCAATAATTCGCGGTAAAGACGATGGAAAATGCGGCCGGTTTTGGATTTTTTCAGGATTGGCCGTATTTCGGGACGGCGCGGCCGCCTTATGGATTACGCTCACAGAAAAAACCGAATACAGCGGCAATAGAGGCTGTACTGGATTGGGTTTTGTTTTTTAAGTATTTTCGCACCGCTTCCGCGGGAAAAATATCGTCCGCCGCGCCGGTTTTGTCTTCATTTAAAAATATTTTTTCCGGCTCGCGCGGGATACGCGATATGTCTGATACATAGGTTCCGCTGCCGACAACGGAATAGGCCGCGCCCTGATTCTCCATATATTTGTAAGCGTTAATTACTGTATCGTTGTTAATACGTAATCCGCGCGCCATAGTGCGGATGGGTGGCAATTTTTTATGTGGAGGAAGCACGCCGCTTTGGATGAGCTGACAAAACGCGTCTCCTAACTGGCGATAGACGGGGACATCGCTTTGTTTATTCAGCATGATAGAGGCAAATTCCTTCATGATGCTTTCCCTTCCTAAAAGTTTTTTCACACTTTGTATGATCATATGTCTTGCTGGGTTTAATCATGCCCAATACCTGCTGGCCGGAGAGATTTTTGTTTCGCTGTCAAATATATAGATAATTTTTCAAAGGTACGACAACTTGCTTTGAGGAGGATGAGGTATGTTTTTTTTGCGTCAAAAATCTGTTCGCTGCATTCTGGCCATGATCACCGCTACCGTTTTCTGCTCGCCGGCCGTGCAAGCTGCTTCTCAAATAACAGATCCGCCCCCTTCATTAAGAGTGGATTCCGTTTCGGGAAGCCAGGGCGATGAAGTGGATGTGAATGTGTACATAGATAATAATCCAGGTATTGCGGGCGTCGAATTCAAGCTGTTTTTTGACGTGTCTAAACTTACGCCAATATCCCTTTCCGATGGAATTTTGCAGCAGGTGACATCAAATCTTAACGATGTTCAGCCTCCGCCCACCTTCGCTTTTGTAACAGCGTCCTGGGCAAGCCCTGCTAATATCAATGAGAGCGGCATGTTATTCTCGGTCAGGTTTAAAATCAGTGAAAACGCTGAACTTGGCGCCGTGCCTATTGCATTATCCTATTCAGTTTCTGATCAATCTTTTAAGGATATAAATTTTTCTTCCGTCACAGACGGCGCTGTTAATATTTCCAAACCCATTCAATATGGGGATATCAACGGCGACGGCGCTGCTGATATGAAAGACTTGATTTACCTTAAACAATATCTGGCTGCGTGGAAGATCCCGTTTGGCGAGGATCAGTTTAAAGCGGCTGACGTATATTATGACGGCCTCGTTAATTTAGCGGACGCCATTAAAATGTCGCAATTCCTGGCGGGATGGGTAGGCATTGTCTTAGGTCCTACTATTCTTCCTTCAACACCAACACCGCCGCCGGCATTCACACCGACGCCACTGCCGGTATTAACATCGATGCCGACACCACCGCCGCCCCCGTCCGCTCCTGAAGACGCTCCAAGGCCGACACCGACGAATACGCCTAGCCCGACAAACGCGCCGACACCGACGAATACGCCTAGCCCGACAAACACGCCGACACCGACGAATACACCTAGCCCAGCAAACGCGCCGACACCGACGAAAACGCCAACCCCGACAAACGCGCCGACACCGACGAATGCACCTAGCCCGACAAACACGCCGACACCGACGAAGACCCCTAGCCCGACAAACACGCCGACACCGACGAAAACGCCAACCCCGACAAACGCACCGACACCGACGAATACGCCAATCCCGACAAACGCGCCGACACCGACGAAGACGCCAACCCCGACAAACGCACCGACACCGACGAATACGCCGACGCCGACGAAGACCCCCACGCCTCAGGCGATCGACGTAACAATAAAGTGCGATGATGATATTATCTTGAAGAGTATGCTTCATCCCGACCCAGGCAAGGAGTACATTTTGTACACAGAAAGCCCTGCGATTTGGGTGTATCCGGAAAGTGCGGATCCGAACATTATTGTCTTTACCCAAATTGACGACAGGCATTTAAAATTCATCATACTGTCTCACGTGACAGAAATGCCCACTTATGCAATAACCACGGTATCCACAACAAATACGAGTATGAAAGATAAAAAGACAATCATGATGATGGAGTGACAGGAAAGATACATGCAAATTATTTTCAGAGGTTTAGACAGCGGTTGGCAAGCAATGCCGCTCCTAAATCAAAAGATTAAGAGGGGGTCCTTATGAGAAGTTTTTTTAAGTCATTTGTCGGGAAATTAATCCACTTAGCGCTCATGTTGATTATGACTATGTCCCCGACTTCTTTGGCCTTCGGCGCATCCTGGACGGATATAAAGCAAATTGATTTGCGGGAACAGGCTGATTTGCAAGAGCGGGCTGATGCAACGGAACAAGCTGATTCAGATGCACAGAATGTTTCGGATGAACAGGCTGATTTGGATGAACGAGTTGATGCGTGCAGGCCGATCCTCGTAAATCCGCCGTGCTTGTACCCGACGCAAATCCCGGCTGAGCCGACGCAAGTCCCAGCTGAACCGACACAAATGCCGCCCCCTCCGGCTGAACCGACACAAGCGCCGCCTTCGGCTGAACCAACACAAACGCCGCCTTCACCAGATGATCCCATCGTCGAAGTCGGTTCGGTTTTTGGAAGGCCCGGCGATGTTGTGTATGTGGATATATCCATTTTCGGTAATACGGGTTTTGCTGGTTTTGCCATGGAACTTGAGTATGACGCGTTGATGCTTGAACCGCTTTCCATTTCCGACGGAGCGATTGTCTCCGGTGTGGAATCGAATCTTCGGGAAGGCGGGAACATCAATGGCAGTATGCGCACCTCCTGGGTATCTATGGTAGATCCTACTAATACAATAGGTGATGGCGTTTTATACACAATCGGATTTAAAATTAAGGAAGGCGCTGCGGGGGAACTGCCGCTCACACCAATTAAGACTGAGTTTTTCGATGAAATCTTGGACGACATGTTCGTATATACAGAACCTGGCCTCATTACCATTGAAGATTTTATTTATGGTGATATCAATGGAGATAGCCTGGTTGACATTAGAGATCTGATTTTGATCAACCAGATTTTATCCGGCTGGGTTTTGGATTTAACCCCTGCTCAGTTTCAAGCTGCTGATGTATTTACAGACGGCGCGCTGGATACGCGCGACGCTATCCTGCTTAAGCAATATCAGGCAGGGTGGGGCGGTGTTTTATTGGGGCCTGGTTTCCGTGTAACCGCAGATTCAACAGGCGGCGGCGGGCAAATTAAAGTGAGCGTTTTCTTGAAAAATAATCCGGGAATCGCGGGGCTGAACTTTAAGCTGAATTTTGACAGCGATAAAGTTACGCCTGTATCCCTGACAAAAGGTTCCGTTTTTTCCGACGCGATCACCAACATAGACGACGGGCAGGACATCGGCAGTTTGTCTTATGTTTCGGCGGCATGGGCCAGTCCTAATGATATATGGGACGACGGCCTCATCATGACAGTGACGTTCCAAACGAAACCGGGCGCGGCTGGCGCCTTTGCAGATTTTACCATTCAATATGCCTCGGGTGATATTATTAATCAAAAAACAGATGATGTCATTTTACAAACCTTAAATGCTATACATATAGCCTTACCTTAGAGTCATAAAAACGAAGGAGGATTTATAATGAAGAATTTTTTTAAATTTTTTGCCCGGAAAGCGGCGTCCTGCGCGCTTGCGCTTGTTATGTCAATGAGCCTCGCTGCGGCGGCGTTTGGCTCAGATACGTCTGTTTCTGAACCGGGTCTGTCGGCATATCCTTTTATGGACATAGATGTAGGTTCGGCTGCGGGCCGGCCTGGTTATGATGTCTATGTGGATGTATCTCTTACTTACAATGCCGACAGCGATATCAGCAAAGACTTCGCTGGCTTTACCATGGAACTTCGATATGACACATCTGCGCTTGAACCATTCATCGTAATGGATGGAACGGTCGTCAGTAGTGTGGAGTCTAATGTATCTCAAGGAGCAGTGCTGGACGGCGTCGTCAGAACCGCCTGGGCCAATTCCAGTAATGTCACCGGCACAGGCGTTTTATACACGGTGGGTTTTAATATCAAAGAAACTGCCGCTGTCGGAGATACAACGCTGACTTTGAGCAAAGCAGAATTTTTTAACCAAGAGATGGATCTTTTACCGTATATCAATTTGATTAACGGTTCAGTCAATGTTTCAAAGGTTGCATACGGCGATATTAATGGAGACAATAATGTAAACACAAGGGATTTGGTGATGCTCTCGCAGATTTTGGCTGGATGGAGCCTGAAATTAACAGACGAACAGGTGGCGGCTGCAGACGTGCATTACGACGGCATTATCAATACCCGTGACGCAATCAAACTTTCACAGTACCTGGCCGGATGGAGCGGAATTCTCTTAGGTCCTTCCAGCGGCGGACAGCCGGCGCTTCCTACGCCAACGCCTCCTGCTACCGAATCCGAACCGACAGTAACGCCAACGCCTCCTGCTGCCGAATCCGAACCGACAGTAACGCCGACGCCTCCGCCCGCGACAACGCCGACAGTAACGCCAGAGCTAGAGGTTACTCCAACAGTCGCGGCTGCTACCGCGACACCAACGCCAACAACTGCGGCTGCCGCGACACCAACGCCAACAACTGCGGCTACCGCGACGCCGACGCCTTCACCGACTCCGGTGGCTACACCAACTACAGCCGCGCCAACTTATGTGGCGAATCCAGATCCGATTACCAACAGAGATCTGCTTTTACGAACCATTGGATGGTTTGATGCAGCGGCCATTGATTTTTGGGGCTTCTTAGATGTCGAACAAGGCACTGGCGCTTTGTTGAAGCAAAAAACGAATACTTCCGTGGATCCGTATATCATTCTGGAACCTCTTGATAATGGCGCGAAGGATCCGATATTGCAAAGTCCATACTACAAGATGACGATCAAGAGCACCAATAAAGTGGTTCAGACAGAAGCTCTCAAAGAAACGAATGGCGTCAGTTCCGCGCCCGTCAGTCTCGCCGATAGTTATACTGACGGTAACAAATATCAACAATGGGTTGTTGCCTATGCGGAACAAGTGGGCGGTTATTTAGTCGTAAACCGCGGGGGTAATTATTCTGTTTTGGCTGGAGACGCCGCTAGCACGCCAGAGGTAGCTCCGCTGAATATACCCGCAAGATGTTATGCGTATGATCTGCTGCTCACTGACACATCTGGCGACTATCTTCCGATTTTTGCTGTTTATGGCGTACAACCTTAAATCACACGCCCTCAACAAAAAAAGAAATGCCTGGGAATTTTCTTTCCCCAGGCATTTCTTTTATTTTTCGGAGATCATAAAGCCTTCCTTAACGCCTTCCTTAATGGATCCGATGGGAAACAGTTTACGGATTTCCTCGCCGGTGACTTTTTCTTTTTCCATTAAGAGCGCCGCAATCTGATGCAGTACGTCCAGATGCATGTTGATGATCTGCAGGGCTTCCTGATAGCCGTCCACCACAATGCGTTTGATTTCGCTGTCAATCAAAGAGGCCACTTGTTCGCCGTAGTTGCGCGTATGCGCCAAATCCCGGCCAATAAACACTTCATCGTGATCGTCTCCCAATTGAACAGGCCCCAGCGTTTCGGTCATTCCATATTTCATGACCATACTGCGCGCGATAGACGTCGCCCGTTCGATGTCGTTGGCCGCGCCGGTGGTGATGTCCTGCAGCACAATGCACTCCGCCGCGCGTCCGCCCAACAGGGAAGTGATCGTCTGTTCCATATATTTTTTGGTGATATACCCTCTCTCCTCGCCGGGCAGGGGCATGGTATATCCGCCCGCCATGCCCGTAGGAATGACGGAAATCATGTACGTCGGATCAATTTCCGATAAAACTTCAAAGAGAATGGCGTGCCCGGCTTCGTGATAAGCGGTGATGCGCCGTTCTTTTTCGGAGATCACGCGGCTTTTCTTTTCCGTGCCGATCCCCACTTTGACAAATGCTTTACGCAAATCGTCCATATCAATTTCTTTTTTGCTATGCCGTGCGGCCAGTAAAGCCGCCTCGTTCAATAAGTTCTCTAAATCCGCGGGGGTAAAACCCGCCGTGGTCTGCGCGACGACTCTCATATCCACATGACGCGACAGGACTTTCCCTTTGGCGTGTATGTTCAGGACATCTTCGCGTCCTTTTACATCCGGCTTTCCGACGACCACCTGCCGGTCAAAGCGTCCAGGCCGCAGCAGCGCCGGATCCAAAATATCCGGGCGGTTCGTGGCCGCCATGATGATGACGCCCTCGTTCATACCGAAGCCGTCCATTTCCACCAGCAATTGATTCAGCGTTTGTTCCCGTTCATCATGGCCACCGCCCAGGCCGGCGCCTCTGCGGCGGCCAACCGCGTCAATCTCATCGATAAAAACAATGCAGGGCGTGTTTTTTTTCGCTTGCTCAAATAAATCACGGACGCGGGACGCGCCAACGCCCACAAACATCTCGACAAAATCAGAACCGGAAATGCTGAAAAAGGGTACGCCAGCCTCTCCAGACACCGCCTTGGCCAGATAGGTCTTGCCGGTACCGGGCGGGCCTACGAGCAGCACGCCTTTGGGAATCCGCGCGCCGATGTCGGTAAATTTTTTCGGCTGTTTCAAAAATTCTACAATCTCTTCCAGCTCGGCTTTTTCTTCCACCAAACCGGCCACTTGCTCAAAAGTAATTTTCTTTTTATCATCCAGGGAAATACGCGCTTTACTTTTGCCAAAAGACATGATACGGTTGCCGCCGGAGCCGCCCTGCATTTGCTGTACCATAAACAAGAGCAGGAAAATAGAAATAACGGCAATGATGATCATGGGAATGAGCTGCACGAGATAGCCTGTTTTCGGCGCTGGCTTTGTATCTGTGACCAATTGATATTCAATCATCGCGTCTCCAGCAAAAAATTAAATAACTGAACTTTCTGGGAATTGTTGCCTTTGTTTTCAAGGATTTTTTCTCACTCTATCAACAAGATT
>JAITPB010000072.1 GCA_031289625.1 Clostridiales bacterium | reverse complement strand
GCTCCTTCTTTCTTCGCTTAAATGAATTTTTAGATCACCATTAAAAAATATCACATTGCAAAATAAAAGTCAATATTTTCATGTAAATTTTGTTGATATTTTCTCTGAAGCAACCAGATCGTCATGATTGTTTTGATACAGCCACTGCAGAATCCCTATCATCAAGATACTGACGATCACAGAACTGCCGCCGCTGCTGATAAAAGGCAGCGTCACGCCGGTAAGCGGGATAAATTTGATGACGCCTCCCAAAATTAAAAACGTTTGAAGCGCCAGCAGACTGGTGTACCCGGTGGCGAGGAGGCTGTGATAGGGGCGCTGGCAGCGCAGGGCAATATGCATGCCCCGATAGAAAACCATGATGAAGATACCAAAAACGCCGATGCCGAACAGGCCGCCGAATTCCTCGCAGATGGCGGAAAAAATAAAATCGCTGTTCACCACAGGCACAACGCGCGGCGCGCCCCGCGTCAGGCCGCTGCCCCAAAGCCCGCCGGAGGCGATGGCGATTAAAGATTGAACGATTTGATAACCTTTATTGTAAGGATCCGCCCAGGGATCGAGCCAGACAGCCACGCGGGCCTGTACATGCGAGACGGTCTTGGACGTCAGCCAGGCGACGCCGGACGCCGCCAGGAGGCCGGAAAAAAACAGCAGCTCACGGCCTGTAGAGACGTAGAGCAGGATCATAAAAGTCATGAAGAAAATCAGCGCGCCGCCCAGATCCCTCTGAACGGTTAAAATGATCACTGCCGCCGCCGCCGCCGCCGTGGGCGCGATCAGCTGCCTAAGAGTCAAATTTTTGCGAAACACGGAGGCCAAATAGAGGACAAATAAAAACTTGACGATTTCGGACGGCTGAAAGCGAAGAGAGCCGATGGTGATCCAGTTCAGCGAACCATAGGTCAGCTTGCCCAAAAAAAAGGGGAGCAAAAGCAGTAAAAAGCTGAGGATTAAATACACAGGCTCTAATTTTTCCCATTTGGGTATCATTTTGAAAACCAGCGGGATCAGCAGCATGGCCGCGAAGCCCGCGCCGATAAAAATAAGCTGGCGCCGCGCGATATCCGGATCCAGCCTCTGCAGAGTGATCAGGCCTAGATCCAGCAAAAAAAAGACGCCGTTCCACATCAAAGGACAGCTGTTTTTGTACACCAGCTTGACCAGCGGCAGCCCCACCAGCAAAAACGCCAGGCTCGCGGCGCCCATCACCAGCACGTTCCAGTCAAATATATAACTGCCCTGTTTGTAGCCCAATAAGAGAAACCCCGTCAGATGCGTCAAAATAAGAATGCCTTTTTGTTTGGTTATGGCATCGTTTCGATCCCATTCTCTAATATTCCGCTCGTCGAGAAGAAAGGCCACGCCTTCCAAAAGAAAATACAGGATATTCAGCACGAACAAATACCGGCACACGATAATCACAAACTGAAACATGGCGACCCCCTCACTTTATGTATTTTTCCGTCATCTGGCGGGCGTCCATGTATCCTGCAAAAGGGTCTCCGGCATCAGAATGCCCTGGATAGCGCGCGATTCTTTAAAAATACTCAATTCAGCGCGCGCTTGATCCAAAGCAGTCCTCAATTCGTCAATCAAGGTTTGAAGCCGTTCGTTTTTTTGGATCTCCCGTTCCGTCGCTTGCCGCTCGGCCAGCGTATTTTCTTGTTCTTTAAAAAGTTCGTCAGCGATATTTAAAGCCGCCAGGAGGTTTCGTAGATTGGGACGGATGTTGGCTTGGACGCTGACATTTGTGATTTCATTGATTTTTGTGTCTATGTATGCCGCCAATTGTTTCACATACTCCTCGTTTTCCGAGGAAACGAGTGTGATGATCTCGCCATTGATATTGACTTGCACTCTATTGACCTCGTCCACAGCCCAAGCCCTCCCTGAAAACGCATATCACATATTATACAATATTTTCCTGAAAAAGACAAATGCAATAATGCCATAAAGCTTTTTACTTTTGACTTTTTTAATTTTTTTGCGTGAATCCCGCCCTAAAAGATAAACATATGTTTGCATACCCTTCCTGAATCCGCTATACTATTTTGAGATAAGGGAGAGAAATGCGCGTGGACATTTTAGAAAAGCTACAAATTTTATCCGCGGCGGCGAAATATGACGTAGCCTGCACATCCAGCGGCGTCAACCGGCAAGGCCGCCGGGGAAGCCTGGGCAGCGCGGCGGCGTGCGGCATATGCCACAGCTTCGCCGCGGATGGGCGCTGTGTATCGCTCTTGAAAATATTGCAGACCAATATCTGCGTCTATGACTGCC
The DNA here is from genome assembly GCA_031289625.1 of Clostridiales bacterium. GTDB lineage: Bacteria > Bacillota > Clostridia > Lachnospirales > WQUN01 > JAITPB01. The sequence continues at coordinate 14,811 of JAITPB010000072.1, read as the reverse complement.
AATATTGCGTGAACCGATCCTCCAGCGACGTGCCGCGGGCCGCCTTTACGCCGGCGGAGATAGCGGAATTGACAATGAATTTTTACCGGCGCAATTACATTGAAGGTTTATTTTTGAGTTCCGCCGTTATGCGCGATCCCAGTTTCACCATGGAGCAGACGTTGAAAACGCTTCGTCTGCTGCGCCAGGAATACCGGTTTAACGGCTATATCCATGTAAAAGCCATCCCCGGCGCCGATCCAAATTTGATCACGCAAGTGGGACGGCTGGCGGACCGGATGAGCGTGAACATTGAGCTTCCATCGGAAAAAAGCCTTCGCCTGCTGGCGCCAGACAAGACGAAACATTCTATTCTGACGCCTATGAAACTTCTGACAGACGCCATCGTGCAGGCGCGGGAGGAAACGCGCCTGTTTCCAGGCGCGCCGGATTTCGTCCCGGCGGGGCAAAGCACACAGCTCATCGTGGGCGCGACGGAGGAAAGTGATAAATCCATCGTGAGGCTGAGCGAAGGGCTGTATAAGCGTTTCGGCCTGAAGAGGGTGTTTTACTCGGCGTATACGCCGGTTATCAGCGGGCATCCGCTGCTGCCCGCCTCGAAGCCGCCTCTTCTGCGGGAACACAGGCTGTACCAGGCTGATTGGCTTTTGCGGTTTTATGGGTTCAGCGCGTCGGAAATACTGCCGGACGGGAACGAAAATTTGAATCTCGCGATGGATCCCAAATGCGCTTGGGCGCTGCGCAATCCGCAGTTTTTTCCGGTGGAAATCAACCGCGCCGATTATTTTATTTTGCTGCGCGTCCCCGGCATCGGCGAACGCTCCGCGCAGCGTATTGTGAACGCCCGCCGCGCCGGGGCGCTGTGTTTCGATCACTTGCGAAAAATCGGCGTTGTTTTAAAACGCGCCCAATATTTTATTACGTGCGCGGGCAAGACATTAGAGACGGGGCGTGTACCCCCCGCGCTTTTGCCCGTGAAACTGACAGAGACGGGCGAGGCGTATCAGCAGATGAATTTGTGGGAGGACGGGCCTTTGGCGCTGCGGGATGAAGCGAATGTCTGAACGCAAACGCGTTGCGGCGGTTTTTGACGGAACTTACGGGGGATTTCTCTGTGTGGTGTATTCCTCCTATTATGACAAGCTGGATTACGCTTTTATTGATGAAGGGGAAGTGGAGATCCGGCTGGACGCGGAGCCTTTTTACGTCGCCGCGGATCGCGGCAAAGCCCTGCGGGTGCTGACGGCTGTCCGCCAAAAAATTTCCCCGCAGGCGGAATCCAATCTATATCACGCTTTTCTCGCGGACGGCCCCCGCCGTGAGGACGGCCGTGACGACAGCCGCCTGATAAATTTGCTGCGCTATATACGTCTGGGGTTTCGCGTGGGCCGGGCTGTGGACGATTATACGCGGGAGCCGTATGTGCGCTCTACGCAAAAACTGGCGTTCGCCGCGGCCCGGGAAGCCCAGCGTTTGATGGGGTTCTGCCGCTTTACGCTGACAGATCAAGGCGTGTATTACGCCTCTGTCAGCCCGGTTCATAACGTACTGCCCATTCTGGCGGAACATTTTAGGGATAGGTTTATGAATCAGCTCTGGATCATTCACGATGTGAAGCGCGGCAAAGCCGCCGTGTATGACGGCCGCGATTACCGCGTCGAATGTGTTCCCCCTCAGGCGAACGTCCGGACGAATGTCCGGACATTCGTCCGGGAGGAAGAGCGGTTTCAGCATTTGTGGAAGGCGTTTTTTGAGGCTGTCGCCGTGGAGGAACGGGAAAACGCAAAACTGCAGCGGCAGTTCCTGCCGGCGCGCTATAGGACGCATATGACGGAATTTTTGCCATGACAAAATTTTTGTTTGCCATTTTTACGGCGTTATATTATAATTAAAACAGGATAATTTTACTAGCAGTGAATTTGGGAGTTGATTCAATGTTTGCAAAAGGAGATAAGATTGTTTATCCAATGTATGGAGCTGGGGTGATAGAAGACTTAGAAGAAAGGGAGATCGACGGCGACTCGCAGATGTTTTATGTGCTGCGTATCCCTGTTGGGAACCTCAAGATTATGATTGCGGCCTCCAACGCTGAACATTTGGGAATCCGGCATATTTACGAGAAAGATGAAATGCTCCGCATCATTGAAAGCGTATCCCTAAAACCCATTGAGATGCCCGATAACTGGAACTTAAGATATAAAAGCAATATGGAAAAAATCAAATCGGGGCAGCTGACGGAAGTGGTGCTGGTCTTTCGCAATCTTTTGTTACGCGAAAAGCAAAGGGGCCTCAGCAGCGCGGAAAAAAAGATGATGACGACGGCGAAGCAGATCATTGTTTCGGAGCTGATACTTTCCCAGGATATGGAGAAAAATAACGCGGAAGATATGCTGACGCAAATGTTTAACGAGGTCAGCTCTTGATGCTTTATGATACCCATGTCCACTCCAAAATGTCCGCCGATTCGGACATGGAGCCAAGGGAGGCCATGAACGCCGCGAAAGCGCGCCGCCTGGGCGTGATTTTGACCGAACACCTGGATTATGAATGCGACAGCGATCTCGATTTTGCCGTGGACTTGCCGCGCTATCTGCGGGAATACGAACCGTATAAAGCGGAGGGCCTCTTAACAGGCCTGGAAATCGGCTTGACTGACGCCAGCGCCTCCCAAAACCGGGAAGCCGCCGCCAGCCCAGGGGTGGATTATATCATCGGTTCCATCCATATGGTAGACGGGCATGATATCTACACCACATTTTTCGCGCGGAAACTGCCGCCGGATGAAATTTACCGCCAGTACCTGCAATGCGCCGCGCGGATGGCTGAGTCCTGCGATTTTTTTGACAGCTTGGGGCATATTGATTATCCATCGCGCTACAGTCCTTTTCCAGAAAAGGAAATCCCCTTTTCTGCGTATCCGAAAGAATACAATCAGATATTTGAAGCGTTGCTGAGTAAGGGAAAAGTTCTGGAACTGAACACAAGGCGTTTGGCTAGCGCGTCCGCACAAAAAAACTGGCTGGAAGTTTTGCGCGGCTATTATGAGCGCGGCGGGCGGTATATCACCATCGGATCAGACGCGCATGAACCGGGCCAGGTGGGCCGGCATTTTGACGCGGCTCTTCGCATGGCGCGTTCGGCTGGCTTAACGCCGGTGTATTTTCAAGAACGGCGAATGCATAATATCGATGCCTCCGGTTAAAATAATATCGTGCCACGGATATGAAATATAGACGGGGCAAAAGGATAATTGAAAATTAATGGAGGATGTATTGAATTATGGACAAAAACGCAAAGAAACCGGCTGGCGGCAAAACTAAGCAGCAGGCGAAAAAACAATCAGATGATGAAGAAGGCCGAATAGATAGCCTGCTAGATGCGGGCAGCGGCTTTACGCAGAAAGAATAGAAAGAGAAGAATAGCATAGAATAAAATAGCAGGAGTAGAAAAAATAGAATCGATATAGCAAGGCGAGGCAAGAAGAGGCAAGACGAATTGTGGTAAGACAAATTGTGGTAAGACAAATTGTGGCAATATGATTTGAGGTAAGACAAATTGTGGCAAGACAAATTAGACTACTACAAATTATGGTAAGACAAATTGTGGCAAGGCAAATTATGGTAAGGCAAATTGTGGCAAGATGATTTGAGGTAAGAATGTAGCAAGGAGCTTGTGCGGTTCGCGCACAGGCTCCTTTGTCAATTTGCGCGTAAATTTTTCACTTCACGCGCCGGTCTTGCTTATGGGCGTCTTTTCCAATATAATAAGCCCATGGCTGTACGGGCGCATCAATTTGCCGCCCGCCGTAATTTCGTTTATGCGTAAAATTTGAAAGGGGATCACGATGAAATATACCTTTACCGGCAAAAATATCAGCGTCACAGACGCGCTGAAAGACAGAACACAGCAGAAACTGGGAAAGCTGGAGAAATTACTGCCCGAGGAGGCGGACGTGTCTGTCACTTACAGCGTCAACCGGCAGATCAACCGTGTGGAAGTAACCATTCCGCTGCGCAAACGCATCCTCCGCGCCGAGGTCACGGCCAACGATATGTTTTCCGCTTTGGACGACGTGATCGACGTACTGGAAAAACAATTGATCAAATATAAACGCCGTCTGCGCGACCGCTCCAGGCGCGACGCGTCCTTTACAGAAGAATTCCATGCGCTGGTGGAGGCCGAAGGCGATTCACAGGAAGAAAGCGCGGTGATCATCAATAGGACGAAACATTTCCCCTTAAAACCCATGGACGCGGAAGAAGCGGTTATGGAAATGGAAATGCTGGGCCACAGCTTTTATGTGTTTCGCGATGGGCATACGGATCTCGTCAACGTCGTGTACAAACGCGCGGACGGGACATACGGCTTGATAGCGCCAGAATATTGATATGATTTCCATTGTGCTGGCCACCAAAAACCCGGGGAAGCTAAAAGAAATGAAAGACATCTTGGAAGAATGGGGATATACCGTGCAGTCGATGGCGGAAGCCGGCGTGGAGCTGGACGTGCTGGAAGACGGCGATACCTATGAGGAGAACGCGCTGAAAAAAGCGTCGGAAGTATCGCGCGCGCTCAAACGCGCCGGGTGCCGCATATTGACGCTGGCGGACGATTCCGGCTTGGAAGTGAACGCTTTGAGCGGGGAGCCGGGCGTGTACTCCTCCCGTTTTTTAGGCGCCGATACGCCTCATGTGATTAAGAATCAAAAAATATTGGATTTGCTCTGGGATGTTCCGAAAGAAAATCGAACCGCGCGTTTTGTATGCGTGGTGGCGGCGGTATTTCCAGACGGGCGGACGCTGACCGCGCGCGCCGCCGTGGAAGGCAGGATCGCGCATGATGTACGCGGGGCAGAAGGGTTCGGATTCGATCCTATCTTTGACTTGCCCGAATACGATCAGACGATGGCGGAAATTCCCGCGCTGTTGAAAAACAAGATCAGTCATCGGGCAAAAGCGTTGCAGCAGTTGATGGAAGCGCTGCCAGCGGGAGGTCTCGAATGAAAATATTCGCCTTCAGCGATTCACACCGGGACGGATCGGAAATGCGGCTCGCGCTGGAAAAAGCCGTGCGGCACGTCGGCGCGGTAGTGCATTTGGGCGACGGCTGGCCGGAGATACATGAACTCATGCGATCGTATCCGCAGATTCCGCTGTACGCCGTTACAGGCAACTGCGATGCCGAGCCGGAACAATCTGTCCTGACCTTTCATTGCCATGGCCGGAAAATCTTGCTGACGCACGGGCACACATTGCATGTGAAAAATAATTATGAGCGGATTTCTTTGTTCGCCGCGGAAAACGAGGCGGATGTCTGTCTGTTTGGGCACACGCACATACCGGTTATTTTTCAAGCGGGCCGGACGCTGATGGTCAATCCGGGTTCCATCGGCATCCCCAAAGACAAGCAGCCGCGCACTTACGCCGTCATCGACATCCCGGAGGACGGCGCAATCCACGCGCAAATTGTGGGCAGACAGCCGGGCGGGGCATATCAGCCGATACTTTTCGCATAAAAATAAAAAAATCTACGCGGGAACGAAAACTCTTTCCGTTCCCGCGTAGATTTAAAATCTTAGATTGTCTTCCAGCCAGCCGGTCAGCTCTTCTATGCGGACTCTTTCCTGGGCCATGCTGTCGCGTTCGCGCACCGTCACCGCCTGATCCTCCAGCGAATCAAAATCAAACGTGACGCAGTAAGGCGTGCCGATTTCATCCTGGCGTCTGTAGCGGCGGCCAATGGCGCCCGCGTCGTCGTAATCGCAGACAAAATGCTGACACAGTTGGCGGTAAATCTCCCGCGCGTTTTCCGCCAGCTTTTTAGAGAGCGGCAAAACGGCGGCTTTCACCGGAGCCAGCGCGTGATGGAGTCGGAGCACGGCGCGCACATCATCTTCCCCCTTTGCGTCTTTGACGGTTTCCTCCGTGTAAGCCTGGCAGAGAAAAGCCAGCGCGGCGCGATCCACGCCCAGCGACGGCTCAATGCAATAGGGAATATATTTTTTATTTTCGGTCTGTTCGTAATACGCCATGTCCTGGCCGGAATGTTCCTGATGCTGTTTCAGATCAAAATCAGTGCGGTCGGCGATGCCCCAGAGTTCGCCCCAGCCGAACGGAAACGCACACTCAATATCCGTGGTGGCCTTGCTGTAATGAGACAATTCTTCTTGGGCGTGATCCCGCACGCGGACGCTGTTTCCGTCCAGGCCGAGGCTTTGCAGCCATTCCACGCAAAAATTTTTCCAATAGGCAAACCATTCCAGGTCCGTGCCCGGCTCGCAAAAAAATTCCAATTCCATCTGCTCAAATTCTCTGGTGCGGAAGGTAAAATTGCCGGGCGTGATTTCATTGCGAAACGATTTGCCGATTTGGGCGATGCCGAAGGGAATCTTTTTGCGGGACGTGCGCTGTACGTTTTTGAAGTTGACAAAAATACCCTGCGCCGTTTCCGGGCGCAGATAGACGGCGCTTTTGCTGTCTTCCGTGACGCCGGAATGCGTTTTGAACATGAGGTTAAACTGCCGTATATCCGTAAAATTGTGCTTGCCGCAGCTGGGGCAGGGGATGTTTTCTTTATCGATGTAATCTTTCATCTTCTCCTGGGGCCAGCCGTCCACAGTCTGCTCTATGCCTTTTGCCCGCAGATAATCCTCAATGAGCTTATCCGCGCGGAAACGCTCCTTGCACTCCCGGCAGTCCATGAGCGGATCGGAAAAACCGCCGGCATGGCCGGACGCCTCCCAAACCCGCGAGTTCATCAATATCGCGCAGTCCAAACCGACATTGTACGGACTTTCCTGCACGAATTTTTTCCACCAGGCTTTTTTCACATTGTTTTTCAATTCCACTCCGAGCGGGCCGTAATCCCATGTATTGGCCAATCCGCCGTAAATTTCCGAGCCTGGGTAAACAAAGCCCCTGTTTTTCGCCAGAGCCGTGATTTTGTCCATGGACGCCGTCACAAACATTCCTCCTAGAATTTTTGCCTATTATACCGCCAGCGCCTCTCCGCGTCCAGTAAAAACGCAAAAAAGGAGACGTCTCCGTCTCCCTTTGCAAACTGAAATTATCTGAAGCGCCTGCGCTGCCAATTGCCGCCCCAAGAGCCTCCGAATAACGGATAACCCCAGCCGCCGCCGCAATTATTACCCCAGCCGCCGCAACAATTATTACCCCAGCCGCCGCAACAGTCGTTATCCCAGCCGCCACAGCCGCCGTAAGGATAGTTCCACCACATTTTCAACCCCCCTTTTCTTTTGCGCCTTAAAGGCATTTGTCTTGGCTTTCGGAAAGGCGCGCCGCCTTTCATGAGCCTCGTACAAACCATCCTATGCCCGCCAGAAAAGAAGTGTGATGTGTTACACGGGCGATTATAATCGCCCCTACGCTTTTTCGCTGTTCGTTTTTTCGCTGTCCGCTTTTTCGCTGTCTGTTTTTTCGCTGTCCATTTTTTCCCGGTTTATCCGAATCATGTCGTACAATTTTTCCATCGCCTCAAAGAGGCCGCCTACCTCGTCGATCAGCATTTGCGCCACGGCTTCCTCGCCAATGAGGATCGTGCCCACGTCCAGCACCAATTTGCTGGTGTCCAGCATCAAAGCCCGCAGGTTTTCTTTGGTGATTTTAGAATTGCTTGCGATAAAATCATCGACGCGTTCCTGCATCTTATGAAAATATTCATAGGTCTGCGGCGCGCCTATCACGGTGCCGTTGAGACGGACGGGATGAAGCGTCATGGTAGCGGAGGGCGCGATAAAAGAATAATCGGCGGACACCGCCAGAGGGACCCCGATGGAATGCCCGCCGCCGATGACCAGGCTGACGGTCGGCTTGCCAAAATGGGAAATCAGCTCCGCAATGGCCAGCCCGGCTTCCACATCCCCGCCGACTGTGTTCAGCAGAACCAGCATACCGTCCACGTCCGGGCTTTCGGCGGCCATAAAAAGCTGAGGGATGACGTGTTCATATTTGGTGCTTTTGTTGGCTGGCGGCAAGATCAAATGCCCCTCCACCTGCCCGATGATGCTGAGAAACTGTACATTGCCCCGCGGATTGCGTACAGGCTGCATGGACGGCATACCAAACTCCCGTATGGCCTCTCTTGAAGGCATGTTTTCTTCCGGCGGTTCATCTGATGATACCGAATATATTTTTTCGCGCATGTGGGATCGCCTTTCCATGTTACGCGCGGCATTCTGCCGCCCGCTTCATATTTTTGTTCTTAACTTTAGTATGAACCTTAACGGCCAATCCATACACGCAAAAAAAAACGGAGAAGCCTGTAAAGGGCCTCTCCATTTTTTTGTTATTTTATTATTTTGTTATTTCAAAATTTCGCCCGCTCTTTTGATTCTGGGCTGATGCGGCATACGATTGCGGATGCTGGTGGAAGAACTCTGCGGCGCGCGATAGCGGCTGCTGGAGCGCGGGCTAGAGTTTTGATCCGTGTCATCCGAAGCCGTTGATGAAGGTGAAGAAGACGCGTTGTCTGCCGATGCCGTTGGTGAAGAAGATGCGCCTACCGAAGCCGACGGGGAAGACGACGGGTCTGCCGATTCCGACGGGGCTGCGCTTGCCGATGCCGACGGTGAAGCTGGAGCCGACGTTGGCGCCGGTGTGGCCGCACCCGCTGATGGAGTGCTGCTCGTGCCGTTGACGGAACCTGGCGCCAGAGCCGGAGAGTATGTCCCGGATGGCGACGGGGTTACAGAAGGCGTCGGCGTTCCAGAAACCGCGGCGCTAGAAGGCGACGCTTTGGGCGTGAGGGTCGGTTGAGACGTCGGACTGAGCTGCGGCATGGTAATTGACACAGTGCCGGTCGCGTCGTCCCATGCGACTATCCCGCCCATGGCTTCCGCTACGAGCCTCAATGGAATATAGGTTTTATCCTCGTAGAGAAAGGTATCAATGTCGGACGGTATGCCGTCGATGACTAAATTGATTCTTCCGGTCACAACGGGAATGTCTTTTGTGACGATTTCCGCGGACGCCGCCGTACAGACGCCCGTTGTAACGAGCATGGCTGTTAATGCGCCAAGGATTTTTTTATTCATATTTTTTTCACGCGCGGCCTCAAAGAGGTTTGCGTGTTCCCCCTTGCTGTGTTAAGGATTGTGATGCTTGATCGTATTTATGCAGTCACCGAAAGCTTTGTTGTCCCTTTTGTAACTGTAGCAAATCCTGTTCCTGTAGTAACTGGAGCCGTAACAGCGATAAACTTATTGTTGTGTGTGTCAGGATCTAGCGTAGCTCCCTCTGCTATAGGTTCGCCCTTTGTATTCGCGGTACCCGTGTAGGTTATTTCGATTGGGATGGGATAAGTGGCAAATTCTTCAAATGGCACTTCATCAGTTCCACTTCCGCCTGAATAGTCATACGTTAACTTTACTGTAAGCCCTGCCAGCTTGAGAATATAATCACTAGTATTATCATATGTCACGAGGTTTGGAGGGTTGGAGATCGCCAAGCTTACTGGCGTACCTGTCACAGTCAACTCACCTGTTTCATCTGTTATACCCGCCATTGTAACGATAATTTTCTTACCGTGGTGATCTTTTATTTTCATTCGTTCGTTTGGTGTTGCCGGTGTGCCAGCGCCACCATTATTGTCATTGTAATTCAGTGATATGCTTCTATCGGTGAAAATCTTTTCGTTATACATCAAAGTCTCAACCACATCATTATCATTATCATATGTCAACTTCAGTTCAAGAGGTAACAGGTCGAGTTTTTCGCCATACTCATAGTTGAGTTTAGGCTGATTCAGGATCTCGATAGTCTTCACCGTATTCGACACATTCAGCCGATCCCGATACAGTGTACTCGTTGAATGAGTGCCATGGGTGAGAGTGATGGTCTCATCAGTGTGCGTTGTATTGGTTAAGATTGTATCGAGATTTACGGCCTGGCTTCCCGTGGTGTACGTCATTACGATTTTTTTTGCCTTAAAGTCAGTGTAAGCTACATTCTCCTCTGCGTCGTTGCTATACTTCAATGTCGCTTCAAGGCCTGTCAGGTCAATCTTTTCGCCTTCATAGTAGTATGTCTTATTAAAGCCATGCTTGACTACGATATTGCTCACCGTATCCGACACGCTCAGAGGTCTGGTTTCTAGCGGAGTAAGATCGCCATGGAAGATGGTGATGACCTTGTCATGATGCGCCGTCTTACTTAAGACGTCCTCGTGAGCCACAGGATCATCGGTATCCCCGTACTTCATTGTGATACCTTTCGCCGCGAAATCAGTGTAATCTACATCTTCACTCGTCTTGTCCTCATAGGTCAGCTTTACTTTAAGCCCCGTCAAGTCGAGCTTTTCACCTTCGTAGTATTTAAGCTTCGTCAGTGGACTCGCGATATTGATGGCTATTACTGGTTGCGCTTCTGTTGTTGAGGTGCTGTCGGTGCCCGTAGTGGTTGTGCTCGTGCTGCTATCGGTGCCCGCAGTAGTTGTGCTCGTGTTGCTGGTGTCCGTAGTGGCTGTGTCCGTGCTGCCGGTGCCCGCTGTGGTTGTGCCCGTGCCGGTGCCCGCTGTGGTTGTGCCGGTGCCCGTGCCCGCCGTACTCGTGCTGTCAGTAGGCGCGACGGTAACAGCAGCGGTAGGCATTGGCGTTACCGTTGGCTGGTACGGCCTGTAGTAGTAAGAATTCGACGGATAATAATTGGCGTAGCCGGAGCCGGGCGCCACGACAGCCGCGCCTGTTGACGTCACGGCCGTTGTCGACGTATCCGTCTGACTGCTGGGAGCGGACGCCGCCGGGGTAACTGCGATTGACAGTGAGTCTACATACGCGGTGTTATTGGTCGGGTCATATGTGATCCTCCCGCCTAATGACTCCACAAGATCCCTGATGGGAATGTAAGTCCTGTCATTAAATAAAAATGTGTTAATGCCGGATGTTCTCCCGTTAATAACCAGGTTGACCCTGTTCGGATAAACCTCAATCGCTTGGGCGGTATTGCCAGATGCGGCCGTCGCGATGAATACGGTGCCGGCGACGAACGCCGCCGCCAATACGCCCATCATAACTTTTTTCATTTTTTCCCCACGTCTAGCCTGGCAGTAAAGGCCGGGCTTCGCGTGTACCTCCCTTTTCTTTATTTGAACTTTTGAACCAGATTGTCTCGCGAATTGATTTCCTGCAAAACAATCTTTTTTAATTTTTACCCGTTTTTCAGCCTTTATGTGTGGTACTTTCCGGCTTTTTTGATGAGGCCGCATTCAGAGGGGCTTAACAAGGAAAAGGCCGATGGAAAAGCGCGCGTGTTTTCCGCGCGCAACCGCGCCGCGAATTGAAAAATTTTTTTTCGCGTTATAATAAGAACAGGAAAAACAGGAAAAGAAAAAAGGGAGGGGCGTGATTGGCAGTGCTCCAAATGAGCAAATCTAAAACAATGACAAAGAGGTAAAAAAAATAAAGACATTCTCTACACAAAATGGTATGTAGTGGGTTTGCAGACTCACAACAATACCAAAGAGGAGAATGTCTGTCTCATGAAACATAATAAACCAACGAGCGGGCTATTACGCAGCTTTTTTGCTGAAAATAATTTTTATACGATGTACTCGTTTCAAAATCGTATCGCATGTCACTCCCTTCGAAAGACCTTAGGGCGGTCGGCGGCCAGACCAGCCGCCCGTCCATTCAACGTTCTTGCGCCATTTTTACCGCTTCGTCAGCCACATAGGTCAAAAATTCGCCGTACTTATATTTATCATACTCCGCTTTTGCAGCCCAGACATTCCGGATAGGCGTTATGTTCCAGCTAAGCGTTGTAATTTCCAGTGTGATGGAAGGAATGCTGGTCTTATTTGGATAGTAATCCAGATAGTTCGGAATGTCCCTGTATAAAACTAAGGGAAGGGCTTCCCCTTGTACCGGCAGGCTCACAACGCCGAAACGGCCCATCTGAAAGCCTAGGCTGTAATCCATGACCATCCGGGCGGTCGTTCCGCCGCCGCCGCCCGCAAAAGTTCCATAAGGTGCAAAACGATATCCCAAATAATCTACCAGTTTCTGCCCAAACTGACGATTCGGGCCGGTGTCGTCCACCTTATCGACGCGCGTGGACAGGTAAACAACCCGTCCTTGCTGATGAAAGTCTATGTATGCGATGGCGCTGTTTTCTTCCACGATGTATTTGTGATAAAACCGCATCAGGGCCTGCGTTTCTTTGGCGCACCCGAGAGAAGGCCCGGAATAATCGGCTGTGGCGGGGCTGGTGATACCGCTCCCGGTCGTTTTTACGCCGCTTAGCCGGATACCGCCATAGCTGGCGGGAAAATTATTGTTTATGTCTACTCCTTTTCCGTCACCGTACTGGTTGTTGGATTTAATAGGACTGCCGGTTTCCACATAGTACGTGTAGCCGTCAGGGTTTGCGATAAGCACAGCGGCAAATTTGACATCGTTTGTCAGTGACTGATGCGCCTCTGTGCTGTTGCCGGCTTCCTCCGCTTTATTCTGTAAAAGATGGTAAAGTAAATACACCCCGCCGATTTCGCGCGCGTGAACGCCGGCGCTTAACAAAACCGTCTTCTGAGCGGAACCGATTTCTATACTGTAGATTTTTCGGCCTTCCAGTGTTTCGCCGATTTCAAACAGGCGTACATCTTCATACTGGGCCAGATCGAACAAAATGTTCTCCCACTGCGAGTAGGTAAAGGCTTCATCGTATGAAAAAGTAACGCCGGAAGGTTCGGCGTCATTTGGAAAAGTCATTTCATTCCATGGCGCGTCAATCACCATTTGGTAGTCGCTGGGATCCATTCCCGGTGTAATCAGGTTGCCTTTGCCGCCGATTCGTTCTGTGATTTCCTCGGCGGTAAGCATCGGCTCAATCATTGGCATCGGCTCAATGTCCGCCGCATAGGCGGCGCCGGGCGCGGCGGCACACAAAATCAGCGCCATCGCCGCAGCGCTGATGATTTTAACGTGATACATAACATTTCCCTTCCTCTCTTTATTCTATATTGTTTAGTCTTGACAAAACAGCCCCCTGCGGATGGCGCAAGGGGCGTTCATTGCTTAAACGCATAGAAGAAATTCACCTTAAGTATTTATCATACGCATAGCCAAAATTGCCGTTCCACAGCATTACCTTGCTCCATCCGTCTTTTGTTTCCAGAACATAAGCGACATCACCACTTTTAAATCCCGCGATTACCCTATAGCGTACGCCGGGTCCGCTCCTTACATTCAAGGCTGTCGTCACTGTTTTATTCACTGCTCCCGACCAGCCAGCCGATGTATTTTCGGCAGCAGGGGTTGCGACAGGCGCAGCGGTCTGACTGGGAGTGGCGGGTTGTGCAGGCGTTGCGCCGGACGACCCTTCCACGATAATATAATAGTGACTGTAACTCCCAGCATCTTCTATTACGTATACGCCATCGCTTAATACATAAGTTGAACCTTTGGGAATAATTTCAACGTTATCATTGCCACCTGCTCTATTCGTAGGTGGGACTTCCTCTTTCCACGAGGTATCAAAATCGCCTGCTTCGTCAAACCTGGTTTTTCTGATGTCGTTATACCGAATATCTTCCAGGACGGTAATGGTAGCAGGCGCGTAGACGTAATAGTACGTTACAGGCCCATATGCTCCGTGATCTTCCTCGCGGATAACATTTGAAAGTTCCACACTGCCGGGTTCACCGGAATCAAAATTATTAATTATTATCGTTTGTGTGTCTGCTGCAAACGCCGTCGCCACAGGCAGCACCGCAAGCGCCAAAACCGCCGCCGAAACCAAACTCGCTAACTTCTTCAATTTCATACAAACCCCTCCTTAAAAATTGGCATCTACCCATACAGCGGTATTTGAGCCTTTCAAAAACATTGAGATGAATCCTCCTTTTTCACGCTGTCTTATCTTTTGAAAACCTTTCCGGCACTGGGCTTTAAAAGCCGTCCTGCTATCCGCGAGTGAATCAGCTTCTCACCAGCGGAAATTTACGCGGAGAACTATTCTATGGACTCATAGCGTCGCCTAACCTTTCTTCCTGGACATACAAAGCCTGCAAAATCAAAGGCTTTTCGCCGATTGACGCTAAAATAATAGTGGTAAGTAGAGTAGAGGTTTCTTACCACCAAATTTTATCCAATGGACTGCGCAGACTCATGCTATACAACGCTGAATCTATACCAAAATTTAAAATCACTTCCTGCTTTCCGTTGGGTACCATTTTATTCCAACGGAACTTTTTTGTCAATAGCCTTAATCATTATGGATCGTAAGAAACTTATTTTATTTACCACTGCTATATCCAATGTCAACAGGTTAAGAAAATCCGTGGGCTATTACGTATTAAGTCCCCTCCGACGTGGCCAGGGTGTCCGCCACTGTGGACGCCGCCGAACGGTGGCCGCTCGTGGAGGGGAATTAAACAGCCCATATTGCTTAACCTGTTGACAGCGCTCTTTTTCATCTTTCTTGGATCCTTGTACCTCTCGCCGTGCCGCAATTATTGCTCGGTTTTTCCGAGTAGCAGTTTTTCGAGTTCCACAATACGCGCCGCCTGTTCAGCAAGAGCCGTGTCCTTATCGGCAAGAGCCACGTCCTTATTGGCAAGAACCACGTCCTTATCGGCAAGAACCGCTTTGGTTTCAGCAAGAGCCACGTCCTTATCGGCAAGAGCCACGTCCTTGTCGGCAAGAGCCACGTCCTTGTCGGCAAGAGCCGCTTTGGTTTCAGCAAGAGCCGCGTCCTTATCGGCAACAACGACCTCCCACTTTTCCCTTTCCTCGCGCCGAGCGTGCTGCAGCGCCGACGCTTCGTTGTGGCGGGCGTCCGAGCGCATACGCTCCAATGT
>JAITPB010000062.1 GCA_031289625.1 Clostridiales bacterium | reverse complement strand
ATCCCCGCGCTCATAACGGGAGCGTTGAGTACGATATTTTTCGTTAAGCGCGTGGTGATGTCAACATCTTTGGGCAGGACGTCCGAGCGCGCCGGAATGAGCAGAACGTCGTCAAATGTAAGTCCTTCTTTCAAAACTTTATCCATCAATTGACTCTCCCTTATTATTGTCGTGCCTCTTAATCTACCAAAAAATTTTTTTATTGTCAATTTGCCGCCTGTACCGTTATAATGAAGGCGTGAGGAGGAACTGAAAATGCCGAAAACGGAATCACTTAAAATTCTCATCGCAGCCACGGAAGTCACGCCATACGCCAAAAGCGGCGGCCTAGGCGACGTGATTGGATCTTTGCCCAAAGCGCTCAAAGACAGAGGCGTGGACGTCCGGGTTGTATTTCCCAAATATCGAAGCGTACGGGACGATCATCTTTCCAATCTGCGCTATGTGGACAGTTTTGCCGTGACGCTGGCCTGGCGGCGTCAAAGCGCGTCCATTTATCTGTTTGACGGGGACGTCCCGATGTACATGATCCAAAATGATTATTATTTTGGACGGGACGGCTTCTATGGCTACGGAGATGATTACGAGCGTTTTGCATTTTTTTCCAAAGCCACGGTGGAACTGATGTCAAGAGTGGATTTTCAGGCCGACGTAGTGCATTTTAACGACTGGCAGACAGGGCTGGGGAGCCTGTATTTAAAAGATGTGTACGGCGGTTTTGTGTTTTATCAGAATATGAAAAGCCTGTTTACGATACATAACCTTCGATATCAAGGCGTTTTTGGGCGGGAAGTGTTAGGCGCCGCGGATCTCAACGACGGTTATTTTACCCAGGGCAAATTGGAATTTTATAATAGAGTCAGTTACTTAAAAGCCGGTCTGGTTTATGCGGACGCGGTCAACACCGTCAGCCGGACTTACGCGAAAGAGATTCAAACGGGCGCTTACGGCTACGGCATGGACGGCCTGATGCGCGACAGGAGCGACAGGCTGTTTGGCATTGTAAACGGCATAGACAGCCAAAAAAACGATCCAGCTTCTGATCCGCGCCTGTTTCAAAATTTTACCGATGAAACGCTGTCTAAAAAGAAAGAGAACAAGAAACAGCTTCAGGCCATGCTGGGCCTGCCGTCAAAAGACGCGCCGATGATCAGCATTGTTTCCCGGCTGGTGGATCAGAAAGGCATGGA
The DNA here is from genome assembly GCA_031289625.1 of Clostridiales bacterium. Classification (GTDB taxonomy): domain Bacteria; phylum Bacillota; class Clostridia; order Lachnospirales; family WQUN01; genus JAITPB01. The sequence continues at coordinate 10,264 of JAITPB010000062.1, read as the reverse complement.
CTTGGTGGCTGTGGCGCTGGAAGAATTGATGGGTATGGATATTCAGCTGGTTGTGCTGGGAACGGGCGACGGGCGTTATGAACATTTGTTCCTGCACAACGCTTGGCGCTTTCCCGATAAACTCAGCGCCAACATCACGTTTAACGGAGACTTGGCGCAGAAAATATACGCCGCCTCAGACATATTTTTGATGCCGTCATTATTTGAGCCCTGCGGCCTGGGCCAGCTTTTTGCCATGCGTTACGGATCGGTGCCCATTGTGCGCGGGACGGGCGGGCTGGCCGATACGGTCTCGCATTTTGACGAAGCCAGCGGGACGGGCACGGGGTTTGTCTTCACTGATTATCTGGCCAGCGGCATGATGTGGGCGGTTTACGAGGCGTTGCGGGTTTACGCGAATCCAGCGGCCTGGGAGCGCGTCGTCAAAAATGGCATGGCCTGTGATTTTTCCTGGGATAAATCCGCAGAAGAATATGTGGACCTATATCTGCGGCTGAAGAACAATCAGTTGTGACAAAATTATCTGTTTGCAGAAAGGAAGGGCATGAAATGCACTGTCAACAGGTTAAGGAATTGCAGCTGTTCAATTCTCGGAATTCTGATTTGCTTTCAAAACAGAACACAGCTGCAAGGCCATTGCTTTTATACGCACTGGCCAACGGATTTTCTTAACCTGTTGACAGTGCGTTTATTGAGCAAACGCCTGGTCAGAATACTGAACCAGCATTCAATTTGATTCAGCCATGAACAGTATTTTGGCGTGTAGACGAAAATAACATGGCTCTTATTGTGTTTTAGAATGGCTTACTTAAGCCATTTTTTAGTCAGCCACCTGAAACGCAATAAGAGCCAATTCTAAAATCATTTCTGTGTGTAAGACATTGCTGGGGACTTTTTGCGTGGCTTGAGCGTGATAAAAATTCTAAATCTTACGCCTTACATACCGATCCCATAAAAATATGTGCCGGGGCCGCGCCCTTTGGATCAAAACCAGCAATTCATGATAGCAGTTCCGCATCAAATTCAAATCCGTCAGGTTATCCGAATATCCATCTCCCGCGTATTTCGCCCGGTAATAAACAGGCGCTAAGTCCCGCATCAGCACCGAATTATCTTGAAACGAGAAGTGTTTGCCGATCCGCTCGGCATACGCGGCCGGCGTTTCATTTTCGTGGATAGGGTATTGGCAGTAATGCGCCATGCGGAGAATGCCTTTGAAATATTCAATGACCTGCTCCCGGGCAGATAATTTTTTCAGCCCTCTCAGATTCGCGTCGATCCGCCAGCGGCCGGCGGCGAGACAAACCGCCAGTCCGATCGGAAACGAGCCTAAAATGGCCAGCCAAATCCAGCCTCCGCGCGAACCGGACGAAGCCTGCGAGGTAGGCAAAGGCGCGAACGTAATCGTGAAACTATCGCTGCTTTGATACTGCCCTGTCATATCGCGGATATAATCTTCGTAATCTGGGTTGGACGCGAATTCCGGGGTAAAAAGGCCCGAGCCAGAGGGCGCGTTTTCTTCATTATAATTAAAACCGTACGGCGCTGTGGCCTCAAAGGGAACCCAGCCTGCGCCTTCCAAATAAATCTCCGCCCAGGAATGCGCGTGCATATTGGTCACGACGTAATGCCGCGGCGAAGCAGGCGTGGCCGGGGTGACGTACCCTTCCACGTAGCGCGACGGCAACCCAACGCACCGGCTGAGAATGGCCATGGCGGAAGCATAATAGGTACAGTAGCCTTTTTGGCCCTCAAACAGAAAATAATCCACAAAATCTTGATCCGTCGGCGGCGTTCCAGGCGTCAGCGTATAGGGAAATTGGATCAGATACTCCTCAATCGCCTTGGCCTTGTCGTAATCCGTGGGCTGGCCGTCCGTAATTTCCTGCGCTAGGTCATGCACGCGCCGCGGCACGCTCCCAGGTACATTGGTGAAACGCTCGTATACGCGCTGGGCATAGGGCGCCAGCACCGTTTGAAAATACTGCAAGGGCGTTTGCGCGCTGTCGTTTAGCAGCGAACTGTCCTGCCCAAGCATCCATGAAGTATCCTCTGCATTTGAAGTATTTTCAAAAGAAAGAGACGACGAAAGCAGAGCCGACAGAGCCGCGTCAATGGTTTTTTGGTAAGCGCCTTTTTCCGCCCGGCGCAGAATTGCTTTCACCGCCTCATCGGTGTAGTCAATGTCAAAATAGCGGTAGGAATAGTTCGTGTCCGTAGGCAGCACGTCGTCTACCCGCAAATCGAACGTGTCGTTGGTGAGCAGCGTGCGCGGCGGCAACAGGTTGATGGAGACGCCCATGTTGTTCGGCGGCCGGAACAGCGTTCCTGTCCGCGCGGCGCCGATATGGACGCTTAGATCGCGGACGGTGGAGATGAAACGCTCGTCCGATTCCATGATGACCGGTATGGCGAAGCGGGCTTCAATGCTCTCCGCCTGCGCTTGTTCCGGCGAGTAGGGGCGGCTGAAAGCGCCGTCCTGGTTCGTCCAGGAGCGGCCTGTGTACGTGTCCCGGACAAGACCCGCCAGATATACGCGCCGGTCCGCGTAAACGTCCATCACGTACCGGTTGTTGAGATTCAAATCGCCGCCCAGCCGGCCGTCCCGCCCTGTAAAGCCGATGGTCTGAAAATTAAAAAATTTGGGATTAAAAATATAATAAAAAAAGTCGTTCGTTTTGGAGAGCGGCTCTTTCAAAAACTGCGCCGCGTTTGGGCTGTCCCACTTGCCCTGCCCGGCGGGCAGCACTTGAGAGACGGCTACCACCACGGCGCAGACGGGGATCATATAAAGAGCCGTTAAACCGCTGTCTGGCTGTTTCCGGTTCATCTTTTTAAACAGCAAGACGCAGAAACAAAACAAAAATAGCCCGAAAGCCAGATCCGAATGTTTATAACGCATCACCCAGTTAATGGCGAACGTCCCGAAACCCAGCGCGGCGATAAAATAAAACTGAAACGTGACATAGAGCGCCAGCGTCACATAAAACGAGACAAATCCGCAGACAAACACGAGAACCGTGGCGCCCAAATCTTCCGAATAGGGCAGGTAGCCCCGGACAAAAAAAACCACGCTCGAAAAGTAAGCGATATTTTTGGACGCGGCCTCGCCGCCCAGAAGCATTTCCTTGCGAACGTAGATCGTTAATGAGCCAATGGCCAGCAACGCTACAAAACCAAAAAACGTAAACTGATTGTAAAAAACAATCATAAAAAATACCAGAAAGCCCATAACGATTAAGGCCAGCTTGACAAAGTCCACGGGTATGACCGTGGCGTTAATGACGCTGAAACTCAGAGAGAAAGTCAGCAAGCCGCCGAGTAAAAGAAAAATGATATAATCTTCTTTTTTGCGCATAGCGCCCGCCTTTCTCAAAAAATATCTACAATCTCATCTTCCGCCCGCACATAAAAGCAAGGCATACCCGCCTCCGCCAGCAAGGAAAAAACCCGGCGCTCTTTTTCATCCTCCAGCGTGGGCGGCACATATACGCTCACCACATGATGACCGAAATGCCACGCGTTGACCAACTCGTTCAAAAGTCGATCGCTCATATGGGGCGTGATAAAAATGAGGTTGAGCGGATTGGTCTGCTCGTTTAAAAACGCCGGTATCCTCCCATCCAATTCATCTTCCTCGTCAAAATCCATGTGCGCGCATATAGAGTACAGCTTTTCAAAATCCATAATATTGGCCGCGGACAGACGCCGCCCCGCGCCGTAGCGGAACTCTATGGGCAGTTGTTTTCTCAGGCAATAATAGCCAATCGCCACGGCAATTTCGGCCATTTTGTCTTCCACCGCGAGAGATTCAGCCGGGGAAGCGCCGCTTTTCCGCGTGTCCATAAACAGCGCGATGGAGTTCATGGCGCTCGTCTCATAATTTTTCACAATCAATTCGCCGCGTTTGGCGGACAATTTCCAGTGGATTTTTTTGACGCTGTCGGAGGCTTCGTAAGGCCGCACATCCGACACGGTGGAATAGTCTTCCGAACGAACGTCATAACGGGAGAAGGCTTTTGACAGCAGATTCATAGACAAGGGGAACTTGTGGATCTCAATGACGCGCGGATACACAGTCAGCCGCGCGTTGTCTTTTAAAGGGACGCTTAGATTCCAAAGGCCCAGGAAATCTTTCGTCTGAATCGCACGCGCGCCGATGTCATAGGCGCCCCGGTATTTACAGCTCAGTGTAAACTCCAGATCCCGCAGGGCTTTGGGCCGGAAGGTTACAGCGGTGTTCCGCGCCGAGGAATCGATGGCAAAATGCCCTTCCGAGAAAATAAATAAGACGTTGGGATTGAACAGCGGGCTTTGATTCAGGACGCTGATGCGGAAAACCGTTTGCTCTCCTTTTAGGACCAAATCCCGATCCAGCGATTGTTTGACCGCCAGCGCACGGAGAAAATAACGCCCCAAAAACGCCGATACGGCTGGCAGAAGCAGCATGGTGTAGAATGTGACACAGGCGGCTTTGCTGCCGCTCAACAAGACCAAGGCGAGGGAGAAGCTCAGAAGACAAATGTATAAAGCGCGGTTTCGTTTCATATGACCGGAATTCTCACGCTTTCTAAAACGCGGTACACGATTTGATCCGCCGCGATTTTTTTGAGGCGGGCTTCTTGGCGCAGAACCATGCGATGCCCCAGCACATGAGGCGCCATGAGAATCACGTCGTCCGGAATGACAAATTCCCGGCCCTGGTACATCGCCCACGCCTGCGCCGAACGGAATAAATACAGCGACGCCCGCGGGCTGGCGCCCAAAACGACTTCCTCCTGCTGGCGGGTGCCGCGTACAATATCTACGATATAAGTATGTAGCCGGTGATCTACATAAACGCTTTCCGCCGCGCTTTGAATGGCGATGATCTGCCCGCTGTCCGCAACTGGCGTGAGATCGTTCAGAGGGCTGCCGCCTTTAAACCGGCCCAGCATTTTGCTCTCTTCTGCCGGTTCCGGATAGCCCAGCGCTATTTTCATGAAAAACCGGTCGAGCTGCGCTTCTGGCAGCGGATAAGTGCCCAGGTATTCGACGGGGTTTTGTGTGGCCAGCACCATAAAAGGTTCGGGCGCGGGATAGGTAACGCCGTCCACGGTCACTTGATTCTCTTCCATGACTTCTAGCAGGCTGGACTGCGTCTTGGGGGAAGTCCGGTTGATTTCGTCTGCCAAAACAAACTGGCTCATCACCGCGCCGGGCTTGTATTCAAAGTCGCCTGTTTTGGGATTGAAGCTGGAAAACCCTGTGATGTCCGAAGGCATAATGTCCGGCGTGAATTGGATCCGCTTAAAGGTGCAGTGCAAAGATTTGGCCAGCGAGGACACCAGGCTGGTCTTCCCCACGCCGGGCACGTCTTCAATGAGCACGTGGCCCCGGCACATCAGGGCGTTGAGCGTCAATTCGATGGCGAAACGTTTTCCAATGATCACTTTTTCAATGTTGTTTAAAATATTCTTCAGCGTCGCGTTGACGCTGCTATAGGAGACGGCTTTTCCATCCATAGGCAGGTTCCTTTCTCTATATTCCCTCAAAGAGTATACATGTTGTCTCATCTGTTTACAAGAAAAGTTTTCGACCGCGGTGATTACCGCGGTGATTACCGCAGCGCTTATCGCGGTGTAAACGCTGCGGTAAACAACCGCATAAACCCCTGCTTGGCAGAATAGATATTTCCATAGATATTACGGAGAAAAATCGGAGGGGGCAGTTATGCGCAGAAAAAGTCTTGTGGCCGGTGCGCTGATCTTAACGGCGGCAGGCGTACTTACGAGAATATTGGGGTTTGTGTATCGAATTTATATGTCCAATATCATGGGCGCGGAAGGCATGGGTTTGTATCAGCTGATTCTGCCGGTTTACGGGCTGGCATGGAGCATTGCTTGCTCCGGTTTCAGCACTACCATTTCCAAAGTCATCGCGGCGGAACGCGTGAAAGGCGAGTACGGCAACATGGGCCGCGTGCTAAAACAGTCCGTCGCCATCACGTCCGCCATCGGCGTGGCGCTGAGTTTGGCGCTGTATTTTTGCGCCGACGTCGTGGGCATTTATTTTTTCCAAGACATGCGCACGATCACGGCGCTTAGGATTCTGTCCATCGCGTTTCCGTTTATGGCGGCGGGAACCTGCGTGCGCGGCTATTTTCTGGGATTGCAGGAAACGCTGGTACCGGCGGTCAATCAAGTGCTGGAACAATGCGTCAGAATGATTGTAATTTTTTTCCTGGCCGGGTACTTTATTCCGCGCGGGCTGGAATACGCTTGCGTCGTCTCTGTGATCGGCATTGTCTGCGAGGAATTTATTTCGTTTCTGTACATTTTTCTTTCTTATCGAAGCTTTAAACGCAAAAATAAATTGACGAAACGCCCGTCGCTGAGTCCGCGCGCGAGTTTATCCCTGATCCTGGGGATGGCGATGCCGCTGACGGCCAACCGGGTGTGTGCGTCGCTGCTGGCGACACTGGAAAATGTTCTCATACCGCAGCGGCTGCAAGCCTTCGGCATGACAGCCGATCAGGCGATCGGCGCTTTTGGGCAGATGTCTGGCATGGCGATGCCGCTGATTTATTTTCCAACGGCGCTGCTGACGTCTCTTTCGATCACGCTCGTGCCGACTGTCTCCGAAGCTGTCGCGGTAAATCAATTGGGCAAGATCCGTGAAACCATTTCGAAGTCCATGCTGTTCACCACGATCAGCGGCATGGGCGCCGCAAGCCTCTTTTTAACTTTTCCGGATCAACTGGGCATGGTGATTTATCATCAGCCCATCGGGCAAATGCTTTTTATCCTGGGGCTGATGTGTCCGTTTCTGTACATTCAGATTATTTTTTCCGGCATTTTAAACGGGCTGGGGCATCAGATGTTTATTTTCAAAGTCAGCCTGCTGTCTTCCTGCATCAGCATTTTGTTTATTTATTTCTTGGTGCCTCTCCGGGGGGTCAACGCGTTCATACTGGGCTGGTTTGTGAGCCTGACGGTATCCTGCACGCTGGAAATGAACAAAATTTATGACAGCATCCATCTCGACCTGGACGCGGTCAATTGGGTGTTCAAACCGGCGCTCGCGGCGGCGGCGGCGGGGCTGTCTATGAAATGGCTTGGGGCACATTTTTTGTTCCCTCTGTTCGGATCTTTGTTCGGCTTGGTGATCGGCGCCACACTGCTGGGACTCATGTTCTGCGGGCTGATTATGCTGACCGGCGTGATAGATAAGAGCGATTTGAATAGAATTTTAAAAAGACGCGGCGCGTCAAAAGCGCCCGCGTGAAGTGACAAGTAAATTTTTATCTGTCAATAACTTTTGAAAATTTCACCTTCACGAAGGATTTAAACCATGGGGGCTTCGCGCCCCCATACCCTGGGCCTCCGAATAATAGGAACGGCTACGGGCAATAATGCCAATGCCGACGAATAAAGGAGTCAAGCGGTGTGTTCATTCTTCAAGCGATTCTTCGAGATAAACTCGCTGAAAACGGCTTGAACACTCGAAGCAGCCACTTGCCTCTTTTTTGTCCAAAATCAGCCTCGGCGTGTAAAATTTCCCTAATACCATACCAGAACGTGTTTGCATAATTCTATCAACATTTTACGCAGGCAGAAGAAAATCTCCGCGATCTGGAGGAAATCCTTCCAGACGACGGAGACGTCATCCTGCTGAAAAAAAGCTTGCGGCGTTTACTGCGGCAAACGCGCCGCGCGGGTGAACTCACGTGACGCCGCCGCCGAGGAGCGATTCAATTTTTTCTCTTGGCAGAATACTGTATTTTACAACTGTGTCAATCGTAAAGCCGTCATTGAGCATGGACTTGGCTTGTTCGATAGCCTGACCTTCCATCCGCGCTTTTGCTTCGGCTTCCGCCCGCGCTCTTGCTTTTGCTTCGGCTTCTGCCCGCGCTTCCAGCGCTTCTATTTGTGATTTCATATATTCTGGTATCCAGCCCCGTTCCTCATAGAGATCTTTTAACGCTGCCGATACAGTTTGATAAAACAGGCTGTTATCAGGATCTAGCTTCATCATGCCATAAACCTCCCTCACTAATTCACGGTTGGCGCGCAGGATTAATTCGAGGTACATTGACCGTCTTTTTAACCGTCCGGTTTTGTAAAGAGCCGCTAAGATTTTGAGCATGTCAACCCGCGTTAAGCAGCGCCTCAAGCTGCGCAAAAATATATTTTCATCTTCTGGAAAATCTTTACCACCTTTACCATTTACAATGATCTGCACAGGAAATAAATCGCCTTGGATATAGTAGACTCCTTTAAACGGCTGGGAGACGGTTAAAGAACGCTTCTGGCGTAAATAGTTTAACAGCTTGCGCGGCTGCTTGTATTCGATAAAAGTGAGTGTGATTTGATCTGCTTCTACTTTTTGATTAAAAGCTTTATACAGGCAGCCATAGCCGACAACTTTGTAATAGCTTTCGATGGATATATAATCGCTTTCCGATTTGTATTCTATGAGATTATGCTCTTTAAAAATTGCACCGATCTTCTTTTTGATTTGAATGCCCTTTTGTTTCTCAATGATCAGAGCGTCAATTTTAAGAGGCTCTTTTGAAAGCTGATATTCGTCTTTAAATTCCAGGTAATTTTCATACTCCCAAAATTCTAACTGCAGAGCCTCAAAGAAACCCGCGTGCCAATATATATCATCATCTGCGGCATCCCAGCCTTGAACATCATTTTGCGGCGTTTTGTCCAATGTATGCGCCTCCTTATCGATTATATCAGATAGCCCCAGCGAGGTCAAAAAGTAAACTACCCCGGGGCGGCAAGCGCCGAGGTAGTTCACTGAAAGTCAAAATTTTACGCAAGCAGAAGAAAATCTCCGCGATCTGGAGGAAATCCTTCCAGACGACGGAGACGTCATCCTGCTGAAAGAAAAGCTTGCGGCGTTTTCTGCGGCAAGCGCGCCGCCCACAAAAGTGAGTTATCTCTCCTGCGCTAATTCGCTCTGCGAAACATCCAGCGCTTTGCCGATCACTTGATCCATGTCATAATATTTGTATTCGCCCAGCCGTCCCCCAAAAATAACATCACCGCGCTTTTTCGCCAGTTCGGCGTACTTTTGAAACAAGGCGGTATTTTTTTCATCGTTCACGGGGTAATAGGGCTCGTCGCCGCGCCGCCAATTTTGCGGATATTCATACGAAACAACCGTTTTGCCGCTCTGCGGCTGGCCGAAATTCTTATCGAAATGCTTATGCTCAATCACCCGCGTATATGACACTTCGCGCTCGGTGTAATTCACAACCGCGTTGCCTTGCAAGTCGTCCATGTCCAATGCCTTTGTGTCAAACCGCAGGGAACGGTATTTCAATTCGCCGAAACATTATTGGAAAAACTCGTCAATCGCGCCCGTGTACAATATTTTCCCCGCTGTATCAGAACCGCGCTCCGCAAAATCGCGGTAGTCCGTATTTAACCGTACGTCCGCGCCTTCCAGCATCTTTTCAAACATGGCCGTATAACCGCCGATGGGGATTCCTTGATATGTATCGTTAAAATAATTATTGTCGTACGTAAAGCGCAGGGGCACGCGTTTGATGATGAACGCTGGGAGTTCCTTACAGTCCATGCCCCATTGCTTTTCCGTATAGCCTTTAATCAGCTTTTCATAGATGTCGCGGCCCACGAGCGCGAGCGCCTGTTCCTCCAGGTTGCGCGGATTTATGATATTCGCTTCCGCCCGCTGTTTCTCAATTATAGCCCGCGCTTCTGCCGGCGTCTTGATGTTCCATATTTTTGAAAACGTGTTCATGTTAAACGGAAGATTATACAGTTCATCTCTATAAACGGCTATCGGCGCATTCACAAAGTTGTTAAAGTCCGCAAATTGATTGATATATTCCCAAATATTCTTGTCAGACGTATGGAATATATGCGCCCCATATTGATGTACATGAATGCCGTCCATGTTCTGCGTATAACAGTTTCCCGCGATATGCCCGCGCCTGTCGACGACCAGGCAGGTCCTGCCGCGCTTCACGGCTTCATGGGTAAACACCGCGCCAAAAAGCCCCGCACCGACGATCAAATAGTCGTATTTCATAAGCCAGCCTTTTTCAGCTTGCGCCCAAAATCGTTGTCCATAACGTCACGGTGATGCGGGTGCAGTTCCAGCGCGTCTGTGTAACCATAATTTTCTAGGCTCTTATTGTGTTTTAGAATGCTATATTGCCATAAACGCCGGAAACAAGCCATTTCAGGCGTTTGCTCACTTATTTAGAATGGCCTATTTAAGCCGTTTTTTAGTCAGCCACCTG
>JAITPB010000008.1 GCA_031289625.1 Clostridiales bacterium | reverse complement strand
ATCGTCCGGGCGGACAATCGTCCCTGGCCCGTTTGGAAGACATGATCTTAAAGACATTTAAAATGTCCGGCGTGGTTTTGGCGGACAAAGACGTGGTGTATGGCATGGATGAAAACATCGTGGGGGAGTCTCCCATCATCCCTGTATCCATTCGTAAAACAGACGGAGAATTTGGCGCGGCTTCCTCCGCGCTCAGCCTTAAAACATTTGACAAGCTGCGGAAGGTTGCTGACGCCAAAGCGGCTGAGATCGGCAACGCCATCCTCGCGGGCGATATTAATTCTTTTCCCTATCAAAAAGGACAGCGCACAGGCTGCAGCTATTGTCCGTACGGTGCGGTCTGCGCGCTGGAAGCGACTGAGAGGAAAAATAAGTACAATGTGGTTCAGCCCGCCGCAGCCGTTTTGTTCAATGATAACGAAAAAAGACGCTGACCTCCACGCCAGCGTCTTTTCACTTAGCATAAAATATTCATTTCCTCAATTTTATCCAACTCGTGAGCGACAATATACCGGTTCGTCAAAACACAGAGCATGTTTTCGTTATTTAAGCCGATGAGCTGGCCTTCAAATATTTTGTGCTGATTGGTCCTGACGCGGACTTTCATGCCGCGGCGAAATGTTTCGCCGTGAAACTGAACGATATCTCTCGGAAAAAGGTGATAACATTTTTGTAAGACTTTATTCATATCTTTCGGCAGGTAATCAAACTCCGTCGGCTTAGACCACACAGACTGAATCATATGCCCAAAGCTCATGATCAGCCATGTAAGCGCGAACGCGAGTACCGCCGCGAAAAGAATATCCTGTAACGTCAAAGTAATCACGCGAGCCTCCTTGCCGCTGATTCCCGGAAAACAGCGCCAGACATTCTCATTCCCCAGTGTCCTGAATGACGCGCAGCCTGGCGCGGCCGCCCTCTGTTTTCAACAATTCCAGCAATCCGAGAATTTCGCGGGTCACTCGTTCCCCCGGCGCCAAAACCGGTATGCCCGGCGGATAGGGGGTGATAAACTCCGCCGCCGCGCGGCCCTCGCTTTCCCGCAGCGCAACCGTTTCAAACGGCATGGCCGCAGCCCGCCTGGGCGTGTACACCACATCGGCGCGCGGCCACGCCTGATCAGGCGCCGGACGATTATCCGCCGGGTGATTATCCGCTGGGTGATTGCCTGGATGATTATCCGCCGGATGATTGTCCGGACGATCGTCCGGACGATTGTCCGCGCGCTCGATCATCCGGCTCAGTTCTGACACGCCGCGCACCAGCCTTTCAAAACCACGCCGCTCGTCAGCTACGCTTGTCATGGCGAGGGCGTACCCGCGCCCGCTCATTTCCAACTGCACTTTATAATGTTCAGCCAGTTCTTTTTCCAGCCAAGCCCCCGTATATCCGCCGTGTATAACAAACAAAAGCTTGCTGGGATCCATCCCGCTTTGCGAAAGCAGCTCTATACTTATGTTATTGGATAAGGTTTTCCTTGTTTCCATCAAGGCGGCCGCGTACGTCTCAAAGAGTTCCGTATCTTCCGATAGGCGGCGCAAAACGCAGTCCATCACAGACATCAGCATGTACGAGGGGCTGCTCGTTTGCGCGCAGCGCAAAAAAAAGCGAAGCCGATCCCCATCCGCGCGCCCGCCCTGGATGTGCAGCAAGGCGCTTTGCGTCAAAGCGGGCAGCGTTTTATGGAGGCTGTTGACGGTGATATCCGCGCCCTGCGAAAGCGCCGACGGCGGAAAGATGGCGTGAAAGGGAAAATGCGCGCCGTGCGCCTCGTCGACGATGAGTATTTTATCATGGGCGTGAACCACAGCAGCGATGGATTGTATGTCCGAGATAAAACCTTCATAGGTGGGGCTTGTCAGAAACACGGCCTTGCAATCCTCATGCAGACGCAGAAGCCTGTCAACAGCTTCGGGCGGCACGGCGCCCGCAAACCCGCGCGCGGTCATTTCCGGATAAAAAAAAACGGGCTTCGCGCCTGAAAACAGCAAGGCGCTGAACAGGCTCGCGTGAGAATTCCGCGCCGCCAGGATTTTGTCCCCATCCCCGCAGACGGAGCAGACAGCGGCGATGACGCCAGACGTCGCGCCGTTGACCAGCATGAAGCTCTCCCGCGCGCCGTAGATCCGCGCGATGGCTTCCTGCGTCCGTAGGATTACGCCTTCCGGCGCGTGCAAATTGTCCATCCCGTCAAATTCCGTCATGTCAAAGTCCAGCGGAAAGGCGGGGAAAAACCGCCGGCCCCGTTTATGTCCGGGCATGTGAAACGGATAAATATCCTCACGCAAATAATTTTGAACGTAGGCGTACAGCAATCGCGCCGTCTCCCGTTACTAATAATATCGATATTATACGGGAAAAAGAAAAACAATTCAACTTTTTATTGGATCGTTTTTGTGGAGAGCGCGCCGCTATCCGAGCAGTTTAACCATATGCACTGTTTCGTCGTTGACCAAGAAGCCGCAGCGGCGGTAAAACGCATGTGCTTTTGAATATTTTTGCGCGAATAGATAGATCGCCTCTATGCCTTCCCGCCGCAGATTATTTTCCACTGCCCGGAGGAAATCGGTTCCCATTCCCAAGCCTTGAATTTCTTCATCAATGAAAAACTCGTTGACGCGATAGCCCGCCGTCATAAAATAATCATCCACCTGGCCCAGACAAGCGCCCAGCGGCCTGTCGCCGTTCACCAAAAGATAGCTCAAAAAGCGCGGCGCGTTTTCCAGGTCAGTGAAATAGCGTTCCACATTGGCGCGATCCAGCCACGAAAAATGAAAGGGCGGCATGGTGAAAATTTTATAAAATATATCGGCGCATCCGGAACGGTAACGAGCGGAGTAGGGGACTGTCTGGCAATGGATTTGCTGTACAGCCGTGTTCCCATCCACTATATTTCCCATCATGTTTTCTTCCATAATGAAAGCCTCTCTTTTTTATGATATTTCTTTTATTTTTCCAAGAATGGCGCAGAATAAACCTGGAATACTTTTTGACAAAAAAGAAAAAAATAAGAATCAATAAGGGACGGATGTGAATCAAAAGATGCGCCAGGAACTTTTAGATCGGGTCGAGACTGTCATTATTGTGCAAAACATGAGTATGGTGCGCAACGGCATACTGAACAGCGTGCTGCGCAAAGTCAAGATCATGGAAGATGAATGGAACTATTATCCGCTCGTTGTGGCGGCTGAGTATAACATCAACCTAAAATGGGTTGACCTGAATTTGAAATACGGCGATCATACGGGCGATCAAATTCATTTGAATCAAAACAGCCGCGTCTTGGGCGTTTATAATCATTTTCAGGAATCCTATCCAGACGGCGCGGTGGAAATGGATTACGGCCTGAGCCAAAACCCGGACGAAACGTATAAGCCGATAGGCCACAATATGTTTCAAGTGTACCGCGGGGAAACCCACGTCCGCGACGAGTATTATATCGGCTTAGGCGGCAAGCTGCGCTTGGTGAACCGCTATGAGGCCGGAAAAAAACAAAAGTCCATCTATTACGACGACTGCGGCTGCGTCAGCATGATTCAAGTCTATGACGCGGACAATCCAAGTTATCACCCTTTCGAGTATTATTACACCCCTGATCGTGTATGCCGTCTGCGGCATGAATATGACTGCACGGACGGCGAAAATCAATTGAAAAAAATTACCCTGCTGGACGGCAGCGGCCATGGCGGGCGGGAATTCACTTCGAACGTAGAACTGGCCGCGCATTGCCTCGATCAAGTCCTATCAGATGAAAATAAATGCTATTTTTTGATAGACGAAGCCGGCCTGTATACCAAAACGCCCTTGCTCGTTCAGAAAAAAAACGTGATGAAAGCCTGCGTGGTACACAATATTTTTTTGGAAAACCCTTATGACCTGAACAGCGCCCCGCAGCGTTTCTACCGCGCCTTGTGTGAGGACAGAAACCGCTACGACGCCATTATCTTTCTCACGATGAAAGAGCGGGCTGACTTTATCCGAAAATATCCCGATTTCGATTTCCGAAAAGCTTTTGTCATCCCGCATCCCTATCCCATCACGCGGGCGGATTTTGATTCCCGGGATCGCAAAAAGGCCGTGCTGGTCGCCCGGTATGATCCGTATAAGCGTATCGATCACGCGATCAAAATCATGAAGCTGGTGAATCACGTCTTACCCGATGTCCGGCTGGAAATATACGGTTTTGGATCCAACGAGCAGGAATACCGGGAGCTTATCCAAAAGCTGGAACTGGAAGACACCGTCCTCCTCAAAGGCTTCACAAACGATCCCGCGTCCATATTCCGAGGCGCTTTATTTTCCATGATGACCAGCTCCGCGGAGGGCCTGCCGCTTACGCTGATGGAGAGTATCTGCAACGGCTGTCCGGTTTTCGCCTATGACATCAAGTACGGCCCTTCGGACGTAATTCTGAACGGCGTGACAGGGTATCTTTTTGACAAAAGCGACTGGGAATCTTACGCGCGGACAATGATTGCGTTTTTTCAGGATGAGAACGCACAGCGGCAATTCAGTGAAAATTGCTATGAGGACGCCTGGCGTTTCAGCAAGGAAAAATTTCTGGACAGATGGAGCGATTGCATGGAGGCGGTTTACGCGCGCCATTTGGAAAAACAGCGAAAGGTGTGGGCGGTATGGGCATCGAAATCAGTCTCTGTATGATTGTCAAGAATGAGCAGGATACGCTGGCCGCCTGTTTGAACAGTATCCAGGGCCTCGCGGACGAGATCAATATTGTGGATACCGGCTCCACGGACAGCACGCTGGAAACCGCCGCCCGCTATACAGATCGGCTGTTTCATTTTGACTGGATCGAGGACTTCGCGGCTGCGCGCAATTTTTCGTTCAGCAAAGCCACAAAAGAATATATTCTCTGGCTGGACGCGGACGACGTGCTCACGGCGGAAAACCGGCGCAAATTTCTTTTCCTGAAGGAAAATATAGACCCAAAATATGATTTTTTTCTGATGGAGTACTACGCGAGCTTTGACAAGAAGGGTTATCCGTCTTTGATCTTTCCCAAAACGCGGCTGGTCCGCCGGGACGCCGGGCATGTTTGGAAAGGCGCGATCCATGAGGCGCTCGTCGGGGACGGGCTGGGCGCTTCAATCGACATCTACGTGACCCACACGCACAAAGAACTTAAATCTTCTAATGAAAGAAACTTTGCGATCTTAAAGCGGCAGATTGAATCTGGAAATGCGGATATGAAGGATCATTTTTACTATGGGCTGATGCTGAACTTTATGGATCAGCCGGATGAAGCGCTTCCGTACTTGAACCGCTTCATGACGTCTCCATACCGCCGGGAATTTGACGGCATAGAAGCCTATATCGCCGCGCATCACATTTACCGCGTCAAACAGGATCGGGAAAACGCGCTGAAAGTCCTCAAGGACAATGAAGCCTACATGAAAGATAAATCGGAATATTACTGCTCTCTGGGTTTTTTTTATAAAGAAGAGATGGACGATTATGAAAGGGCCTGCGCCTGTTTTAAAAAAGCGCTGCACTGTCAGGGGACTTTTTTGCGCCAGCGCCTCCCTGGGCAGAGAAATGCCGAGTATTATTATTTTGTCCCATATTACGCGCTGGGCCAGTGTCAGGTGAAGCTCAGGCGATTTGACAGTGCGCTGCGGTATTTTCGCAAAGCGCTGGAATACCGTCCCAATGAACAGGCGGAAACGCTGGTGAAAAAGCTGGAACGCTTTACCACGCTGCGCAAACAGTCGGAAAGTGAGGAAATATATGGGCATTGAAATCAGTTTGTGCATGATTGTGAAAAACGAGGAGGAAAATTTGGGCGCGTGCCTGGACAGCGTACGCGGCGTGGCCGATGAAATCATTATTGTAGACACCGGCTCCACCGATGGCACGCTTGACATCGCGGCGCGCTACACAGATAAAATTTATCATTTTGACTGGATTGACGACTTCGCCGCCGCGCGGAATTATTCTTTTTCCAAAGGGACGAAAGAATATCTCATGTGGCTGGACGCGGACGACACGATAACGGAAGAAAACCGTCTGAATCTCATACAGACGAAAGCTTTGTTCCCGCCGGATGTGGATTATGTCGTGATGTATTACTATACGCAGGTTGACGAAGAGGGCCAGCCGATTTTTATGAGCCGCCGGGAAAGAATCCTCCGCCGGGCGGCTGGGTTTCAATGGCAAGGCGCCCTGCATGAATATATTCCGGTTTCCGGCAAGGGATACCGTTCCCGCATGTATGTCACGCACAATCGGAAAGAATATGATTCCAACACAAAACGCAACATGTCGATCATTCAGAAAAAAGCGGACAGCGGAGAATTGGACGAAAGAGACGCTTATTATTACGCGGGGATGCTGTACGCGGACGGACGGAAAGAAGAAGCGCTGGAGCAGGCGCGCAGATATCTGTCAATCGATACGCTGCCTCTCTGCGACGGACAAAAGATTTATTTCTTGGCGCATGATTTAATGATGGAACGCGGAGATCATGAAGGCGCTTTGAAAGCATTGACTGAAAAAGAAAAATTTCTCAAAGACAAATCAGAATATTATTGTCAGCTGGGTTTCTTTTACCGGGACATTTATAACGACAAAGACAAAGCCTGCGAATATTTCAGGCAGGCGCTGCAATGCGAAGAAAGCATGAGCATGGCCGGCGTTTCCGTGGAGGCGGCGCACGATTATTATTATTTCATCCCTTACGCCGCCCTCGGGCAGTGCCAAATCGCCTTGCGCCAATACAGGGACGCTTATGACTCATTCCGGATGGCGCTTTCCTACAAGCCCGAAGACGAAGAGACCCAGGAGATGGCGCGTAAACTGGATCGCGCGCTGACACTCCGGCGCGCTGCGGAGTCTATGGCGTAAGCGGCCGCTCCAGGGCAATCGCTTACGAAAAAAAGTTTCAATGTCCCCCATCTTGTGGTAATATTATACACAAAAATAGTGGGGGCTTTTTTATGTTCGATGGAATCGTTGAGATTTTCCGGGTAAAATACCCTCGCGAGAAAGGAAGGTATGCAATGAAAGCAGGGCAGAAAAAATGGTTCAGCGTGACTCTGACATTTTTGTTGATTGCCTCTCACGCAGGGCTGGCGCGCGCCGAGGCGGCCGCCAGCGAAAATTTTCTAGCGCCAATCGAGGCGCCCGCTCCAGGCGCAATCCCGATTTATAACGCGCAGGATTTGGATAATATCCGGAACGATTTACGCGGCTCCTATGTTTTGATGAATGATATTGACTTGGCGGGCTGGGGCGCGTGGACGCCAATCGGGTCAGATGCATGGACGCCAATGCAGGGCGTATTCGATGGGCAAGGTCACGTGATCCGGAACCTGACGATCACCGGGGAAACCGATTTGCCCTATGTTGGGCTCTTTGGACGTTTCAACGGCGGGGTTCTCAAAAACCTGGGCCTTGAAGATACACATCTGGACGCCGTTTTTGGCGACGGCGCTCACGCTTTAGGCGGGTTATGCGGCTCCGCTTATAACGCGCAGATTATCAACTGCTATCATACAGGCAGCGTGATCGCTTCTTCCGTTTCCGGCAATTCATCTTTGAGCGCCGGAGGGATATGCGGCGGCGAATACGCCACCACGATCCGTGATTGTTACAATACCGGGGCGGTTTCCGTTTCCACCAAAGCTTCGTCCGACGGCGGATATTCATATGCCGGAGGAATCGGCGGCGCCATCAACACAGGTTCCATCAGCCGCTGCTATAACGCAGGGACAGTTTCCGACGATTCTTCTTTCGAGACAAGAGGAAAATCTTATATTGGCGGGATCTGCGGCAATGCCGAATTTCTGAATATCAGCAATTGCTTCAATACAGGAGATGTTTCCAGCGCTACGTCTGGAAACGGCGGCGAGCCAAACGCCGGCGGAATATGCGGCTTTAGTTTTTACACAGAGATCCAAACCTGCTATAACACGGGCAATATCTCCGCTTCTTTGTCTTCCGTTTTTGGCTTTGCGTACGCTGGAGGCATCTGCGCGCTTTTGTACAGTGATTCTATCAGCCGCTGCGTGACGCTATCCAGTGAAGTACAGGCGCTGAAAAACAATACCAGCGCGGACATGCGAAGCTATTGCATCGGATATGCCAGTTCGAGCGGAACCAAAGCCAATAACCTCGCGCTCTCGGATATGGCCGGCAACGCGATCGATGACGCCAGCGCGCGAATCACCGAAGCGGAGGCGGGCCAACAAAGTACATATGAAAATCTTGGCTGGGATTTTAGCACAGTTTGGGAAATGGCCGATGGTTATCGTTATCCGCGGCTTATGGTTCAGCAGGGTTTCCGCCTCGCCGGAAAAATAAATTCATATAGTCCGCAGCATCCCGTGAACTTACAATTGTTGCAGGGAAACGAGACGCGGTATGAGATCGAGGTTCCGGCGGAGTCAGGAACAGGCCAGACGGAACAGGGCTTTCAATTTACCGGCGTCATTCCCGGAACCTACACGCTCCATATAACCAAACCCGCACACACTTCCTATACCGTAAACAACATTACCCTGACTGATCAGGACATTGACCTGACGCAAAACGGCCGGAAGCAGATCCAGCTTATGACTTTACCCGTCGGCGATATAGACGGCAGCGGCTCCATTAATGTCAGCGATCTAAACATCGTCTGGTCACGGGCAATCTATAATAAACAAGCGGCGGCGGCAGAAAAGCCTCTGTGCGACCTCAACGGAGATGGCTTTATTAACGTGACTGATTTAAATATTCTTTGGAGCCGGGCCAATTACAACAAAAGCGGCGTGACTGTGGAATACAATAACTAACCCGAGTTTGTAAAAAATAGGATTAAAAAATAGGATCAAACAAAAAAGCCCCCGGCGCCTTACGCGTTCCGGAGGCTTTTTTAAATGCGATTAAAACCGCGCTCCAGGCAAATGCCTGGCTATAATTTGGAAAAATTGGATACACTATCTTGAATAGAAGTGCTTGAATCAAAATGCTTGAATCAAAATGATAGGAGAATCGTCATGCCTGAAAGAGAAAAACCTTTCCAAAGCCAAATTTTGAGCCGGGAAGAAGCGTATCAACTGGCGGATGTGACCAAAACCCGGCCGCAGTACGGCGCTTTGACGCCGCGCTGGCTGACCAGATTCCTGGAGTTTAAAGCGCTGGAAACGGGTATATACCGTATCAATAAAGTCATCGAAGGCGATACGCCGCTGGATGTCCTATGCAGCCAGGACCCCCGCAGCATTGAAATCCCGCAGGGCTATATCGCTTATCAAAAAACGCCCCGCGAGTTACAGCTCATTAGCGTGTCGACCATCGTCAATGTGGACACCAAAGTATCGGATGTATACAGCGCGCCTTACGATCAGATCGGCGAGCAGATCGCTCTGGCGATTGAAAGTTTGAAAGAGCGGCAGGAAAGTCAAATCATCAACAACGAAAGCTACGGCCTGTTAAGCGGCGCGGCAGCGGGGCAGCGCGTGCGGACTTTGAAAGGCGCGCCCACACCGGACGATCTGGATGAACTGATTACAAAAGTCTGGAAAGAACCGTCTTTTTTTCTGGCGCATCCCCGAGCCATCGCCTCTTTTGGACGCGAATGTACACGGCGCGGCGTGCCGCCTGTGACCGAGTATATGCATGGCGGCCATTTTTTATTGTGGAGAGGCATACCCATTCTGCCAACCGACAAGCTGTTTGTGGATGGGCGGAAAAATCCTGCGGCCAAAAACGGCAAGACGAATATTTTGCTCGTGCGCACCGGCGAAAACAAACGCGGCGTCATCGGGCTGTATCAGGCGAATGTGCCGGGCGAGATGTCCCGAGGGCTGTCTGTGCGCTTTCGCGGCATAGACGACAACGGGGTAGCGTCTTATCTGCTTTCGCTGTATTGTTCAACCGCCATTTTGGCGGACGACGCCGTGGGGGTTCTGGAAGACGTCGAGGTAGGGGCGTATTATGACTATCTCTAATCTGGGCGAAGCCGCTTTGTCTTTTTACGGCCTGCCGAGCGAAAGCCAAATGGAAAAATGGGCTGCCGAATATTTTCGCGGGGATGATATGGCTGTGGACGCGTTTACGTCCGCCTCTGGGCATTATAAGCCGTCCGTTCAGGCGCTGCAAGATGCGTGGACGCCCAAAAAATATAATGATCAGACAAATCGCGCCGCTCAAATCGGAGGCGTTTCCGTGGAGCGAATTCGCGCGGACTTTCCCATTTTATCCGAAGTGGTGGAGGGGCGTCCGCTGATTTGGATGGACAACGCGGCCACAACGCAAAAGCCACGGCAGATGTTGGAGCGCATGATCTATTTTTACGAGCACGAAAATTCCAATGTTCATCGCGGCGCGCATACGCTGGCGGCGCGGGCCACGGACGCTTATGAGGCCGCGCGGGCCAAAACCGCCCGTTTTATCGGCGCGCCGGAACCGGAGAACATTGTTTTCGTCAGGGGAACGACCGAAGGCGTCAATTTAATCGCGCACAGCTATGTAAAACCGCTTTTGAAGCCCGGTGATGAAATCATCCTGACTCTTTTGGAGCATCACGCCAACATCGTGCCCTGGCAGCTTATCGCGGAAGAAACCGGGGCGATTCTGCGCGCCGCGCCGGTGGACGAAACCGGGCAGGTTATTTTGCCGGAGTACGCCAAATTGTTTAACAGCCGAAGCCGGTTCGCGTCGTTCGCGCATGTGTCCAACGCGCTTGGCACAGTCACGCCTGTGAAGAAAATGATTGACATCGCGCATCGTCATGGGGTTCGCGTTTGCGTGGACGGCGCGCAGTCTGTACCGCATATGCCGGTCAATGTTTCTGAGATGGGCGCGGATTTTTTTGTTTTTTCCGGGCATAAAATTTTTGGGCCGTCCGGCATAGGGGTGGTGTACGGCGTGCGGGAGGTTTTGGAAGACGCGAAACCCTATCAGGGCGGCGGCAATATGATTTCCAGCGTCACGCTCGAACGCTCGCTGTATCAAAAACCGCCGCAAAGATTTGAAGCGGGCACCGCAAGCATCGCCGACGCGGTGGGGCTGGGCGCGGCGCTGGACTATCTCTCGGCGCTGGGCATGGAAAACATTGCCCGCTATGAACGGGAATTGA
>JAITPB010000202.1 GCA_031289625.1 Clostridiales bacterium | reverse complement strand
ACAAAATCCCGTCCAGATGATCGATCTCATGGCACAGAACCACGGCAAACAGATCTTCGCCCTCCAGAACAGTTTCGTTTCCGCCGCGATCCAACGCCTGGACTTTGACGCGCGCCGGCCGTTCCACCGTGCCGTTTTTTCCCGGCACGGACAGACAGCCCTCCGTGCGCGCCTGAGACCCCTCGGCCTCCACAATCACCGGATTGATCAGCTCATAGAGTTTTTCTTCCATTTCAACAATGACCATCCGTTTCAATACGCCCACCTGAGGCGCGGCGATGCCCATCCCGTTGGCCGCGGTCATCGTTTCCTTCATATCATCCAGCAATGTCAAAATTTTCTGGTCTATCGCCTTTACCGGCTTGGATTTTTTCCGAAGCAATTCGTCATTGTACAGACGAATCCGCCGCAGCGCCATACATGTCCGCCTCCCCTTGCATCAGAAATTCACTCCATCATGCTGGGATCCATGGTCAATTGGCGCGTGACATTCGCCATTTCATGCTGTGTCTGCCATTGTCCCACACAATCCATCATAAACTTTTTTAAACTGTCTTCGTCCTCGCCTTTGATCAGCAGCTTCCAGCGATACCGGTTGTTTATCTTAACGATTTGGGCGGGCGCGGGGCCCAAAAACTCAAAAAGCCCTCCGCGGCCGCTGGCTTTCAAAATATGCAATAAGCCATGCAGCAGCTGGATGATCTGTTTCTCACTCTCTCCGGACAGCAGCACACTGAAGATATGGCTGAAAGGCGGATAGACCATCTGTCTGCGCAGGGCGATTTCGTGCGCGTAAAAAGCCTCGTAGTTCTGCTCTTTCGCATAGACCACGCTGTAATGATCCGGCGAATACGTCTGGATAAAAACCCGGCCTGGATCCTGCGCCCGGCCCGCCCGGCCCGCCACCTGCGTCAGCAGTTGAAACGTCGTTTCCCCTGCGCGAAAATCGCCGTTATTCAATGAAACATCCGCCGCGATCACGCCGACCAGCGTGACATTGGGAAAATCCAAACCTTTGGCAATCATCTGCGTGCCGATCAGTATCGAAGCCTCGCCCCGCCGAAACGCGTTCAGCAGCTTTTCATGGCCGCGTTTGCCTTTGGTGGTATCCAGATCCATGCGGATTACCGTCTCCTGGGGAAATAATTTTAGCGCTTCTTCCTCCACTTTTTGCGTCCCCACGCCGAAAAATTTGATGTATTTGGAGCCGCAGGTCGGGCAGAGATCGGGCCGGGGCGCTTTTTTTCCACAGTAGTGGCAGATGAGCGTATCGCTGGCGATGTGATACGTATAGTTCACGCTGCAATTGTCACATTTGAGTACCTCGCCGCAGTTCCGGCAGGAGACAAAGGTAGAATGGCCGCGCCGATTTAAAAATAAAATGCTCTGTTTTTTGGCCTGAATATTTTCCGTCAGCGCTTTTTGAAGGTTCATGCTGAAAATCGATCGGTTGCCTCTGGCCAATTCCAGCCGCATATCGACAATGGAAACCTCCGGCGGCGTTTGGTTGACGCGCTCCCGCAAAACGACTTTATCGATCAAACGGCTTTCCGCCTGGTAATACGTCGTGAGGCTGGGCGTCGCGGAACCCAGCACCACGGCGGCGCCTGTGATCCGGCCCCGCTCCACGGCGACTTCCCTGGCGGAATATTTGGGCGAGCTTTCAGATTTGTATGTATGCTCGTGTTCCTCGTCGATGATGATAACGCCAAGTTTCGGAAACGGCGCAAAAATAGCCGAGCGCGGGCCTATCATCACCGACGCCTGGCCGTCTCTGGCTTTTTTCCATTGCTCATATCTTTCACCCTGGCTGAGGCGGCTGTGCGTTACGGTTACGGCGTCTCCCAAGCGGCTTACGAACACCGAAACCGTCTGCGGCGTCAAAGCGATTTCCGGCACAAGCACGATGGCCTGTCTGCCCTTGCGCAGCGCGGCTTCAATCAGGCGCAGATATATTTCCGTTTTGCCGCTGCCCGTGACGCCGTGTATCAATATAGGCCGGGGCGGCGCTTCTGTCTGAGGGATATTATCTATTTTTTCCAGAATAAAGGCCAGCGCGCGTTCCTGCTCATGCGTGAGCCGGGGCGCTGCCGCCGCTTGCCACGGCGCGGCCGCCACGGGCGTTTTGTCCCGGCGCGTCTTTCTTTTTAATTGTATGCCCGCGGGCTGGACGCACTTTAAGCAATCTGCATAGGTCGTGTAATATTTGTCCCGCATCCAGTGCGTCAGAGCCAGCATTTCCGCCGTGAACACCGGCTCGTCGCCGATCAGATCCAGAAGGCTTTTCAGTTTGTCCGCGCTGATTTGAGCCGTGTCCGTTAAGCCGACGACAGTCGCTTCGTATTGTTTGCCGCCCGGGCCGAACGGAACGAGCGCCCGCATACCCGTCTGTATTCTGTCCTGCAGATTGTCCGGGACGCGGTACTGAAACGCCCGATCGATCTGTTTCTGCGGGATAGACAGAATCACGTCCGCGTAGCTCGCCTTGAAGTCACTCATGCGCAAAGTCATCGTCCGGATAATTTTTTAAACGCTTCTTTTTGCCGCCTACGCCTTCCTGTAAATCTTCTTCCGGATTTTCATCCGGATTTTCATCCGGATCTTCATCGGGGTCTTCTTCCGGATCTTCTTCTAAATCTTCATCGGGATCTTCTTCCGGCGGTTTTTTCGATTTGCCGTAAGGGGCTTTTTTATAACCGTCTTCCTCGTAGATTTCCTCCGGGTAATCAGCGCTGTCTTCGCCGGAGTCGTATTTGTCTTTAAAATCTTCCCGCAGATCGTCTTTGGAAACAGAGGTAATCCCTTGATAATAAAGGGCCGTCCTTTCCGAAGTGTTTTCCAGGGCTTCCGGATCGATCGTGATCAAAAGCTTCCCTTCCGACAATTCTTTGATCGCGATGGAAACGGCTTTGTCCGCCGGCGCGTATGTCAGCGGATTGGCGCCGTCTATGATCTGGCGCGCGCGTTTGGAGACCGCCATGACGATGGTATAGCGGCTGGTAATCTGGCTGTCCACCTTTTTATCTTTGTTTAATTTTTCCATCAGTTCAGAATAAGACGGTCTTAGCATATCACTGCCCCTTAAAATGAAGAATGGCGTCACGGTTTCGCGGCGGCTTTAAGAATTCCGCTTCCACGATGGTATTGATACAGTTCACCGCGTCGTCTACCTTGTCGTTGATCACCAGATAATCATATTTTTCCACAAGCTTAATCTCTTCTCTAGCGCGCCTCAACCTGTCCTCAATAACGCCCGCCTCTTCAGTGTTGCGTTGGATCAGTCTGCGGGACAATTCTTCCAGTGTGGGAGGCATTAAAAAAATCAGCACGGTTTCCTGAAATTTTTCCCTCACTTGCAGCGCGCCGTTCACTTCTATTTCGAGGACGACGGCCTTGCCTTTTTCAATCTGCTCCTCGACATAGTAGCGGGGCGTCCCATAATAATGACCACAATAAACAGCATGCTCCAATAGTTCGTTTTCTTCGCGCATACGCGCGAACCGCTCCGGCGTGCGGAAGAAATAGTCCCTTCCCTCCACTTCGCTCTCTCGCGGCAGACGGGTCGTCACCGAGATTGAAAGCGCGTAATTTCTTTCCGGATCCAGCTTTTGCACAACTGTTCCCTTTCCAGAACCGGATGGGCCTGAAATAATGACCAGCATACCCTTCATCGCGGCCGCGCGCCCCCCTTTCTTTGGCGTATATATCCACTATTTTTTCCATAAAAAACAGGTTTCAATCGTTTTCGGTTTTATCCTTTTGGATTGGATCCTTTTGGATTGGATCCTTTTGGATTAGATCCTTTTGGATTGGATCCTTTTGGATTGGATCCTTTTCGGCTGCATCCTCTTCTGCTAAAAAATGCTCCGGTTCGCTGCTTCCGGGGTATCCTCCGGGCGGTTCCCCATTCTCTTTGGAGACAATGCGGTTGGCCACGGTTTCGGGGTGGATGGAGGAGAGAACGATGTAACCGCTGTCTGTAATGATGACAGCTCTGGTTCGCCTGCCGTAAGTGGCGTCGATCAGCATACCCTTTTCACGCGCTTCCTGAATGATTCTTTTGATGGGCGCCGAGTCGTTGCTCACCAATGCGACGATGCGATTGGCCAGAACAATATTGCCGAACCCTATGTTGATCAATTTATATTGATTACTCAATGTTCTGCACCTGCTCCCGAATTTTTTCCACTTCGCTTTTGAGATCCACGACAGTGCGGGTAATTTCCAAATCGTTGGATTTAGATCCGATGGTATTCGCCTCGCGGTTCATCTCCTGAACCAAAAAATCCAGTTTGCGGCCTACAGAGCCGTCTGCCTCCATAATTTCAGCCAACTGATCCAAGTGGCTTTCCAGGCGTATTATTTCTTCATCAATACAAGCCTTATCCGCCATGATTATAATTTCTTGCAGCAGGCGCGTCTCGTCTAAAACGCAGGACAATTGCGGCGCCTCTGCCAGACGCTCTTTCAGTTTTACGCCGTACTCCGGCGCGACAAACGGCGCGCGTTTTTTGATTTTTTCCAGTAAATCAATGATAGCGGCGCGCTTTTTGGACAGATCCTCGCGCAAGGCCCACCCTTCCGCGGCGCGCATGGCTGTAAACTGATGCAGTGCGTCCTGCAGCGTTAAATGCAAAGCTTCCCATATTTCTGTTTGTATTTTTTCATCAGTCAGGTTTTTCTCCGCCATCAGAATATCTGGGAATTGGATCAAGTCCGACAGCCTGATATCGGAGTCAAGCGCGTAACGCTGGATCAGCGCGCGCAACTGCTCCACATACGCATCCGCCACAGCCGTATTCAGCGTGATTTGAATATCCTCTTGGGAAAACGTTTCCATGGTGATATAGAGAGTGATTTTGCCGCGGGACACGGCCTGCGCGGCGATTTTGCGGACGCGTTCCTCAAAGGCGTTCAGCATCCAGGGCGTTTTGATGGTCAGATCCTGATAGCGATGATTAACAGATCGGATTTCAACGGAAAATTTCCTATTATAGAGAACGCGTTCGCTCCTGCCATAACCGGTCATACTGCGCATCATACTCCATCCTTTCAGCTTTTCAGCCAGTCAGCGCACGCGCCGAATCTTTATCGCCCATTATATCGAAATAAATGAATCGCGTCAAATTTTCATGGCTTTTTCACAGTTTTTCCAGCGATGAGGAACGGGAGCGCTCCATCGGCTATCGCAGACCAAATCCGCCGCTGCAAACGCTGCGATGACATGCGCGGAACATCTGAACAAAAAAGCGAGTTGAGTTTGAGAAAATATTTTTGAGCAAGAAGAAATCCCTCGGTATGTTAAAACGCGCCGGGAGATTTCTCGTGATCCAATCCATCGACAGGCTTGGCAGAAGATTATCAGGAAATTGGAACGCAGTGGCGGATTATTACAAAAGAAAATAAAGAATGGGAGGGCGGGGAAATATCAGCGAAAGAAGGCGCGCGGCAGTTTGACATCCATCATAAAATATTTTTGTCATTAATAAGAAAAAATTAGAAAACAGTGGGGAAGAAGCTAAAGTTTTTTCCCTATACAAAATTCTCCAATTGTAGTAGAATGTAAACGTTCTATATGGACAGAGAGTTTCAAAAAGAAAGTCCGGCTTTATAAGCATTGTGAGAGAAATGGACAGGCATCAGAGAGAGGTAAGGCATCAACGATGAGTCCATAAAATCTGATCTTATTACATAATTCAATGGTG
>JAITPB010000169.1 GCA_031289625.1 Clostridiales bacterium | reverse complement strand
ATAATCCCCGCCGCTGATTTCGGCAGCCGCTGCGCTCAACTTTCGGAACGGGCGCGTTAATCCAATGAGCATGAACAGCAATGCACCGCCGAGCAGTACCGCCGCAATCCCGCTGATAAACAGGAACAGTCTGGTCACATCCGTTCTGAAGGCAGTCAACGCGCTTTCGTCTTTGGCGTAGATGAAAACCAGCGTGTCTAACGGCGCGGGCAAATGGCTTTCAATCACGCAGAAAAGATTGTTGTTTATTTCCTGTAAAACGATGGCCTTTTCATTTTCACCCGTCCCTTTTGGCGTGTACGCGGGGAAGCCGTTATAGACCGCCGGCCCATCCAGATAAACAGCCATTGCCACGCCTTGATTTTTGTAATACGCGGCGTAAGGCGCGACGGCAAACCGCAGATTTTCGCTGTTCAATTGGGTAAATTGCGGCGCGCTGTTCATAATATTATCGTACAGCGATTTTTCAATGACGCCTTGTTCCATCAGCGCCGTTTGAAGGGCATAACCGGCGTTCAGTTCATAGCTGCGCCGCGCCAGCGTAAAGCCAAGCGCGTCAAATCCCACGAGAAACAGCAGCAGACCCGCGAAAAACGCTTTCTGCCAAAACTTCACCTCGGAACCTCCAGACGGTAGCCATACTTGTAGACCGTTTTGATGTATTCTTCCAAGCCCAGCTTCTTGCGTAATTTTTGGATGTGAACGTCAACCGTTCGCGTTTCCCCTAAATAATTGTAACCCCACACCAATTCCAACAATTTTTCCCGCGACAGCGCGAGGTTTTTGTTACGAATAAGCGCTTCCAATAAGCCAAATTCGCGGAAAGTCAATTCAATCTCTTGGCCATTGTAAAAAGTGCGCCGCTCGTTACGCCATATTTCCGCGCCGCCCACATGAAAGCGGCCGTCCGTGACGCGGCAGCGGCGCAGAACGGCGTCAATCCGCGTCATCAATTCTATGGCTTCAAACGGCTTGACAATGTAATCGTCCGCGCCCAGCCGAAGCCCGTTCACTTTATCCTCTAATCGTTCTTTCGCCGTAAGAAAAATAACCGGGACGCCCGTCGGGGCTATGTCCGCCATCAAAGAAAAACCGTCACGCCCCGGCAGCATAACGTCCAGGATAATCATGTCAGGACGGTCGCTGTCAATTTGTCTCATAACGCCGCCGCCATCGTGGAGTACGGCGGCGCTGTGCCCAGCTATTTGCGCGTGCAGGGCGATCAGTTCCGCGATTGCGGGTTCGTCCTCTACGATGAGTAATTTTGCCATTCGGCTTCACCCCGTATGCGTATGCATTAAACTAATGATAACACGATCCCAAGGAAAAGTTGTTATGAACTTGTAAAGATTCCTTTTTTTCTTATCGTGGTTTCGGCATTCACTTTCCCCGCGTTGTCCTGAATAGGATAGACGTAGGAAAGGGGATGCAATAAATGCGATATAAAGTCGTGGTCTATGCCATTTGCAAAAATGAAGCGACATTGGTGGACGCCTGGATGCGTTCGATGGGAGAAGCGGATAAAATCGTCATCATGGATACCGGCTCTAACGACGGTACAGCGGAGGCGCTGCGAAAAAACGGCGCCGCAGTGACGGTGCGGGAAGTCAAGCCCTGGCGTTTTGATACGGCTCGTAATCTTTCTTTAGATCTCGTTCCCCAGGATGCGGACATTTGTGTCTGCACCGACCTGGACGAGAGTTTCGAAAAAGGCTGGCGCGAAAAATTGGAAAAAGCCTGGCAACCGGATACGCAGCGGGCGCGTTATATTTACAACTGGAGCTTAAAGCCCGACGGATCTCCGGATACGCAGCTTGTTTATTTTAAGATACACGCCCGGAGAGGATATGCCTGGCGCTATCCCATTCATGAATACTTAGAATACGTTGGGGAGCCTCCGGAAAAAGAAATCTTTATTGAAGATCTGGTTCTCAACCATTACCCGGATTACTCGAAACCCAGAAGCGGATATCTGCCGATGCTGGAGGCCGCGGTGCGAGAAGAGCCGGAAAACGAGCGGTTTGCATATTATCTGGGGCGGGAGTACATGTTTATGGGCCTGTGGACGCAATGCGTTGATACATTGAAGCGGCAGTTGAGCCTCGCGTCCTCCCAATGGAAAGAAGAACGCTGCGCCTGTATGCGATGGATCGCCAGGTCATACAGCGGCCTGGGGCGGCGTGAAGACGCGCGCGCCTGGCTCTACAAAGCCATCGCCGAATGCTCCTCAATGAGAGAGCCTTATATCGAAATGGCGCTGCTCGCTTATGAGGAGCAGGATTGGCAATCCGTATTTTATTTTGCGCGGCAAGCGCTGAAAATCCGTGAGAAATCGCAATGTTTTGTGAATATGGGGTATGCCTGGGATCACACGCCAGACGACATGGCCGCCCTGGGATGCTATTACCTGGGCATGACGGAACAGGCGCTGAAGCACGCAAAAAATGCCCTGGCTCTAGCGCCGGGCGATGAACGCCTTCAAAATAATGTGCGCTGGATCAAAACGGCTATGGAGAAAAAGTTTATGGAAAAAAGGCTGTAGAAAATTCGCAGCCTTTTTTATTTTGATGCTGAAGAGTCAGACAGTTCCTATGCCATTGAAGTCGTATCCTATGTCGACAATTATATATGCAGCAAATTACCACCGTGATAATCTTGAAACTGAGCGATATTCAGGCTTGAAATTAAAAATGAGGAAGATATGAGACGAAATAGGAGCATTCATTTTAGTTCCATCTCCCGTATTTTTCAATGCTGCCGCGCAATATGTCCGGCTGGGCAAATTCCCGCCATCCATATTCGGTTGATTTAATGGAAGCGGCCTTGGATTCCACCCAAAAACTGTCCCGCATTTTTCCGTACGAAAATTTGACATCCGAATAGGCGGCATAGTGTTCTTCCTGGCTCTTGCTGTTCAAAAAACCAATGCCTGTGCCGTAAAGGCGTATTTCATCAAAATTTTGTTTTTTAAAAACAGTCATAAGCGTGCCTATGAGCATCGGAACCGCCACATACCCTAGGCCGCTTATCAGAAATTTTACGCTGCTTGTAACCCAATCGACGGTAACGGAATTGCTAAATTCTATCATCACGTTTTGCACGGAAGGGATTTTTGTGACAATCAGAATCCCGATAAAAATAGCCCAGCCCGTGATGAGTGTTTTCAGCTTTCCTTTTGCGCTATAATCTGAAAGCAAGCGATGGGCGGATAATAGGTTTTTGTCCATGTCAAGTCTCCTTCAAATGCAAGTCTCTTATGTCGTCAGGGCTTTTTGTCTCAAAAGATCCTGCAAATACGCTATCTTCGTTTGAGGGGCTTGATGGTTGGCCTTGCTATGTACTTGCCGGGAAGCCGTATCGGTTCTGGTCACGGTATACGCCGGGACAAAGAAGCGGCTGCTGCGCGCTTTCTGCCGCGCGTCCGCCTCACACCACGGGCATTTGGATAAATGTCTGTCGTACTGATGAATTTTCCCTTGCTTCGAACAGGGAACCAGCGCGTTTGCATATCGCTGCAGAGCGTCCAGCCACTCCCGCGCGGTAGGCCGTCTGAACGGATAATCCCGCCCCTCGATAAAAGCTCTGTCAAAGAGCGCGATAATCTCATGGGGCAAAATAATTTTCGGAGGGCAGAGGACATTCTTGGATTTTAAATCGGGCCGGAAGCAGTACTGGTTGCGTTCAATCGCCCCATTTCCCGTTAAAGCGGCTTCGGTTGAACCGGTTACTTTCGTTTTCACGCCGTTAAACGGGCTGATACCGTTCATGAGCATACGGAAAATATGTACCGCAAGCGCAAAATTATCACTGTTTTGCGTGAAGGTAGGCAGCGCGGTTCTGTCGAGCGTATGCCTGGAATCCAGCCGGCAATGCTTGATGATTTCCGGGGCGAGATACCCCGGCATACACACGCCGCACCGATAGTCAAATCCGCTGTTTACCATGTGAAACGAATCCACATCCATCATGCAGACATGTCCGTTTTGTTCCTGATAGCCGACGTTTTCATGATTAAAGTCTCCGATGATAAGGCTTTTTCTATGCAGTTCAATGACCAGGCGGCAGAGGTTGGAAGCTAAATTAACGCGGCTTTTGGCGGCGGTCATCCGTTTGGGATCGTAGTCATAAGCCGCGTCTAATTTATTGTCAAACGACAGGCGGGGCATAGCGAAACCCGCGAAAGCGCCTTTGTTATAGAGCGCGTCCAGGGGCCAGGCAATGGCGTTATTCAGATGGGTGCGTATGGGACGGGAAACCATGTATTTTAACTTTTGCTGCAGATGGGGTTTTTGTTGGAGCAGCTCGGGCTTGTATAGTTTGATCAAAATATCAGAACGGTTTGACACGCGATACACCGCGCCTTCCCCGCCTTCTTTTATCATGCCGCCGAGTGTGTACCCGGTTCCTTGCAGTCCTTTCAAAACTGTTATGCCCATATGTTCCTCCTTATGCTGAAGGATATAAACGCTTTCTCTGATTTTCTTCCGCCTGACGGATTTCTTCTTCCGAAGGCAGACGGTAATACGCGTCTGGCTGTCTGACGGTGGCAGCGTCGCTGTCCGCCAGAATGACCATGGTCAAGTCGTCTTGATTGACTTTATCGGGATCCACGTTCGTTTGCAGATCGTTTTCGAGCCATTCCACCAGCGTTTGATTTCCACCGTCCGCGGCGCGGAATTCGTGTCGGCGCGGATCCATATAATAATCCAGCATGGCGACATAGAGCTTCGTTTCCTGCGCTCTGAAATAAGCCGGAACAAATATTTTAGCTATGCCATCCGTACACAGCAGGACAGACGCCGCTTTTAACGCGGATTTTCCAAAAGCCCACATATCCTCGCCAAAACAGAGTGGATACACGCGCCCTTCTTCGTCGTTCTGCGGGACGGTGACTTGCTCATATAAGCCATTTTCCCATAAAGCAAAAATGCCGCTGTCTCCAGCGTGTCCATAATATAAAAAGCCGTCCAGCAAAACAGCCAGCGAGAGAGTCGTATCGCACTGATCGTACTCAAATTGCATTTCGTCCGCTTCGCACAGCACGGCGTTGTACGCTTCTTGAAACGCGCCGCGTATGATTTCCAAAACGGCGCTGTCATCCATGCTTTTTGGTATTTCATTCGCGCAGAACTCGACAGCAACGCGGGAAGCCGTCTGAGAGGCCATGTCGGAATGCGTCTGCGAACCCAGCCCGTCAGCCACCGCCGCGATTTGCAGTTCATCGCGCGAAAAAATAAAATGCGCGTCCTGGCAGACCGTTCCCCTACGTTCATGCGAACGCCCGCGCCGTGTAACACCATACGCGTATTTCATAGTAAACATCCCCTGGTGAAATTATGCCGCCGCAAACGGAGGCAAAAATTTTCGTCAATCGATTTGGCCTGCCACGACGTAAAAAGAATTCTGCCCTTGCGCATGGGTATTCGCGGTAGGCGGCGGAAGCGAAACTTCAGAACCAGGCGCGCTAACAGACACCGCTTTCATGCTTTTGGCCACCCAATTGAAGAAACCTTTAAAATCATACGCGATCAGTTCAGCGACTTTATCGGTCAGCGTAAAAAGCTGCTGCGCGTCATAGCCCGGCACGCCCAGGCAGATAAAATGCAGCAGGGCATCCTCTTCCCGCCGGTGTATGATTGAGCCTACCGCGGATAAATCGTCAAATATTTTTCCATCTGTAAACAGAATAATCCACGGTTTCCAGCATTCTCCATATTCACGGCAGCGGCTCCGGGTATCGTTCAAAGCCATTTCAATGGCCACGGCGGCGTAAGTTGACTCACCTGCCGTGGCCAGGCTGACAGGCTGCACATGCTCCAGCGGCGCGAAATTTTGATAGTGGTTCTCCGCGCCTTTGTCGTTAAAAGTGATGATGGAAAGATCAATCACTTTGCTGAGACGCCCGTCTTGTTTTAATGAGGAAATCATTTCATTGACGCCGTCGCACAGCAGTTGGATATGAGTCTTGCCGTTATATATCTGCGCCATGGAAGGCGACGTATCCAGCACCAGTGTCAAAGCAGCGTGGGCGGCGTTGGGCAGTTCAGGCGGGCGTTCGTCACGGAATTCAGATGACACTAAAATTCCTCCTGATAAAAACATTATAATATAATTATAGACAAAATAGCAAGCAATATGCATGTGTCAAATTTTGGCAGTCCGCCGCGCCGCCGTTTCATACCTCCCCCCTAAACACGTCTAAATGGCTGCTTCCGTTGAATGCGGTGCACTTAGGTCCATTATGTTTTGTATCTCAAATCTTTTAATTCCAACATATCCCCTTTTTTTATTATATATTGTTATTTCATCGTAATCATCATTGTCATATTGCGGATCGTCCTCATCATAAAATTCGACTGACGGAAGTACATCAGAAACTGAACCTTCAAATATCATTCCGTCTGTTGTAATGATTTTAACATAATCTGAATTTGTAAATTTTCCAATATCAATCATCTGAATCGTCCTTTCTGGGTTTGACTGGTACAAGACTCCTTCTAAATGTCCATGCGTGTACCACGCGCGCGCCGCCGTGGTATTTACTCCGCGTTCTTCATCTGCTATAATCACACAAACATATCAAATTTTTATTTAGGATGAAATCGGATGAACAATGGAACGCGGCAGCCGAAAGCCGTCATAGAAAAAGAAGAGCTTTTAACCTTGTTCACAAAAATACGCCAGGGCGAAATTACGCCCGAAGAAGCGCTTCTGCGGGTGCAGACAGCGCCTTTTGAAGATCTGGGATACGCCAAAATAGATTTGCACCGCGGCGCGCGTCAAGGCGTCAGCGAGGTAGTATACGGCCAGCATAAAACGCCCGGGCAAATCCTGGGCATTGTGTCCGCCATGCGTGGCAAAGGACTGTCCAATATTTTACTTACGCGCCTTTCAGACGCCGCCGCTTCTTATTTAACGGCGAACGGCATTGATTTAGAATACCATCCCATTCCGCGGCTGGGCGTCGTCTGCCGCGCGTCCACGGACGCGTCCGTGGACGCGCCTTACGGCTCCATCGTGGTAGCTTCCGCCGGCACCAGTGACATGGCGGTTTGCGAGGAAGCGGCCCTCACCGCCGAATTGTTCGGCAGCCGGGTTACAAGGCTGTACGACGTGGGCGTGGCCGGTCTGCATCGTTTGCTGGCGCGGTTGGACGTTCTGTCCGCTGCGCGGGTCGTCATCGCTGTGGCAGGCATGGAAGGCGCGCTGGCCAGCGTGATTGGCGGCCTGGTCAGCTGCCCCGTCATCGCCGTGCCGACCAGCGTGGGTTACGGCGCGAATTTCGCCGGGCTGTCCGCGCTCCTCTCCATGCTGAACAGCTGCGCCAGCGGCGTGGCCGTCGTAAATATAGACAATGGTTTTGGCGCGGGCTATATCGCCAACGTCATCAACAAAATAAGATCCGCTCAGGATGGCGGCGCGGATCCCTCGGAGGATCAATCGTGAAAATACTCTATTTGGAATGCGGCATGGGCGCGGCTGGCGATATGCTGATGGCGGCTTTGTATGAATTGCTGGAGGATAAAGAAAGCTTTATCTGTGAGATGAACGCCTTAAAATTGGGAAAAATTTCTGCGCTCCCCTGCGTCAAAAGCGGCATTGCCGGGACGCGGATGCGCGTGATGTTAGACGGCGCGGAAGAAACTTCAGAAGACCTAAAAGAGATAAAAGAGATAAAAGATCCCGGCGCCGCTTTCGAAGAATCGCACGCACCGGAACACATAAAATCAGAAGAACAGCCAGAACATCACGCGGCAGATTTTTTTCATATTATGACGCTTTTAAACGCTCTTCCCCTGCCGGAGACAGTGCGGCGGCGTGCGGAAGGCGTATACAGGCTGCTTGCGGAAGCGGAAGCGGCTGTGCATCAAATGCCCCTACAGCAGATCCATTATCATGAAATAGGAGAGCGTGACGCCGTCATGGACATTGTGGGCGTCTGCCTTTTGATGGAACGCCTAAGCCCTGCGGAAGTTGTGGTTTCCCCCATTCACGTGGGAAGCGGCTATGTGCGCTGCGCCCATGGCCTGCTGCCTGTGCCCGCGCCGGCCGCCGCGAAAATTCTCCAGGGCGTTCCCATTTACAGCGGTCAGATACACGGCGAACTTTGTACGCCCACAGGCGCGGCGCTGCTCAAATATTTCGCCGATCAGTTTGGGCCGATGCCGGTCATGATGGTGAGCCGAATCGGTTACGGCATGGGCCAAAAAGATTTTCCCGCCGTCAACTGCGTGCGCGCGTTTTGGGGGGAAGGTGAAGAAAACAACGGGCTCCCGTTCGCAGCACCGCCTCTTCCCAATGGAAAAGCGGCGGAACTGCGCTGCAGCCTGGACGACATGACCGGAGAATCGATTGGGTACGCGTGCGAGCTTCTTCTGCGCGAAGGCGCGCTGGATGTTTTCACCACGCCGATACAGATGAAAAAAGATCGGCCCGGCGTTCTGCTGACCTGCCTCTGCGACGCAGAAAAAGCCGGTGATTTTGCCGCGCTTCTCCTGAAACACACAACCACTTTCGGCGTGCGCGAAAATATTTGCAGCCGCTACACGCTCGGCAGAAATTTTACCCCGCGGGAA
Source organism: Clostridiales bacterium (assembly GCA_031289625.1). Classification (GTDB taxonomy): domain Bacteria; phylum Bacillota; class Clostridia; order Lachnospirales; family WQUN01; genus JAITPB01. The sequence goes on along the minus strand of JAITPB010000169.1, from coordinate 9,168 downwards.
ACGCCCTTTGGGCCAATCCGCGTAAAAACAGGAACCGGTTACGGCATGACCAAGCATAAAGTCGAATACGAAGACGCGGCGGCGGCGGCGCGGCAAAACGGCGTCAGCCTGCACGACGTTCTCCAGGCGGCGCAAGGAGGCGAGGAACATTTCTAAATATGAAAAACTCAAAGAAGACTTAAAAAAATTGGGAAGCGTGGCGGTAGCTTTTTCCAGCGGCGTCGATTCCACACTGCTTCTGAAGACGGCGCACGACGTTTTGGGAGACAAAGCGATTGCCGTGACCGCGCGTTCCTGTTCCTTTCCGAAGCGCGAAATGAACGAGGCCGTGCAGTTCTGCCAGAGGGAAGGCATCCGCCATTTCATCTGCGACTCCGAAGAATTGAACATTGACGGGTTTTCCCAAAACCCTGTCAACCGATGCTATCTATGCAAAAATGAACTCTTTCAAAAAATATGGGCCGTCGCGCGGGCGCACGGCGTCGAAAATGTCGCCGAGGGATCCAACATAGACGACAACGGCGATTACCGGCCTGGCTTGATCGCCGTGGCGGAGCAAAATATAAAAAGCCCTCTGCGCTCCGCCGGGCTGACCAAAACAGAAATCCGCCAGCTGGCAAAAAATCTGGGTCTTTCCAATTGGAATAAACCGGCCTTCGCTTGTCTGTCTTCCCGCTTTCCTTACGGGGAAAAAATTACGCCGCACAATTTGGATATGGTTGACCGGGCAGAACAGTCACTGCTGGATTTGGGTTTTGGACAAGTGCGCGTCCGCCATCACGGAAACCTCGCGCGGATTGAGACAGACGAGGCCGGGTACGCGCTTTTGTCCAAACGCGATCTGCGGGAAACCATTCACGCGAATTTCAAAGAAATCGGTTTTACGTATGTGGCTGTGGATTTGATGGGATACCGCACGGGCAGCATGAATGAAACGCTGAATATGATAAAAAAGGATTTTGATGTATATGGAACAAGCGGAAAGAATCTGGAGGATATTGGAAGCCCAGCGCGCGCAGATCAGAGAACTTGAACAGGCGCTGACCGGGCTGGAATCCATGGATGTCATCCGGCAAAACGATCAGCTGCGGGCCAGTTTGAGAGAACACGCCAGCCAGTTATCCCTGCTCGAAAAAAAAGCCGCAACGCTGGATGCCGAGAACAAACGCCTGAAAGAAGCGCTTACGGATCTGATGCTGAGCCAAAAGCTTTCTCTTACGGCTTATTCAAAAAAAATGATCGAATTATATTACGCCGGGGATGAAGCCGATTCGGCAAACCGGCTCATCGCACTGGAAGCCCGCTGCCGTGAAAGATTGCGGATTGTGAAGGCGGCGTCTGAACAAAACGCGTCCGCTCTGAACGCGGCGCTGCACGGAAACATCAACGCCCAGGAGGCCGCCGTCCAAGAGGCGATCCTGGAGGCGCGGCGTAAAGAAGCGGCGGGGCGCGCGTCGCTGAAAGGCCAGACGGATTCGGAATACCGCCGCCTGTCCGCCAGCCCCATAACAGACAAGCACATCGAACGCAGCCTGAAAACCGGCGGCCTGGAATGGAAGCTTGGATCGCGCGCAGCGAATATCGCAGGCGTTTTGCTGATTTTACTGGGCGTTATTTTTGGATTGCAGTATACGTACACGCACTTTCTGTACAGCAGCGAACTCAAAGGCGCCGCCGCGTTTTTACTGGGCGCGCTGTTTCTGATCGCAGGCGAATGGTGTTCGCGCCGTGAGCGTTTCCGCAGCGTCTTTTCGAAAGGCATGTCGGCGGGCGGCGTGGCGATCTTGTATGCTTCCGCCTCGCTTTCGTATTTTAACCTGCGCATCCTGACGATGGCGCCCGCCTTGTTCGTATGTATTTTGATCACGGCGATTGCTTTTTTTCTCTCCCTCCGGCACAGCGCGGCTGTCGTCGCCGTATTCGCGCTGCTGGGCGGTTATCTTCCCATATTCGCGCTTTCCGGCGACGCGTTTGTCCTGTACGGCGCGCTTTTTTATTTTCTCATTCTCAATCTTTTCACGCTGGCGCTCGCTTCATGGAAAAAATGGCCGGTTTTTAATTTGTTTAGCTTTTCGCTGCAATGGCTCGGCGTTTTGTATATTTACGGGCGCTTCTCGGACTTGCTCCCCAGCGCGTTCCGTCTTTTGTATTTATCCGGCGTTTTTTTGATGTATATGGGCGTCATACTCATCCAGCCCATCCGCGCGAAAACCAAGATTATAACATCAGACATCGTCCTGCTGGCGCTGAACACCGCGTTCAACTGCACGGCGATTTATGTTTTGCTGAACGCACCCGCCGCGTTTGGCTATAACGGGCTGCTGGCGGTTTTATTTCTGACGGTTTATTGGGCCGGCGGAAAACTGCTGAACCGTTTCCTGCCCCGGGATGTGCGCGCGGCCACTGTCTTTTATTTGACCGCGTTTACCTTCGCCATCCTGATTATTCCGTTTCAATTCGGCGTGCGCTGGCTGGCCATGGGCTGGCTTGTGGAAGGGACAGCTGCGGCTGTCTTTGGGATTCTGCGAAAAGAAAGCTGGTATGAGCGCGCGGGCCTGTCGATTGCCGCGCTGTGCCTTTGCGCGTTTCCGAGCGATATCGCGCGGGGCTTCTCGGCGCCGGATCTATTTTTTTTCAAAGCGTCCTGCCTGACCGCCGGGCTGATCGCGATTTTGGCCGCTTATCACCGGGTCAGCGCGGGAAACGCGCTGTTCTGGGCCACGCGAAAAGGCGGTTATGTAAAAGGCTATCAATTCGCGCTGGCTGTGGGCGCCTATGTCTACGCGGTATATGCCTCGCTGTATCTCTATGATAAATTCGGCGGAGATTCCCTTTTTAGCGCAATGCTTCTGTCCGTGTCCGTCACTTTTCTCTACGCCTTCGCGCTTCGCAGGATCCGGCGCCTTGCGGCGCAGACCATAGAAATTTTCTCACTCGTTCTCACGGCGTCGGGCGCGGCTTCGCTTGTTTTGATCAATCTCATATCAACGGGCCGTCATTTCCGCGACTCTCTTTTCAGCGCACGGCTCCTCCTTATTTTATCCGATTTGTTTGCCGTATGCGCCGCATACGAATTTGGCCAGCGGATCGCGAACCGTTTCACGCGTTTTTCGGAATGGATGACGCTGGCTGTTTCCGGATTTGGGCTGCTGCTCACCGTCATGGTGCTGACTGTGCAATTCCGCTTCGGTGCGGAAAGCGTGATCCTCAGCGCCGTGCTGGTGGCCGCGGCCATAGGATGGATTTTGGCAGGCTTCATGAGCCGAAACAAAAAACTGCGCGTCTCCGGCCTGGCTCTGACATTGTTTGCCACTGCCAAGGTATTTTTGCTGGATCTCTCGTTTCTGCGAAATGAGCTGCGGATTCTTTCGTATTTTTTATTTGGCGCGGCGCTGATCGGCATATCCTTTGTGTATCAAATCTTCACCAAAAAGCTCGGGGAAAAAACGGATCAAAATTGAAAACGGAAATATTTTTGCATCAAACAAAACGGCGCTCCGCCAGTTCAATTACGAAGCGCCGTCTGTTTGTTAACATTCGCAGTCGACCAAAACTTTTCTTGTCTCCACGTCCACGAGAATAATGTCGTCTCCAAACTGGCAAACCTTATCCCAGGGAATCTTATATTCCTGATCATGTCCGAACATGCCGAACACGCGCCCCGGGCCCGGCACGATGATGCTGATGATCTCTCCGCAGCACTCGTCGATCTCCAGATCGCAGATAAACCCAAACCGGCAGCCGTCTTTGACGTTGATCACTTCTTTTTGGCGCATATCAAAAATTCTCACCATAGTTAACCGTCCTATCCGCATAAATCGTTTCTGAACGTTTTTAACGCTGCTAATAATATATGCGGCTGAACGTTTGTACTATTTAAACTATTTGCACTCGGCGAGCATTCCTTTACGCACGTTGTCCGCCGTATCTTTCCCCGCGGCGATTTCCAGCAGCTTGAGGCCGAAATACAATGTGGCGGCCGGCCCTTTCGCGGTAACGATGTTTCCGTCCGTCACCACCATTTCCGTGCTCAATTCGGCGCCCGCTAAATCTTTTTCCATACCGGGGTAGCAGACTGCGCGCTTGCCTTTCAGCAGCCCCAGTTTCCCCAGGAAGGTCGGCGCCGCGCAAATCGCCGCGATGATTTTTTCCGCCTGGCTTTGCTGGATGAGATAATCCGCAAAAGCCTTGTGCGTTTGATAATGGGCCGCGCCCGGGCCGCCCGGCAGAATGAGCATCTTAAAGTCGCTTTCCATGGCTTCAGAAAGAGTAAGATCCGTTTGTACCGTAATGCCGTGCGATCCAGTTACCCAATTTTCATCCGTTAAAGAGATCATTTTAACATCGGCCTGCCCGCGCCGCAGCACATCCACTGTCGTCAGCGCCTCAATTTCTTCAAAACCGGTGATCAAAAACAACGCCGTTTTCATGATTCTGAGCCTCCCCCGAAATAATTTTCGCCCCCAAGGCATTTTTAAAATGCTCCAGCGCCCACAAATGCCCCGCGTTATTGAAACTGGCTGTGGCCTTTATGTGCGCGGCCAATTGAAATCCCAGATTGTATCCGTCCACCATCGTGTGCAGCACGCAAATGTCTGTACAGACGCCGCAAAGGTGAATTTCATTGATGCCCCGCTCTTTCAGGCGCAGATAGAGATCGGTCCCCGCGAAAGCGGAATAGCGGGTTTTATCCATCCAATATACATTTTCTTCATGCTTATGTTTTTTATACCAATCGCCCAGAGCGCCGTACAGTTCGCGGCCTTTTGTCCCGGAGAGGTTGTGCGCCGGGAATAGTTTATTCTCAGGATGCCGCGTGTCCGCCGGGTCATGCATGTCAACAGCCAGCGTTACATAATCGCCCGCCTGCAAAAATTCTTCCGCCAGCCGCACCATTTCCGCTTCAATCGCTTGGCCTGCTTGGCCGCAGGTCAGCGCGCCGCTGTCCGCGATAAAATCATTCGTGTAGTCAATGGACAATAACGCCCTCATGTTTCGCCGTCGCCTCCCTTATACATCAGAATATCCTCAAATACCTCTTTTTGCCTGCTTCCTGCCAAAAATATTATACTAAAAAATGGAGACAAAATCAACGAAGCGCCCCCATAAAACGCGGAGGCATTTTACAGGGGCTTTGTGTATTCGGGTTCGGCTGAACGCAGCCATTCATTTTTTCCTCCCGTAAGCATAAAATGAATACAACAATGCTCAGAGAGGTGATGGGATGAATGAACAAATCGCGTGGGATGAATTTTCCCAAGCCGATTTTATTGAATCGCCTAATGTGGCGGACTTTATCACGAGAGAATCTGATCCGATCCGGACAAAAATCGATGGCTGGCCATACGCCCGAATGAGTAAAAGTTTAGATGGCAATTTTGCTGTGGTTTATATCCCGGAAGAATATATAGATCAGGTTCTATCGGATCCTGGCGTCACCATTCGAACGAACCAGCCTACTTTGCTGCAGCTTATGGGCCTCGCTGAATTGGAAAACAGCGGCGTATTCGCGATTCAGCAGCATCCATATCTGAATCTTAGAGGCCAGGGCGTGATCGTTGGATTCGTGGATACAGGGATTGATTATACCCAGCCCGCTTTCCAATATGAGGATGGCGCCACAAGAATCAAATACATATGGGATCAGACCATTTCCGGCTGCCCGCCTGATGATTTCGGCTATGGATCGGAATACGACGAAAACGCCGTCAATGAAGCGCTTAACACAGCAGAACCGCGTGCCGCCGTTCCGCATGAGGATACGATTGGGCATGGCACTTTTCTGGCGTCTGTCGCGGCCGGCAAGGATATCGGGGCCGCGCCGGATGCGAATATTATCGCCGTTAAGCTGCGAGAGGCAAGGGGGTATCACATGCGAAGTTTCCAGATGCCGCCTGAAGCGGAAAATGTTTACACATCTACCGATGTTATGATGGGCGTTGAATATATCATTCGAAAAGCACGGCAATTATCTATGCCAGCAGCCATATGCATTGGTCTGGGCTCTAATCAAAGCAGTCACACGGGAAACACAATTTTAGACGACTATCTTGCGAACGTAGGCGCCCATACCGGCTTCGCTATATGCGTCGCGGCGGGCAATGAGGCCCATGCCGGCCATCACTTCTCGGGAAGCATATCATCCGCAGAGCAAAAACTGGATATGCTCATCCGCTGCGACAGGGACAATTTACCTGGCGGTATCAGTCTTGGAATTTTTACCGGCACAACAGACCGTACGTCAGTCTCGATAACCTCTCCCCTCGGTGAAGTTGTAGCCAGGAGACCCGTAAAGTCGTCAGAAATTTTTTTTCATCAATACATCCTGGAAAGATCGTTTGCCTCCATTGAATATTCCTTTCCAACCTCAAAAAGCGGCTCTCAGCTTATTATCATTCATGTTGCGGATCCGACTCCGGGTATATGGACCATTGCCGTTTACGGAGATATTATTCTGGTAGGGTCTGTTCACGCATGGCTGCCCGCAACTGGGTTAACGCCGGGGATAGAATTTATGACCCCGGATTCGTATTACACGGTTACAGAACCGGGCGTGGGCATAGGCGTCATCACGACCGGCGCTTACTCCGCCTTAAAGGGCAGCTTATACCCGCTGTCTTCCTGGGGGCCGACCAGATTGCCGGCCCTGGCTCCGGATTTTTGTGCTCCCGGTGAAGACGTCTCCGGTATCTTTCCGTCCGGCCCTGGCGCCATGAGCGGTACCAGCGTCGCGGCCGCCATTACGACAGGAGCCTGCGCACTCATGCTGGAATGGGGCATCGTGGACGGGATGGACCCGTCTCTCAATACCAATTTGATCAAAACGTATCTCATCCGCGGGTGCGCCCAGGATGCCGGCATGGGCTATCCCAACGAACAATGGGGATATGGCCGGCTGGATTTGCTGAACACATTTATGAAAATGCGGTGATCATGGTGGAAAGGAATGCAATATGGACAATTACGCTTCTCAAAACAATTTTATAGAATCCCCCGATATGGTGGATTTCCCAACCTTAGACACAGACCCGCTTCGCACCGAGGCCGGCAGATGGCCTTACATTCATGTAGGTAAAACAATTGACAGCGGAATCGCGGCTGTCTATATCCCGGAGGATCGTATCGATCAGGTACTGTCAGATCTAGGCGCCAATTACAGAACTGCCCGGCCGATTCTGTTTGGGCTGATGGGCATGGCTGATATGGAAACCAGCGGTATACCGCTGGTTTATGAACATCCGACGCTGAACCTTACAGGCAAAGGCGTGATCGTTGGATTCGTGGATACAGGGATCGACTACACACTTTCGATATTTCAACAGGAAGATAAGACGACAAGAATAAAATATATATGGGACCAGAGCATTTCCGGCCGTCCGCCCGAAGGGTTTGGCTATGGATCGGAATATGACGAAAACACGATCAATTCCGCGCTGAACACCTCTGAACCCCACCGAATTGTCTCGCATGAGGATAGCGTCGGACATGGAACATTTCTCGCTTCGATCGCGGCGGGCAGCGGCGAGGGCGATTACAACGGAGCCGCGCCCATGGCAGGCATTATTGCCGTCAAACTGCGCAAAGCGCATCGTTATCATTTGAAACGGACGATGACGCCGGAAAGCGTAGAGAATATTTTTTCCGGCAGCGACATCATGATGGGCATTGAATATATCCTGGAGAAGGCCAGGCGCCTGTCCATGCCGGTTGCCATCTGCGTCGGCCTGGGCAGCAACCAGAGCAGTCACGCGGGCATCATCCCTCTGGACGATTATCTCTCGCGCGTGGGAATCCGGACAGGCGTGGCCATCTGCGTAGCAGCCGGAAATGAAGCCCTTGCCGGTCATCATGCCTCGGGCACCATCCTGTCAGCCGGTGAACATATGGATGTGCTGATTCGCTGTAACGAAGGAAAGGCCATTAAAGGTTTCTACATGGAAATATGGAACCAAAACCCGGATCGAATGTCCGTGTCGGTCACTGCTCCCACCGGTGAAAGGATTGCCAGGGTTCCCGCCAGGCAAGGCTCTACTTACCAGGGACGGTTAAGTACGGAACCGTCGGTGATACATATCGAATATTATACCCCCGCTTTCCGAACAGGCTCTCAGCTTACTTATATTCAAATTACCGATCCCGTCCCTGGGATTTGGACTGTTACCGTATACGGCGACAATGTTTTGGGAGGGTATTTTCATATCTGGCTGCCCGCCACTGGGCTTGGGGATCCGAATGTTCAATTTATGTATCCGGATTCTTATTGTACAGTTACCGAACCGGGTGTGACGCAAGGCGTCATCACAGTCGGCGCGTATTCCGCTACGAGCATGAACATCCACCCGCCGTCCTCCTGGGGGCCGACCAATTTGCCGACTTTGGCGCCTGATTTGACCGCGCCCGGTGAAGAGGTGACAGGTTATTTTCCCGGAGGTCCAGGCGCCATGAGCGGATCCAGCGTCTCGGCCGCCATTGCGGCGGGCGCCTGCGCCTTACTGCTGGAATGGGGCATTTTGGATCATCATGACGCCGCCATGAATACTAATCGTATAAAGTCTTATCTGATACGAGGCTGTCATCAGGATGGCGATCTGCGTTACCCAAACGAACAATGGGGATATGGACGGATGGATATTTTTAACAGCTTTATACAGATGGTTTGAGTGCCGAAGATGCGTTTTTGAACGGGAATAGAAAAAAATGATAAAACAATAGCCCTAAAGCCAAAATGCGTTAAAATCCTCTCTGTCTAACCAGTACAAAAGAGGAACGCCATTGGCAAGGGCTATATAAAAAGAACCTTGATGCGTTAAGAGATACATAAATAGAGATAGCTTTTTCATAAGGCGATACCCGGATTTGAACCGGGGAATAAAGGTTTTGCAGACCTCTGCCTTGCCACTTGGCTATATCGCCAGCATTAAAAATGACCCGTAGGGGAATCGAACCCCTGTCGCAGCCGTGAAAGGGCCGTGTCTTAACCGCTTGACCAACGGGCCGTTATTACGGATTATAATTTTATGATGTTTGTGGAAAAATGTCAAGGCATAAATTTATTTTTGTGATTAACTTGTGATAATTTCACCCTGTGAAATTATTTTTTGAAAATTTCACCCTCCGGCAAAAATGAAGGGGTGAGGTATCTGTTGAACGCAAAAGAAGAACTCAAGA
>JAITPB010000131.1 GCA_031289625.1 Clostridiales bacterium | reverse complement strand
ATAGAATTGTTGGCGTTCTGACCGGAAACCGTTTCATACGCTTCTCCGTCAATGTCCAGCGAATAGCCCATCTTGCCCAGCGCGGCCGCTTTGTCTTCTTCGCGGGCTTTCCATCCGATGAAATCTAAAATTTCGGGATGATCCAAGTTCAAAATATTCATCTTGGCGGCGCGGCGCGTGGTGCCGCCGGATTGAATAGCGCCGGCGTTTCGGTCGGACACTTTGAGGAAACTCAGCAGCCCCGATGATTTGCCGCCGCCGGAAAGCGGCTCGTTTTTCGAGCGTATGGCCGACCAGTTGGCGCCCACGCCGGAACCGTATTTAAACAGCAGCGTTTCCGTCGTCAATTGATCCGTCAGCGATTTTTCGCCGACGAGAGAATCGATCACGCGTGTGATAAAACAACCGGAACCCTGCGTCCGGGTATAGGCGTCCGCCGATCGCGCGACGCTTTCGCTTTCCACATCATAATAAAAATGCCCCTGCGGCGTCCCCTCGGTGCCGTAAGCCAGCTTCAGTCCCGTGTTAAACCATTGTGGGCTATTGGGCGCCCAGATTTGCGCGAGCAGTATGTACACCAATTCGTCATAAAGTATGGCCATTTGATCTTCGGAAATCATCACCTCGTCATACAGCGCGCGCGTCCAAAAGCTAGCCATGCGGTGCGCAAGCTGGCGCATGGAATATTCGCAGCCCCGTTCATTTGAAACGCCTTTTTTGCGAAAATATTTGCTGGCGATGATGTCGCAGGCGCTCTGCGAATACTCCGCGGGAAATTCCAAGTCTGTCATGTCGGTGATGATCGCGCCGGTTTTGTAATTCGTAAGTTTTACATCCACCTTTTTCCATTGAAACAGATCGTAAACGGTTTGATCCGAGTTCAGCAGGGCTTTTGTATAATAACGATATATTTTTCCATCTAATTCCATGCAGCGCCACTCTCCAGAAAAGATAAATCTCTCGTCCATTTTAACATAGATCCAATCCATTTTAACACAGATCCGATTTTAGCGCAAACCCGGCGGCCTGTGGTAAAATTTTTCTACATAAATCGAGTTATAAGATCGGACAATAGTATCAGTACAATTCAGGAGGGATATGAATGGCATGGATTGGCGTTGTGGGGGAAAAGAGCCAAGAACTGGCCGCGGTCATAGCGGATCTGTTTGAAAGAGCCGGACAACCGTCCGGACAATCGTCCGGGCAATTGCCCGGGCAGCGGCACACGCTTATCGATCTGGAGCGGCAAGAGACAGAGTTGCCGATGGACGTGCTGGCCGCGCTTGAAAACAGCCGGACCGCGCAAAAACACATCGCCGCTTTGGGCGAAGGCTCAATGCTGATCATGAACCCGGATCATAAAGATATATTGGAGCAAGCCGGGCGCAGCCGCGGGCTGCTCATCACCTTCGGATTGAATAATAAAGACTGCGTGACGGCTTCCAGCGTGATGGAAAATGAAATACAGATATGTGTCCAGCGGGATCTGCCGACTTTGTCCGGCGGCAAGCTGGAACAGCAGGAGTTTGGCGTCCGTATGGATACGGAAAAAAAGGATCCGGAAGTTTTGCTGGCGGCGCTCACGACAGTGTTGATTTGCGGCGCCAGTGTGGAAAAATTGCAAGTTCTAAATCAATCGCGCGGAGAATAAATTGTTTATCATATATACCGATGTTTCCAAGTTGATGTACGGAGGCGCGCAGCATCCTACTGCCGTGGTCAAAGATGACCAGCTCTTGGAAATGAAGAGGGAAGGGAGAGTTTTTGCATGCCGCAGGAAAATTTGCCATTGAACAACAGCGCCAGTATCGTGGGAAGAATCGCGTCAGGTTTTACATTTAGCCATGAGGTATACGGAGAGGGGTTCTTCACATTCTTCGCGGAAGTTCTTCGCTTGAGCGAAACATCTGACATTTTGCCTGTTACTATATCAGAAAGACTTCTGGAAGCGGATCACTTTGAAGAAGGCACACTGGTACATATAACAGGGCAAATTCGCTCGTACAACAACTATGTGGAGGTTGACAAAAAAAACAAACTGGTCTTAACCGTGTTTGCCCGGGATATCGAAAGTTTGGAAAATGATGTCAATCTTAACCCAAACGAAATTATTTTGAATGGGTTTATCTGCAAAGCGCCTGTTTACCGTACCACTCCTTTTGGCAGAGAAATAGCGGATTTACTGCTGGCTGTAAACCGTTCTTATAATAAATCAGATTATATTCCATGCATCGCCTGGGGACGGAACGCGCGGTTCGCCGGACGGCTGAAAATAGGCGATCGCATCTGTATCTACGGGCGTATGCAAAGCCGTGGCTATCAGAAGAAAAAAGATGATGGACAGATACTGGAAAAGATCGCTTACGAAGTCTCCATCGCTAAAATCGAAACAGAAAGCCAAGAAGACCCTAGTTCTGGTTCTGCCTCTGTTATGGAAGAAGCGCAGCAGGAATAGCCCTCTTCCATATGCTCTTTTTGCGGACGGCGGGAATTGACAAACAGGGAATTGTCGTGTATGATATTGCCAAACTTGGTTGTCAAACAGCCTGG
>JAITPB010000167.1 GCA_031289625.1 Clostridiales bacterium | reverse complement strand
AGATGAACATGCGCGTGGCCGAGCATTTCGGTATGTACTATGCACGCTTGCCGCTGAACCAGAGCGCGACGATAGTGCATGGGAACGCCTTGCGGATTGACTGGGAAGACGTGGTTCCTAAGCGAGATTTGAGCTATATATTGGGGAACCCGCCGTTTGTAGGAAGCAACAACTTAAATGTAGAACAGAGAAAAGAGATCGAATCACTGTTTCCTCAGAATAAGACTGTTGACTACGTTTCCGCATGGTATCTTAATGCGGCAAAATATATCTACCATACGCAGATTTTAGCCGCTTTTGTCTCAACAAACTCAATAACACAAGGCGAGCAAGTAGCTATTTTATGGAAAACACTATTCGAAGTATATAAAATTACTATTGATTTTGCTTATCGGACTTTTAAGTGGAGCAATGAAGCCAAAGGAAAAGCCGCTGTGCATTGCATTATTGTGGGCTTTAGTAATGTGCATAAAAGTACTCTAAAAGTAATTTACGACAACGATGGTAAAAAAATAAAAGCTGAAAATATTAGTCCATACCTAATTAACGCGCCGAACATTATTATTGAAAGCCACAACAAACCAATATGTGATGTTCCTAAAATCCAAAAGGGTAATCAGCCTACTGATGGAGGAAATCTGATTATTGAAGAGAATGAAATAGATGATTTTCTTGCCAAAGAACCCCTAGCAAAACCCTTTATTAAACGTTTAATTGGAGCTCAGGAGTATATCAACAATAAAAAACGTTATTGCCTTTGGCTAATAAATGTACCTCCAGACTCTTTGCGGAAAATGCCTCTTGTTATGGAACGAATAAACAAAGTCCGAGAAATAAGGCTTGCCAGCCCTGATTCAGGCGCGAGAAGACTTGCTGAAACACCAATGTTATTTCGTGAAACTAATAATCCAGAAACGTTTGTTGTCGTGCCTTCTGTATCTTCAGAACGTAGAAAATACATTCCAATCGGTTTTTTGGATAAAGATACCATTCCAACAAACCTTGTTCTAATCATACCCGATGCAACATTATATCATTTTGGCATTTTAACGTCTAATGTGCATATGGCATGGACGCGGGCTATTTGTGGGCGGCTCAAAAGTGATTATCGTTATTCGAAGGATATTGTCTATAACAATTTCCCTTGGCCACATATAACGGACATACAAAAGGCAACAATCGAAACGGCTGCTCAGAATGTATTGAATGCACGATCATTATTCCCTAACAGTAGTCTCGCAGATCTTTACGATCCGCTGACTATGCCGCCGGAACTTCTCAAAGCACACAAAGCCCTTGACCGTGCTGTGATGAAACTCTATGGCTTCCCTGTGAAGAAAGATTTCACAGAAGCCGATTGCGTGGCTGCGCTGATGGAAAGATATAAAGAACTTGTTGAGGAAAATAAAAAGTAAACCAAGGAAGGAGATACTGTGAACGCATTTACGAGAGTAATTGATGATGAGATTGCCTCGTATCTTAAACAAAACGATTCTACAATCCAGTACACGTTTGACAGCTATGAGAACATAAATGACAATAATCGTGTGCTATTTGAGAAGCTGAATACCCGCCTGTTAAACCTCGGCGCCGCGGTTAAGCGTGAATTTACTAAATCAAAGGATGGTGAGCGCAAATGAACACTAATACGACCGATAATCAAACAACAAATATCATCGATAAAGCCCATGAGCTTGGACTTAGTAAAATCGGTATTATTCGGGCCTCTGCGATGGACGGATATGACGAAAAAGTGCGTGAACGCATCAGCCGCATTCCAAACGGCAAAGCAGGGTACGGCTTTATCCGCCCTTTGCTTGAAACTTCTCCGTGGGCGAAGTCCGTTATTATTTCAGCAACGCCGCTCACACACTATAACATCCCGGAAGGCGCGGATAAACGCATCGGAAAACACTATCTTGTGGACTTTCGCATTGGTGAGAATCCTGAATCAAAGTTTCTGAGGGAATTTGGCGCCTTCCTTGCTGGAATGTATCGGGTTAATGATGATGTCAAAGGGGTTCGCTGGGCGGCTCAAGCCGCAGGGCTGGGAATCATCCGGCGCAATAATTTCTTTTATGCCGAAGACGGCGCATATTATTCACTCAAAGCGTGGGCTATTGACGCGGAATTGGATGAACACATACATGAATGCAATATCGCGCCCTGTTCTGAAAAATGTAATTTATGCATAAAGGCTTGCCCGACAGGTTCGTTGTTTGAACCATATACGATGAGCATTTTGACCTGTATTTCACGGCTCACGGCTTCCATCACCGTTCCGCTTCCTTTAGATGATCCTAAAAACGTACAAATCGGCGACTGGTTATATGGGTGCGACGCTTGTACCGACTGCTGTCCGCATAACAAAGGAAAATGGCATGGCGGCATGGATTTTCCGGGGCTTGTGGAAATAGTGCCTTTCATGAATCCGCTCTCTATTTTGAAGATGAGCTACAAGGATATTGCCGCAATTCTCATGCCGCGTTTTTTTTATTTGCAAGAGCCGGAACTATGGAAATGGAAGGTCAACGCCCTGAACGCGCTGGCAAACGACTGGAAGCCTGAATATGCGGAAGATGTAACCGCCGTATTATCCGATCCGAATGAGCAAGTTCGGGAAAAAGCCAAGTGGATTCTCAATTAGCGAACAAGTGGTAAGGAAAGCCTGAGCATTATAGAAAGGATGAGTATCATGCCGCTGGACGGTTTTACCTTGTCCGCTGTGGCGGACGAATTGCGCGCGAAAATCGTAGGCGGCCGGGTGGATAAAATTTACCAGCCAGAAAAAGACGAGGTGATTCTGCATATCCGCAGCCGGGGCGTTTCACACAGGCTCTTGATGACCGCCAACGCCTCGCATCCCCGCGTTCATCTGACGGAGAGCGCCAAAGAAAACCCCATGCAAGCGCCGCTGTTTTGCATGGTTCTGCGCAAGCATCTGACGGGCGGCAAAATTTTGTCTGTGGAGCAGCCGGAGTTTGAGCGGATTCTGATCATTTCTATAGAGTCCCTCAATGAAATGGGCGATTTGTCTCTTAAAAAATGCATTGCCGAAATTATGGGCAAGCACAGCAATATTTTTTTGCTGAACGAAACCGGTTCGATCCTGGAAGCCATTAAACACATCTCGCTGGATCAAAGTTCTGTCCGACCTATCCAGCCTGGCATGACGTATACGCCGCCGCCGGGCGGCAAGCTGAACCCTTTGACCGTCGATCGGGACAATTTTTACGCGCTGCTGGAAAAACAAAACGGCCTCAAAATACAAGAAGCCATTTTTCGTTCGTTTAACGGCGTCAGTCCTTTGATGGGCACAGACATCTGTCTGCGGGCGGGGCTGGATCCTTCCGATCACCCGGAAGAAATCTCCGCGGCGCAAAAAGAGCATTTGTTTCAAACATTCCGCCGCCGCGCGGAAGAAGTTTTGAACGGTCAGTTCACGCCCGCGCTGTATCTGGACGAACAAGGACAAATGCTGGACTTCGCCTGCCTCTCGCTGACATCGCTTCCGTTTCACGAAAAACGGGCCGCCGCTTCCCCTTCGCAGCTGCTGGAAACTTTTTATCGGGAAAAAGATAAGCAATACCGCTTAAAACAAAAAACAGCCGATTTGCGGAAAATCACACAGGGGCATATCGATCGCTGCGTAAAGAAACAGGATATCTACCAGCGCACATTAGGCGAAATCCAAGATCGCGAATGGGAAAAAACGCGAGGTGAAATCCTGCTGGCCAACATGTACGCCCTGCAAAAAGGCATGACGAGTTTCACTGCGGAAAATTATTACGCGCGTGCAGAAAATGGAGGCGCCCCGCCCCTCATCTCCATCGCGCTCGATCCCTTGCTGACGCCGTCAGAAAACGCGCAAAAATATTTTCAGAAATACAACAAAGGCAAAAGAACGCACGCGGCGTTGCAGGAACAAATCCGGCGGAACAGCGAAGATATTGCGTATCTGGAAGGCGTAGCCGCCGCCGTGGAAGAAGCCGCTGACGAGGCGGATATCGCCGATATTCGGGATGAATTGATCGAGACGGGTTTTTTAAAAAAGAAGAAGACGGGCAAAAAATCTCAAACGCAAAAAAAATCAAAACCGCTGCGCTATGTTTCCACAGACGGTTTTGATATTTATGTAGGCAAAAACAACCGGCAGAACGACGATCTGACTTTGCGGTTCGCCGCGGCGTCCGATCTCTGGCTGCACACCAAGGAGATCCCTGGCTCGCATGTCATCATCCGAGCCAACGGGAAACCTGTTTCCGAAACGGCTGTATTGGAAGCGGCTCGCTTAGCGGCTTTGCATAGTAAGGCCAAACATTCCTCACAAGTGCCTGTGGACTATGCGCTGAAAAAAAATGTGAAAAAACCCGCCGGCGCCAAACCGGGCATGGTCATCTATGAATCTCAGAAAACCGTTTACGTGACGCCGGCGGAATAATCACTCGGCTGCCTGCAAACCAGTTTTGTAAAGATCCGTAACGGCGGAAATAAACTGGCTGTTGGTGGGCTTCCGCCCGGAGAGATCCGGAAAGCCCATCAATTGGCAGTAATTGTGCCCATATCCTTTGCTCCAGGCCGTTTCGATGGCGTGCCGGATGGCGCGCTCTACACGGGTCGGCGTCGTCTGGCAAACTTGCGCCACAGTAGGATATAAAATTTTCGTGACGCCGTGCAGCATCTTGCCGTTGCTGATGGAAAGGGCAATGGCCTCTTTCAAGTATGTATATCCCTTCAGATGCGTAGATATCGGTATGTTGTGCAGCACGCCGTGGACAAACGACTCCGGATCTCTTTCCACGAAAGCGCTTGTCTTGGGAAACAGCGCGGCCATTTGCGAACCCGCGCGAAGGCTGCTTTGTTTCTTGTACCGATAGACTTCTATGACGCGTTTCACCATCAATGCCGTGTCAAACGGTTTGAGGATGAAATAATCAGCGCCCAACTGCAACGCGTGCCTGGTAACAGATTCCAGATTCCCCTCCGACAACATCACGCATACAGGCTTTTTTTCCGGAAAATTTTTGAGTTCTTCCAGAATAAACAAGCCGTCCATCACCGGCAGCACGGTTTCAATGAGGGCCGCGTCCACCTCCCGGCTGAGAACCAAATCCAGCCCTGCCTTGCCGTCCCGCGCCGCGCCTATGACCTCGCAGGTTCCTTCTTCTTGGAACGCCTGCTCGATCTGGCCGCTGTACTTTTCATTGTCTTCGATGATGGCGATTCTAATCTTTTTCTCTTCCATACTGCATCCCCTCCCATCATTATTGTACCGCAAACGCGCCTCCATGACAACAATTATCGACAGGAACTTTACAGGGAATTTCAGAGACTGCGCGCCTGATGAGACGCGGCAGGCGGCAATGTGCCGTCCCCTACAGCCATTATTCTGTAGGGGCGTCATTTTGCCGCCCGCTGAATTTTCGTTCGCGCGTATCAATCACGCGATATTTTTTTCTTGCTTCAGCATATTTTCGATAAAAATGCCGTAGCCTTTCGTGGGATCCTGCACAAACACATGGGTGACGGCGCCGATCACCTTTTCATCCTGGATGATGGGGCTGCCGCTCATGCCCTGCACAATGCCATTTGTTTTGCGCAGCAGCGCGGGATCCGTAATGCGCAGCACCATCCCTTTCGTCTCGTCGTTGGAAAAGTGGTTCACGCTTTCTATAAAAACATCGTATGGCTTTATCTCGGAATCCACATTAGAGAAAATGACTGCGGGCCCTTCATGAACCTGATCCTGCAAACCGATTTTCATTTTCTCATGAGAGATTTTGCTCACGCCGACAATATCCATGGTGCCGTAAATGCCATAGGGCGTATTGATTTTGACCTGCCCCAGCGTGACGCCGCCCTGCAGATCGCCCACCAATTCCCCAGGCGATCCCTTGCCGCCTTTTCGGACTTCCGTAACGCGCGCTTCCATGATGCTCCCCTCTTTGACAGACATCAATTTTTTGGTGTCCACATCTAGGATACCATGGCCCAGCGCACCGAACACCCGCGTGTTGGGATTAAAATACGTGATGGTTCCGATGCCGCGCGTGGCGTCGCGGACAAACGCGCCGATTTTGCTTTTATGGTCAACCGCGCTTTTCACGGGAGAAATTTTCGTATTCAGCAAAGCGTCGTTGCGTTTGACTTTGAATTCTATATCAGAGGCGCTGTTTTCCACCGCGCGGATTAAGTCTTCTTTGTTGGCGAGGCTTTCGCCGTTGGCGTTTATAATCAAGTCTCCCGAGAGCAGTTTCCCTTCGCTGGGGTTATACTGGCCGTCCTCCGCTTTGACTGTCCCCGTGCCCAGCACCATGACGCCGTCTGTGCTGATCTCAACGCCGACTGTCAAGCCGCAGGGCACGACTTCTATTTCTGGCAGAATATCCAGCGTGATTCTTTTCAGAGGCAGGCCGAACGCGTTTAACGTCATTTGCGCGACGCCGGAGCCGTCGGATTCAATGGTCAGGGCCTCGTATAAACTCACGTTTATATTGCCGCTGACAGGCTTATTATTGACTTTCAGCGCACTGACCGTTTCCGGGGAGATGGTCGCGCTGAACGGACTGTAAAGTTTCAAATTGTGCAGTGTTTTCTCGGTTAAATTAATTTCGTTTGGGAAACTTATAATATGAAACAGCAAATACAGTGACAAAACGCTGAATATAAATATTCCGAAAAAAGGAATCAGCAATTTCATCTTTGGCTTCATGGTCTCACATCCTGTTCCTGAAAAGATTGAGCGACAAACAAGACGAATGCCGCTCTTTACAGCCATTTATAACTTAACCCTTTTCAGCGAATCTTATACGCGTCAGGATGAGCCGCACACTATGAAGCTCGTTGTGATTTTATTGGATGGCAAAAATTTGTTTTTCCAGCGCCGCCAATTCCAGCGATACGCAGAAAACTTCCATGGCTCGCAGCAGATCAGCCACAGCGGGATAAGTCGGCGCCAAGCGTATATGCGAATCTTTCGGATCAAGGCCATAGGGATACGCGGCGCCCGCCGGGGTAAGAACGACGCCGGCTTCCCGGCACAGAGCCACTGTCCGCGCGGCGCATCCGTCCGCTGTATAAACGCTGATAAAATATCCGCCCTTGGGTTTCGTCCACATGGCGGCGCTTTTGCCCCCTGCCAGGCGGCTGGACAGACGCCTGTCCAGCGCGTCCAGCGCCGCGTCAAACTTGGGCCGGATGAGCGCGGCCATTTTTTCCATATGGCGATACACGCCTTCGGCGTTTTGAAAAAAACGGACGTGCCGAAGCTGATTCAGCTTATCCGGGCCGCTGGGCGTTTCCAGCGCGGCGCGGCGCAGGATAGCCTTCCGGTTGGTTTTCGAGCAAGCCGCCGCGGCCACAGCCGCGCCCGCAAAACTCACTTTGGAGAGTGAGGTAAAGATCAGCGGCAGTTCCGGACAGCCCGCTTCTTCACATTCCCGCAGAATATTGGGAATGCGCGGGCGCTCTTCCGCGAATGCGTGAACGCCGTAAGCGTTGTCCCAAAACAGGCGGAAATCCCGCGCGGCAGGACACAGGCGGGCCAGCCGCCGGACCGTTTCCGGCGCGTAGACGCAGCCCGTGGGATTTGAATAAACGGGGACGCACCACATGCCCTTGATCATCGGATCTGCCCGCGCCAATTTTTCCACTTGATCCATGTCCGGCCCATCGTCTTTCATCGCGACGGGTATCATTTCGATCCGCAAATATTCGCAAATGGAAAAATGCCGGTCGTAGCCCGGCGCGGGACAGAGAAATTTTATCCGGCCCTGATCGCGCCAAGAGATTCCTTCGAGGCCAGCGCCATATTCCGCGCAGGCCGTCAGACAGTCAAACATCATAGCGAGGCTGGAATTGCCGCCCACAATGACTTCGTCCGCTCCTACGTCCAGAATATCCGCGAAAATGCGTTTCATTTCCGGGATACCGTCCAGGCCGCCGTAATTGCGGCAATCCGCCCCCGCTTCGGTTCGAAAATCCCCCGAAGACAAAGCCTCCAGCATGGGGTTGGATAAATCCAGCTGTTCCTCCCCCGGCTTGCCTCTGGACATATCCAATGTCAGATGAAGCGCCTTCAAGCTCTCATATTCTTTTTTGACTGTTTCATAACGATCCCGCATACGCTGGCCTCCAAAAATAATTTTGCGTAGATTATACACATTGACAGGCCAAAACTCAATATGCATTATTGCCTGGATTATCTCCGGATAAACCCTTCGCCCTGACAAACAGGACATTCCCGAAAGAGAATCCGGTTCAAGCTGTCTCTTGTTTTGCGCCTTGTGAGCTGCATAAGGCCCAGCTCGGTCATGCCGATGATGTTGACTTTAATCCGGTCTTTGGTGATTTGGCTGGAAAAATATCCGTACAGCGCTTTGATGTCTTCCTGCTCGTCCATGTTAATGAAATCAATGATGATCATGCCTGAAAGGTTGCGCAGACGAATTTGCGCCGCCGTCTCTTTCGCCGCTTCCAGGTTGATGGTGCGTATGGATTCCCGGTGATTTTTGACGCCCGCGAATTTGCCGGAGTTCACGTCAATGATAACGCACGCTTCCGTTTGCTCAAATGTAATGGAACCGCCGCAGCGCAGCCAAATTCTTTTTTCCAGCGCCCTTTGTGCCTGGCGTTTCAAATCCGCCGGAAAACCGCCTTCCGCCAGCTTCACCCGGCAGCCCGCGCCTGACAGGCGGTTTTCCACTTCCGATCGCACCGCGGTCAGGCGCTCAGAGTCGCAGAGAATAATTTCATCCACATCTTCCCGCAGGAGTTCCCCCAGTGCGCTGTTTTCCCGATACAGGAGCGCCGGCGGCTTTTGGTAGATTCCAGTTTCGCGCAGCGTTTTATAGATCGCCAGCGTTTTACGGAGATCGGCCGCAATGTCCTTTTCGTCTTTCTTTTCACTGTCTGTGCGCAGTATCGCGCCGAACCCTTTCGGCAGGTGCGCTCTCAGAATTTTTCGAAGCCGCGCCCGCTCGTCTGTGCCGGTGATTTTATGCGAAATGCCCATTTCACCGCCCCCGCTTTCAAAAAGAACGGTAAAACGTCCTGTAATATCCAGGCGCGTGCTGAGGCTCGCGCCTTTTTCGCCCGAAGGATCCTTGCGCGCCTGCACCAGCACCGAATCCCCCGCTTTTATTTTGATCACGCCCGCCTTGTGTTCCGTCAAATTCAAAAAACCGTTTTTGGGCTGTCCAATATCGATAAAGGCAAATTGGCTGGGCAGAATATTCCGCACCAGCCCCACATAAATATTGCCTGCGATGGATCGGCTGTGCCTATGTTCAACGATCAGATCCACCAGGCGGCCGTCTTCCGCCATGGCAGCCCATTCATATTCATCTATCGTCTCTATGAGGATTTTTTTCAAGATGACGTACTCCTTCGTAACGCAATCCGGCCACTTCATAAAGAAGCGGCCTCGTCTGCGCAGCGTAAATTATTTTCGGCCTCCTTCGATGTGAATGAAGCGAAGCCCGTGTATGTCATAGGTGGAGAGCGGCCTGTCGCTGCTGTCAATGGAATGCGCCGCCACCAAAATGCCGTCCAGCGGATTGGCATGAGACGCGCCGGATTTTTGTATAGAAACAATCACAGGCGTGTGCTGAAAAACCGGCTCGTCAAGTTTCAATTGAACCAAATCCCCTTCCCGCGCTTCTTCCAGCGACGCTTCCGCGCCAAACGGGCCCGGGCCCTTATTCTGCGTGATAAATTGATAGAGAGAGAGTACGGACGTCCAGGCCGGCGCCCGGTTGTTCAAGTCATAATAATACCAGCCAAAGTCTGGCGTGTGGTTCATGACGTGCGCGCCAGATAAAACGCATTGGGAAGCGAAGTTGGTGCAGTCCCCTCCCAAATCCTCAAAATCATAATAATCGGGATTGCGCCCGTGCGCCCACTGGCGCGCGTATTGCACCGCGGCGTTCCTGTCATACGCAAATTCCATCATCCTGATCCTCCCCGCTTTTTGGATGCGGCGAAATGTCCCGCCGCTTCTTTTTTATGTTATGCCGGGAGGGCAGTCCTTGCAAAATATCTTGACGATAAAGCCTTTGAAAGATATAGTGAAAGATATTAATCTTTGGAAATTGCGACAAAGGGTGAATCTTATGAACAGTCAGAATCCTTCAGAGAGTTTTGCGCCGCGTATCCCGCCCAACGACGCGCAGGCGGAGGAAGCTGTGTTGAGCAGTATGCTGTATGACAGGGAAGCCATCGCGGCGTCTTATGAAATTCTAAAGCCGGAAGATTTTTACCGGCCAGACAATCAAGGGCTCTATGAAGCGATGATGGAGCTTTTTTTGCAGGGCGTCCCTGTGGATGTAATTACGTTAAGCGATCGTTTGACAGAAAAGGGCGTCTTGGAGCGCGTTGGGGGCCGGCCGCGCATCGCGTCTGTCGCCGCCGCGTATTTCACCTCCGCGAACATCCGCCATTACGCCAAGATTGTCACGGAAAAATCCGTGCTGCGCAAACTCATCGCCGCCTCCAGCCAAATCGCGTCCGCTTGTTATGAAGCCGCGGCTGGCCTCGAAACCATACTCGATCAAGCGGAAAAGGCCATCTTCAATATCGTTCAAAGCCGGGAGGTCTCAGACTTTGCCGCCATCAGCGAAGTGCTGACCGACAGCCTGGAGAGGCTGGAAGCGATCGTCAAATCTAAAGGCAAAATCACGGGCCTGGCCACAGGCTTTACCGATTTTGACAACCGCACGGCGGGCTTGCAGCCTTCCGATCTCATTTTGCTGGGCGCGCGCCCTTCCATGGGCAAATCCGCGCTGCTGCTCAATATCGCGCATCACGTCGCCATCCGGCAGCAGATCCCCACCGCTTATTTCACCCTGGAAATGTCGAGAGAACAGTGTGTCAACCGCATACTTTGCGCCGAAGCCAATCTGGACGCGCAAAAACTGCGCACAGGCGATCTGAACGACGAGGACTGGATCAAAATCGCCGAAGCGACCGAACCGCTTTCGAAAGGCACCCTGTATTTCGACGACACGCCCAGCATTACCATACAGGAGATGCGTGCCAAATGCCGCCGGTTAAAAATGGAAAAAGGGCTGGAGCTGGTGATGGTGGATTATTTGCAGCTGATGACTATCTCGGGGCGCAGTGAGTCCCGTCAGCAGGAGATTTCAGAAATCTCCCGGTCGCTGAAAGCCCTCGCCAAAGAATTAAACTGCCCCGTTTTCACGGCGGCGCAGCTCTCCCGCGCCGTCGAAGCCAGGACGGATCACCGGCCCATGCTCTCCGACCTGCGGGAATCCGGCGCGATTGAGCAGGACGCGGACGTCGTGGCGTTTCTCTACCGGGATGAATACTATCATCCTGAAACGGAAAAGAAAAACCAAGCTGAGATTATCATCTCCAAACAGCGCAATGGCCCCACCGGAACCGTCGAATTGACATGGCTGAGTCAGTACACCAAATTCGCCAACGCGCCGGCCAGCGGCTTTGGCCGTCTGCCATAAAAAACGGCGGCCCATTTTTATCGGACGCCGTTTTTGATTTTGCGAGCCTAGGCAAACCTAGGCGAGCTTAGATCATTACTCCACGGTCACGGATTTGGCCAAATTCCTGGGCCTATCCACGTCACAGCCGCGCAAAACAGCTACATAATACGAAAATAATTGCAACGGGATCACCGCCAGGATCGGCGCGAGCAGATCTTCCGTGGCGGGGATATAAAACATAGCGTTCGCGACGCCGTCCCAAACGCCGCTTTCCGCATTCCCCATGGTGAACCCCAGCACGTTTGCGCCGCGGGTTGTGACTTCTTTGATGTTGCTGATCATTTTTTCGCGTAAAGCCTTTTGGGTGGCCAAGGCAATCACCACGGTTCCTTTTTCAATCAGAGCGATGGTGCCGTGCTTGAGTTCGCCGCCCGCGTAGCTTTCCGTGTGGATATAGGAAATTTCCTTGAGTTTCAGCGAGCCTTCCATGGCTACGGCGTAATCCAGCCCCCGCCCCAGATAAAACATATCCCGGTGGTTAAAAGTCTCCGCCGCGAATTTTTGCAGCGTTTCTTTTTGCGCCAGCACCGCTTCCGCTTTCCCTGGCAAGAGAAGCATCTCCGATTTTATGCGTTCAATTTCTTCGGAGGCCATACTCTCTTTGCACTGCGCAAAATACAGCCCAATGGTGAGCAGCGCGATAATCTGCGTTACATACGCCTTCGTGGAAGCCACGGCGATTTCAGGCCCTGCCCAGGTATAAAACACGCTGTCCGCTTCCCGTGTCACAGAACTGCCCATGACATTCGTAATGGCCAGCGTCCTGGCGCCTTTTTTCCGCCCTTCCCGAAGAGCCGCCAGCGTATCCGCTGTCTCCCCAGACTGGCTGATCACAATGAGCAGGGCGTTTTCCTGTATAATGGGGCCGCGGTATCGAAACTCCGAAGCGATGTCCGTTTCCACCGGTATGCCGGTCATTTTTTCCAATATGGTTTTGCCGACGACGCCCGCGTGATACGCCGTGCCGCAGGCCACAATAAAAATTTTCTGAATCGCCCGGATGTCCTCCGGGCTCATGTTAATTTGTTCTATCGCGACAGGCTGGCCCGGCATGATCCGAGACGCCAGCGTATCCCGTATGGCCTTGGGCTGTTCGTGAATTTCTTTGAGCATAAAATGCTCGTACCCGCTTTTTTCCGCCGCGTCCACAGACCAAGTGATCGTAACCGGCTCCTTGGCGACGCTCTCGCCTTCCATGGAAAGAAACCGGATGGAACTTGCGCCGATGACGGCCAGTTCATTGTCATGAAGATAGTAAACTGTCCGCGTGTAAGGCAGGAGCGCGGACACATCCGAAGCGATAAAATTCCCCTCCGCCGAGACGCCGGCCACCAAAGGGCTGTCTTTGCGCAGTGCGACGATTTTATCCGGTTCCTCCCGCGCCATCACGCCCAAAGCGTAACTGCCTTCCATTTTGGAGGCTGCCTGCGTCACAGCTTCGGCCAAATCCCCGTGATAATAAAAGTCAATTAAATGCGGAATGACTTCCGTATCTGTCTCCGTATAAAAGACATATCCTTTTGAAATGAGATACGCTTTCAAATGCTGATAATTTTCAATGATGCCGTTGTGTACGACGCTGATGCGGCCGGAAGGACTCGTATGCGGATGAGAATTGATGTCAGACGGCTCTCCATGCGTCGCCCAGCGGGTATGCCCAATGCCGATCGTTCCGGACAAAGGATGATCTGCAATTTTTTCTTCCAAAGCGCCGATCCGCCCTTTGCACTTAACAGTCCGCATCTCCTGTTCTTCATTGAAAATGGTCAGGCCGGCGGAATCATAACCCCGGTATTCCAGCCGCTTCAGGCCGTCCAGCAAAGTAGGCGCAGCCTGCCTGCTTCCGATATATCCAACGACGCCGCACATGATAAAACCTCCCCGTCATGGTTTTGCAATCCATATCATAATGGCTCCGCCCGCGCCAGCGGATACAGTCTGTCAAAATCCTGTTTCCGGCAGGGCAGCGTCCCCTCGCGTTCCAGGGAACCTGCCGCGGCAGCGGCGGCGCAGCGCAGAATATCCTCTAATGTTCTGTTTTCCAGAATGCCTTTGCAGGCCCCAGCCAGCATGTTATCTCCCGCGCCGTGCAAGCTCTTGACGTTCAGTTTCATCGGGGGTGAAAAATACGCGCTTTCCGCGCTGGCGATCACCGCGCCGTCGCCGCCCAGAGACACGCAAACCAATTGAACGCCTTCCCCAATCAATTCGCGGCATTTTTGCAGGATTTCCGCCCGGCTGTCCAGCCGGGTTCCCACTAAACTTTCCAGCTCAAACCGATTGGGTTTTATCATTTGCGGGCGCGCTTTTAAACCGTTGAGCAGCAGCGAGCCTTCCGCGTCCAGCGCGACAAACGCCGCGGGGTTGGCTTCCCGGATGGTTTTGATGAGAGTTTGATAAAAATCCGCAGGCGTTCCCGGCGGAACGCTGCCGCTGATCACGAAGAAGGGATGCGTTTGCGCGTACGCGCGCGCTTTTTCCAAAAGCGCTTCCAGCCTGTCGCGGGAAACGGCCGCGCCCCGTTCGTTCAACTCGGTCATGACGCCCGTATCCTGTTCAAAAATTTTGGTATTGACACGGACAGCGCCTGGACACAGGACAAAATCACCCGGAATATTTTGACTTTCCAGCATGTTCTCCAGCGCTTCCGCGCCGTCCTCAAAATGGAAGCCCAAGCAGATCGTGGGAAGGCCCAGCGCTTTCAGCGCGGCGCTGACGTTGATACCTTTGCCGCCCATATCCTGGCGGCTTTGCAGAACCCGGTTTACGCCGCCGTGATGAAAACCGGACACCGCCAGCGTTCTATCAAAGCAGGGGTTCAGGGTGACAGTGACGGCCATAGATCACCGCCGTCTCCCGGCTGGCGTACCATGTAAAAACGCCCGCCCGGTTTGAGAAGCCTGGCGGCCGCGCATAAACATCTGCTCAGTTAGTGGTATCCTCCTCACGAAAATTTCGCCTCCGTTTGGATCTCCTGAATGCTGTAAAACCCAACCACAGGGCCGTCGCCTTCTTTATTGCGGACGGCCACTTTCACAACTTGGCGCAGGACATTCACGGAAAGGATTTCCCCGCTGCCGTCCGGCGTGCTGACAATGTCGCCCGCCATCGGCAAATCTTTGGTCAAAAACGCATAGGTGTCTTCCTCGTATTTCAGACAGCACATGAGCCGGCCGCAGATGCCGGATATTTTGGTGGGGTTCAGGGAAAGGTTCTGCTCTTTCGCCATCTTAATCGAGACAGGCTGGAACTCATTTAAAAAAGTCGCGCAGCACAGGGGCCGCCCGCAAATGCCGATCCCATTCAAAATTTTCGCTTCGTCCCGGACGCCGATTTGCCGCATCTCGATCCTGACGCGAAACACGGCGGCTAATTCTTTTACCAATTCACGGAAATCCACGCGCCCGTCCGCGCTGAAATAAAAAATAATTTTATTTTGATCAAACGTGACTTCAACTTCGACGAGCTTCATTCTCATGTCATGGTTTTTGATTTTTTCCAAGCAAATCCGAAAGGCTTCCGTTCCGCGCAGCGCGTTGGCGTCTTTTTGTCTGGCGTCCTCTTCGGTGGCTATCCGGATCACTTTTTTCAAAGGCTGCACGACCTTATCGTCCTCCACGGATTTGCGGCCAATATCCGTGTATCCGTACTCCACGCCGCGCGCCGTTTCCACGATGACAGGCGTTCCCTGCTGGATGTCCATGTCGTCTGGATCAAAATAATAAATTTTACCCGCTTTTTTAAAGCGCACGCCGATGATATCAACCATTTCGCCATTCTCCGATACGCACAGCTCATCTCGCCAGCCGCAGCAACAGCATTTCCAGCGTAAGCTGAAAATTGCCGTTCTGCTTCAAATTGCGCTTGGCTTGCCAAACCGCGTCAAATTTATCATAAAGAGACGCCAGGCCGCTCGACCGCGCCTCCGCGTATATTGCATTTTTTTGATCGCGCTGTATGATCCAGGCGTCTCCGCCCGTCTGTTTCGCCACGATCACATCGCGGTACCAAAGCGCAAACAAATCTAAGATATCCTGTATATTGTCCTTATATTTTTCCAGAACGGCAAACTGCGCGAAGACCTCGGGCAGATCCATCCGCCGCAGATCCTGCGCCATGCCTGCCGCCGCGCCGCGCGTCTCCAAAAAAGATTCCGAGCCCGCCATCGCCAGCGCTTGTCCGATATTGCCTCCCGCGTAATCCGCGTAAAAAGAAGCCTTGTCTTCGTCTATCCCCGCCGAAAGCAGTTTGGCTTTGACAAGCCCAGTTGGTAGGGGCTTTAGCTTAAACACAGCGCAGCGGGACAGAATGGTGGGTAAAAAGGCGTTGAGGTTTTGGGACAAAAACAAAAACACTCCGTATGGCGCGGGTTCTTCTATGACTTTCAAAAGCGCGTTCTGCGCCGCGGGCGTCATGGTATCGGCGGCGTCCATAATGAAAATTTTATAGGGATACCGGTAGGGTTTGGTTTCCATGCGGTGAATGATCTGTCCGCGCACGTCGTCTACGCCGATGGACTTCGTCTTGGCCGCGGCAATATAATGCACGTCGGGATGATTGCCGGAAGCGAATGTCCGGCAGGATACGCAATGGCCGCAGGCGTCTGTTTCGCCCGCTTCACATTGCAGCGTCTGGGCGAGGGCGTCGGCGAGCGTTTTTTTGCCCAGGCCCGCGGCGCCGTTGAAAATCATCGCGTGCGGCAGTGTGTGCCCGCGCGCGGCGGCGCGCAAATTGCGAATGACGCCTTCATGTCCCACAACTTCAGCAAAACCCGCCATAGCGCCGCCTCACGCGATGATATCCAGCAGCAGCCCGCGGATCTCATCGATTTTATCCAAAATGCTCAAGTGATCTTTTTCAGATTTGAATAATTCCTGAACCAAATTGTCCAGTTCCTGGTTCACAAGCTTGACAACGCCGTAGACCCTGTGCCGGCCGCGGCGATCGAGAAAATTCTCCCGCTCAAATTGATGGGAATGTGAAACGGCTTCTTCCAAAAAATCGGATACCAGGGCGCGGTATTTACGCATATCCTTGACGTCCATGTGCTCCGCCAATTGTTTTCCCTGAACCGTGATGCCGTCCATCATCGTGTGCAGACGGGGAAGCGGATCTTCCTCGTCCGCCCGGTTTAAGGCAAAAGCAAAGCCGGTTTCCGTGACGCGTTCTCTGCGGCGCTGGAGCCCGCTGACCATCATCGGCGCCACGCCGGATATTTTTGCCGCCATGGTTATGGCTCCTTTGTGTATAACAAACTTTTTGAATGCTTTAAATTGTTAGATTTAAACTTTTTTGAATTCTTCAACGGGCAGGACGAATATGGTGGCACCGCCCACAGTGACTTCCACGGGATAGGGCACATAGCTCTCCGCGGCGTTTACGTGAGTCGAATTGACGGATGTGATTTGTTTACGGCTCTTGCACCGTTTTTCGATGATTTCCAGAAGCTCCGGAACACGTTCTTCCGGAGCGCCGCAAATCAGCGTTGTGTTGCCGGCGCGGAGAAAGCCGCCGGTGCTGGCCAGCTTTGTGACGGAATAACCTTTTTCATTGAGTATATCCATGATATGGAACGCGTCTTCATCATGGATAATCGCCATGACAAGTTTCATCACGTGTGCCTCCTTCTTTCGCGCGATTATCGAGCAGATTATCGATCAGATTCCCGATCACGCACTCAGTATAGCACAGCGTGTTATCGCCCGCAAGGCGGTTCAGCTTACTTTTTTTAAAATAAGCAGTTTTTGGCCAGGATAAATTTTCGCCGGGTTATCGAGTTCGTTCACCGTCGCCAGCTCGTCGATGCTCGTGTTGTATTGCTTCGCGATTTTCCAAAGGCTGTCGCCTGTCTGCACCACATACACCGTCATACTGGCCGTGTTTTCCAAAATGCCGAGATCCAATTCCTCAAACTCAATGTCGCGAATGATGTTCACGCTTTTTTCTTCCATGACCTGCGTATTGAACGTGAGCAGAAAACGCACTTCTGTCTCCCGTTTGCTCAGCATGTTAAAAGCCACGTGATCGATGGAAATATCCAGGTTCACCTGCATATCCGGCTCGGCGCCTTTGGTTTCGACGACTTGGCGGTACGGCACCACCGTCTGATAGCAATACAGCGGCGTCTCGTCGCTTTCGGCCACATACAGCACATCGGTGCGGATTACGCCTTCCGCCACGATTTTGTCCTCAATGATTTTGACCTCATCCAGCACGGCATTGCCTTTAACGCGGAAAATCTGTAAAATATCCGGGCAGCCGCTGTCGATTTGAATGACTTCCTTGACGGGCGCCTGGTTCCGGTTGCGGCAAACCAAACGCGGATAACACACAGTGGATTTGGAGATGTTCAATTCCTGGCCGATGCAATAGGCGTCCTCCAAAATCTCTACGGACTCCGCGCTGTATACTTTGAGGGAGACGCCTATGGAAACTTCTATGTCAATGATCCGATCTTCGCCGTCGGAGTCAGGCCGCACTTGTACGTACTGATCTTGCGCCACCAGGTTCACGTCCGCGAACATGTCGTCCCGCGCGCCGTTCACGTCCACGGAACTGTCAAAGGGAACCTCATTTTCCACAAACTCAATAATGCTGTCGTCGCTGTCGCCTTTGAAAAGCGTGGAAACCAGCAGCTCGCCCGCGATATTCACGCGGCCATTCGTAATGCGGACGTCTTTGTTCGCAATTTGCGTGGCGCACTGTAGGATCTCGTGGATGTTCGGCTTGTTGGAGGGTACGGAGATTTGGTCTTTGACCGTAAAGTGATCGAGCTTGTTCTCAATGGTTTTATTCAGGCTCAAATGCACTTTCAGCAGCTGATTCTCCGGCACGTCCTGAATATCGACGACGACTTCCTGCACGTCGGGATAATCCGCTGAGACGCCCACGTCCACGACGGCCCGGTAATTGATCTTGCGGTCGTTCAGCATTTTGTAATCGATATTGGCGATTTCCGCTTTCGTGTTGATCCACATATCTTTCGTGACGCCTTCCAGATTGATGAAGTCGTCGATGGGGGCGGACATCCCCATAGAATAAACCGGTTTGTCCGGGCCTTTTGCGATGTACAGCACCTCAAGCTCCAGCTTGCCGATGAAGTTGACCCGGTCCAAGGAGATTTCCGTCCGCTCTATGGCGACCTTCGCGTCGGTTTGCAGCATCAAAGCCATGTCCGGCTTGGCATCCGGAACAATAATATCGCCTTCCAATAATATCTGTGTGGATTCGCGCGCAATGGACTGATCTAAATAAATTTTCTCTCTGACCAATTGATTGGACATAAAAAAGCCTCCTTAACAACTGTCCAAACCGCCGATCGCGGTTCTTTTAGACAATATATTAAGGAGGCCTAGTTTCTATGCCTGCACAAAAAAAATATCTTTGCGCTGGATCATTCAGCCAGCGTTATCTCTACTGAGTTGGTTAATACATCTGTATAACTAAAAGAAAGTTTCCGCATACCGCCGTCGTTTTCTGCTAATTGAATTGTAAAGATGCTTGGATAGACGTTCGCGATAACTCCCTCGTTGATCACTGATTTATGTCTGCCTTTATTGGTTTCCAAAATCACCCGGCTCCCTATTCTGCGTTCGATATCTTTTTTTACATGCACTACGTCGCTCTTATCAAACACAACTGTCACCTCACTTGTATTTATGACGCCCGTAATGTCTCTCCCTCGAAAACACGCCATGGAGTCACATTACTTCTATTATAGCACAGAAAAAAAGAAAAGTCAAAATTATAGCATAGCGAAATATCCATGTCAATATGATTTTTTTTTGTTTATATTATGAGGCAAAGCATGGCCGTTCGGTAAATGTCTTGTTATTTCAGCCTTTTGCGGGGCAAGCAGGCAAAGGGCGGGTGAGGGGCGTGTTTTTTATGCGTTTTATTTTGTAAAAATATATTTGCGGACGATCTCTCCGATGGCGTTTTCATTGTTGGTCGCTTCGGTGACGATATCCGCCGCCGCCTTCGCTTCCGGCGCGGCGTTCGCCACAGCCGCGCCCAAGCCCGCCATGCGCAGCATACTGACGTCGTTGATATGATCGCCTGCGGCGATGGTCTCCTCTGGCGGCAAGCCCAGATGGCGGGCCAAAAATTCCAGGGCGGCGCCCTTGTGCGCCTCCAACGGACAAAACTCCAACAAATTTACGGCGGAAATGAAAACGTTGCAGCGGCCTTCCGTCAGGCCGCGCAGATCTTCTTGCACTTGGATCAGCCGCGCGTAATCGTCCCGGATGATCACCTTGGATACATCGGTTTGGATTTCATGAAAATTTTGGATAACAGTCATCGGAATCCGGCTTCTATGCTGATAGGCCAGCGTTTCCGGAGAAGCCTTCTCCGCCAGGAATTTTTCGCGGATGTAAACCATCACGTTTGTGTTTTTCTCCGCAAGTGCATCGATAATTTCCATGGCCAGATCCCGGCGCAGCTTATGCTCCCATAAAATTTTATGCGTATCGGCTTCATAGACCATGCCGCCGTTAAAACCAATCCCATAATGGCCGGGCGTATCCAGCCCCAATTCTTTTTCAAACCGGGCGATAGAAAGAAAAGAGCGCCCGGAACAGAGGACGAAGCGCGTCCCCCTCTTCTCGGCGTCCGTCACGGACTGCTTCACTTCCGGCGTGATCCGCGACTGATCGTTCAAGAGCGTTCCGTCTATATCAGACAGCATCAATCGATACATAATATCCTCCCCAAAAAAGAATAAGGGAACCGCGTAACCGGTTCCCTTAATTCTCGCTACGCGACCACGTCATAGCCCAAATCTTCAATTTCCTGCTTGATCTTGTCTAATGTACACGCCGCCGGATCAAACGCGGCCGACACTGTTTTAGCGCCGAGATTGACCTGAACTTTCTTCACGCTTGGCAAAGCCCCAAGCGTCTTTGTGATGGCCTTAATACAATGCTCACATGACATGCCGTCTACACGCAGCGTTATTTTTTCCATGGTAAAACCCCCTGTGGTTTTCTGTTTCAAGCGCATTTATCGTATCACGTTTTTGTCCGTTGTCAAGAATTTTCTGAACAGAATTTTCTGAACAGAATTCTCCGGACAAAATTTTCTGGACAGAATTTTCCGAAGCAAATTGACTTATTCCAGCGCGCGTGATAATCTTATTGATAAAGTAAACAATTTCTTGAAGGGAGTGATAGGCTTGAATTTTTCGGAGCTGAATGATTCCATCCAGCCTCTCAACGAATCAGCCGTATCAGCCAGCCAGAAAAAATGGGATGAAGTGGCCAAGCCCCTGAGCAGCTTAGGAAAATTAGAGACAGTCATATCGCAGATGGCGGGGATATTTCAAACGGCGGATGTCCATGCGGACAAAAAAGCCGTTATCGTTTTCTGCGCGGACAACGGCGTTCTGGTCAACGGCGTGACCAGTTCGGCCGGTAAAATAACTGCGGTTATGTCCGAGTTCATCACCAGAGGCCGTTCCTCTGTCAGCCGTATGGCGCAGATCGCTTCCGCAGATGTGATCACAGTGGATATGGGCATATTTCATCCGATAGAAACAGAGGGCATCCTCAATCGCCGCATCGCGGGCGGCACGGCGGATTTTACCAAAGAACCCGCCATGACGCCGGAGCAGGCGGCGCAAGCCATTCAGACAGGTATTTCACTTGTCCAGGAGTGCAAAGAAAAAGGTTATTCCCTCATTGCCACGGGAGAAATGGGCGTTGGCAACACCTCAACTTCCAGCGCCGCGGCGGCGGTTTTGACCGGACGCGGCGTTTGGGAGGTTACAGGCCGCGGAGTGGGGATTTCCGATGAAGCATTACTACATAAAATGCAGGTCATTCAACAGGGTGTTCAATCGCGCAAGCCAGATCCCGGCGACGCCTTTGATGTGCTGTGCAAACTAGGCGGTTTTGACATCGCCGGGATGACCGGCGCTTTTATCGGCGGCGCCCTCTCCCGTCTGCCCATTGTGATTGATGGGTTTATCAGCGCGGTCAGCGCGCTCATCGCTGTGAAACTATGCCCTAAAGCAAAAGATTTTTTGCTGCCCAGCCATGTCTCCGCCGAGCCGGCCGGCCGGCTCATCTTAGACGCACTGGGGCTGGAGCCGCTGATTACCGCGGGGATGCATCTGGGCGAAGGCACCGGCGCCGTCTGCCTCTTTCCCCTGATTGACATGGCCCTCTCTGTGTATCACACAGCCTGCACTTTCAGCGACATTCAATATGGCGCGTAATCTAATTCAAGCCATGTTCATCTCGTTCTCCACATATTCGGCGATTCCCGTTCCGAATTTCGTCTGGAACGAGGAGAACCTGCGCTTTCATATTTGTTTTCTCCCCGCCGTCGGCCTGGTGGAAGGGGCGCTTTTATGCCTCTGGAAACTCTTATGCGGTTATCTCGGGGCCGGAAGCGTTTTTTTTGCGGCGGGCGCTGCGATTTTGCCTTTTTTGGTAACAGGCGGCATTCATATGGACGGTTTCTGCGACACGGTGGACGCACTCTCTTCAAATCAGGATCGGGCCGCCATGCTCACCATCTTAAAAGATCCCCACGCGGGCGCTTTCGCCGTTATTTTCGCCGGCATTTACATGCTCGCCGTTTTTGGACTTTACACGGAAATTACAGAGATGCGCGGCATTTTTCTCATGGCCGCTGGTTTTGTACTTTCGAGATCCGTAACAGCCATTTCGATCGTTACACTGCGCAAAGCCAGAAGCAACGGCCTCCTGGTGGCGACAACCAAAGACGCGCGCCAGAAAGCCGTTGCCATTTCAATGTCTATTCTGACCGCGCTTTGCGCCGCGGCCATGGTCTGGATAGATCCTATGCCGGGCCTTTTGTGTCTCATTTGCGTCGCCGTCGCGTTTTTCCGCTACCGCGCGTTTGTCTACCACAAGCTGAATGGCGTTACAGGGGACACCACCGGCTTTTGGATTCAAATTTGTGAACTTCTAATAATGATTTGCATATTTACGGGCGGATTTTTGCCTTATGTTAAATAAACAGATTGAATGGACAAGATTGAAACATCATAATAAATTACATAAAATATAAAAAATTTACAAAACACATGCCAATTATTATGATATTTTATGAATGCATACGATCCGGAGGGCACATATGGATCGCGAGACGATCTTGAACAAAGTAAAGGATATTTGTAAAAATTATTTTACCGCGATGGATATGGGCGTTACGCTGATCAACCGCCAAGGCGCCGTCCTGTATCAAACACCCCAAAGCTGTGGGGAATGCGAGTTATGCCGCATGACGTTTGGCGACGCGAATCAAGATTGTTCCATGTCAATGCGATATGGCAGTTATCAAGCGGAACGGTTTGGCGGGCGGTATATATATTTCTGCTGGAAAGGTTTTACCCATTTTGCTTCGGCGGTATATTTCGGCGGTATTCAGGAATATACTTTAGTCGGCGGGCCGATACTGATGATTGACCGGGAAGAATTTTTTCAGGAAGAAATTTTGGCGAAATGGTATCGCGATCAAAATGAGTCTTATGGCGTATTAAAAAAAGATTTGTGGGAAGCTTTAGCCTTAGTTCCGTATTTTTCAACGGAAAAAGTTCATTCTTTATCTGAGATGCTTTATGTTTGCGCCGAACATCTTGGCGAGACCAACACAAGACGCTCCGATCAGTATGAACACCAAAAATTGCAGGGTATTATTTCTGATTATATCATGCGCATCAAAAATATCGCGGAACCTGGCTGCTATCCGCTGCAAAAAGAACAAAAACTGCTGGACGCCGTGAGCCAGGGCGATATCGCCACCGCTAAGGCTTTATTGAATGAATTGCTGGGTTCTATTTTCTTCTATTCAGGTTTTCGATTTGATATGATTCGCTCCAGGATTTTGGAATTGATTGTTTTGCTCTCCCGCGCGGCGGTAAAAGGCGGGGC
Source organism: Clostridiales bacterium (assembly GCA_031289625.1). Classification (GTDB taxonomy): domain Bacteria; phylum Bacillota; class Clostridia; order Lachnospirales; family WQUN01; genus JAITPB01. Next base: position 661 of record JAITPB010000167.1, on the reverse strand, counting down.
TGACGCGGAGATGATTTTTGGGCTGAATTATGTGTACATCCATGAGATTGACAACTTTCAAACCATTGAAGATCTCACGTATTGGCTCTCTATGATCATGAGCCGTTTTACAGACAATGTTTTCCATTTTGCCGGGGTAAAGCATTCAGATATTATTTATAAAGCCACAGCGTATATTAAAACCCATTACATGGATAAAATAACTTTAGACGAAGTGGCGAGCGCTGTTTATTTGAGCCCTCCTTATTTCAGTAAAGTTTTCAAAGAAGAAGTTAAATGCACTTTTAATTTTTATTTAAATAAAATCCGCATCGAACAAAGTGAACGCCTTCTTTTGAATCAGCACATCTCTTTAGCGGATATATCCAATCTGGTTGGATATGAAGATCAAAGCTATTTTTCCAAAGTGTTTAAAAAGCTCACCGGCCTGTCTCCGTTAAAATATAGACAAGCCCGTGGGATGCAATAATTCTATTATCTTAGGAGGAACACGTTATGGGCACTTTGTCAGAAATTTCCGAAGCGTTACAAAAGGGTAAAGCCAAAGATGTCAAGGCATTGGTGGAAAAGGCACTGGGCGAAGGCATCGAGCCGAGCAAAATCCTGAATGAAGGTTTGTTGAGCGGCATGGATGTCATCGGCGAGAAATTCAAAAACAATG
>JAITPB010000126.1 GCA_031289625.1 Clostridiales bacterium | reverse complement strand
TCTTGCAGCGCCTTGACGATTTTCACTTTATGTTCGGGGGAGACGCGTGCGAAGACGCTGAACTCCTCCACGCGCCGCGCAAACTCGCCGTCGCTCATCTCTGAAATGTCCTGACCCGTAATGGATTTATCGCCTATGCTCAAAATCCCGATTTTTTTCGCGATGGCGCGCGCCGTCACCACATGATCCCCTGTGATCATCACCGGTTTGATCCCGGCCTGGCGGCAGACGGCCACAGCCTCCGCCGCTTCCGGCCTGGGCGGGTCAATCAGCCCGATCAGCCCGGCAAAAATCAGCCCGTTTTCATGCGCGTGCGTTTGATCGCCGTCATATGCGACCGCCAGCACGCGCAGCGCCTTATCCGCCATTTTAGCGTTTTTGGCGTTCCATTCCTGGCGTTTTTCAGCGGTCAAGTTCATTACGTTCCCTTTGACGGCACAGCGGGTACATTGATTGAGAAGGACGTCCGGCGCGCCTTTCGTGACGGAAATATAAGCGCCGTCCGGCGCGCGGTGCAGCGTCGTCATCAGTTTGCGATCGGAATCAAAGGGAATTTCCTCTACGCGTTTCCAGCGTTTCTCCAGCGTGTTCTTGTTCAATCCAGCAGCCAGCGCGGCCAAAACCAGCGCCGTTTCCGTCGGATCTCCAGAAATTTCTCCCTTGCTTTCCAGGATTGCGTTGCTGCAGAGCGCCGCGTAAGTGAGAATGGTTTCGCGCCCGGCTTCGCACTCCACTTCCGCCACGCGCATTTTGTTTTGCGTGAGCGTGCCCGTTTTATCCGAGCAGATCACCGTCGCGCCCCCCAATGTTTCCACGGCGGGCAATTTTCGGATGATCGCGTTGGCTTTGGCCATGCGCTGAACGCCCAGGGCCAGCATAATCGTCACAATGGCGGGCAGACCTTCCGGGATGGCCGCCACCGCCAGGCTGACCGAAGTCATGAACATTTGGAAGGGAGGAATCCGGCGAATCACGCCCATGATAAAGATGGCCGCGCAGATAGAAAGCGCGACGGCGCCTAGCGTTTTGCCGGTTGCTTCCAATTTTTTTTGCAGCGGCGTTTCCGGCGCTTCATGCGTCATGATCATCCCGGCAATGCGCCCGACTTCCGTGTCCATGCCTGTCGCTGTCACCACAGCCGTGCCTCTGCCATACGCGACGAAACCGCCGGAAAAAACCATGTTGCGCCTGTCGCCCAAAGGCGCGTTTTCAGGACAGATCAGGGCGGCGTTTTTTTCCGCCTCAGAGGATTCCCCGGTCAGCGCCGATTCCCCCACGCGCAGATTGACGGAAGTAATGAGCCGCCCGTCCGCCGGCACGCAGTCTCCGGTCTCCAGCAGTATCATATCGCCCGGCGTCAATTTTTCCGCCTCGATGTGCAGGCATTTGCCATCGCGCAGCACTTTGGCCGCCGGGGAGGATAATTTTTTCAGTGCTTCCAGGGATTTTTCCGCACGGCTTTCCTGCACGAGCCCCAATACGGCGTTGAGTACGACAATCGCTAAAATAATAATGGGATCCACAAAATCCCTTTCACCGTTGATCCAGGAAACGCCGAAGGAGACAGCCGCCGCCGCCAGTAAAATCATAATCATAAAATCATTGAATTGCTGAAAGAATTTTACCGCCAGCCCGGTTTTTTTCTTTTCGCGCAGCGCGTTGGGGCCGGACTCGGAAAGCCGCCGCCTCGCAGCCTCTTCTGTCAGCCCGCGGGCCGCGTCTGTATCCAGCCGCCGCAGCGCTTCCGGCGCGGTGACGCTATGCCATTTCATCTTCATTCCCCCTCCATGCATTTAAAATCTATGAAAGACGGACAGGTTTTATGATAAACACATTGCGGATCATCCCCAAACATGATAAAATGCCTATGGTATGAGAGGAATAGCGGGCGTCTTTGTCAAATCATCTGATCCGGATATTCCGCCGGGTCTTGAACCTAGGAGGAGCGTAGAATGAAAATTTATTCGTCCAGCGAATTACGGAACATAGCGGTCTTAGGGCACAGCGGCTCTGGTAAGACGACGATTATGGAGGCCGCGCTGAACATCGCGCAGGTGACAAGCCGCATGGGCCGGGTAGAGGACGGCAACACCGTCAGCGACTATGACGCGGAAGAAATCCGCCGGAAAGTATCTATCAGCGCGTCCATCATTCCGATAGAGTGGCTGGACAATAAAATCAATTTTATCGATACGCCAGGGTATTTTGATTTTGCCGGCGAGGTCAAAGAAGCTCTTGCCGTGGCCGATCTGGCGCTGATCGTGGTTTCCGCGAAATCCGGCGTGGAAGTCGGCACGGAAAAAGCCTGGGAATACGCCACAGATTTGGGCCTTCCCAAAATGATCTTCGTCAACGGCATGGACGATGAAAACGCGGATTTAGATAAAGTCATTGAGGAATTAAAAGAAAAATTCGGCGTGAGCATCGCGCCTTTGCAAGTTCCGTTTAAAGAAAATGGCAAATTCACCGGTTTTGTGAACGCCGTCAAAAAAGAAGGGCGCAAATACGTCAATGGCCGGACAGAACCTTGCGGCGTCCCCGAAGGCATGGACGGCGATGTAGACGCAATGCACGCGATGATCCTAGAGGCCGTAGCGGAAACCGACGAGGCTCTGATGGAAAAATTTTTCAACGAGGAGCCTTTCAGCGTGCGGGAAATTCAGCAGGGCATCCGCGCCGGTATTTTGAGCGGATCCGTACCGCCGGTATTCTGCGGCGCGGCGGTGATCCAGATCGGCGAGCGCGTGCTGTTAAACTCCATCATTGCATACGCGCCGGCGGCGGATCAGACGCGGCCATCGCTCAAAGTGATGGATTTAAAAAGCCATACGGAAATAGAAATTGCCTGCAAAGAAAACGAACCGCTGGCGGCTTTTGTTTTTAAAACCATCGCGGATCCGTATGTAGGTCGGCTGAGCCTGTTCCGCATATTTTCCGGCGTGATGAAAAAAGACACGCCGATATACAACGCCCAATCCGAAGTCATGGAAAAAACCGCACATCTCTATGTGATGCGCGGCAAAGAGCAGATCGAGACGGATGAACTGCGCACGGGCGATATCGGCGCCATCGCGAAGCTACAGGCCACGGCCACGCAAAATACGCTCTGCGCAAAAGAGCGGCCTGTGGCGATCAAAGAGATCCAGTTCCCGGAAGCCCTGCTTTCCATGGCAGCCATCCCCAGGGGAAAAGGCGACGAGGATAAAATTTCCCAGGCCATTGCAAAACTTTTGGAAGAGGATAAGACCATCCGCTTTGAAATCAACAAAGAAACCAAGCAGTCTTTGCTCTATGGCCAAGGCGACGGCCAACTGGATGTGGTGGTCTGCAAGCTGCGCAATAAATATAAGATCGAAGTGGATTTGGTCACGCCCATCATTCCCTACCGGGAAATGATCAAATCCAAAGTCCGTGTACAGGGCAAATATAAAAAGCAATCCGGCGGCCATGGCCAGTATGGCGACGTGCATATGGAATTTGAGCCTTCCGGCGATTTGACCACACAGTATGTCTTTGAGGAGAAAATTTTCGGCGGTTCCGTGCCGCGGCAGTATTTCCCTGCGGTGGAAAAAGGCGTTCAGGAGTGCGTGAAAGCCGGGCCGCTGGCCGCGTATCCGGTCGTCGGCATCAAGGCGACGCTGACGGACGGCTCGTATCATCCTGTGGATTCCTCCGAGATGGCGTTTAAAATGGCGGCGACATTGGCGTTTAAAGATGGGTTTATCAAAGCGAAACCGGTGATTCTGGAACCCATCGCACGAGTAGACGTGTGGGTACCGGACGAATACACCGGCGATATTATGGGCGATATGAATAAGCGCCGCGGCCGCATCCTCGGCATGGGCAAAGAGGGCGCGAAGCAAAAAATCTCCGTCGAGGTTCCCATGGCGGAAATCTTCAAGTACGCTACGGATTTGCGTTCCATAACGCAAGGCAGAGGCGTATTCAGCATGACGTTTGACCGGTATGAAGAAGCGCCGCCGGATGTGCAGCAAAAGGTCATCGAAGCCCGGAAGAAAGAGCTGGAAGCAATCCCAACAGGTTAAAATTTAAGGTACCCAGTTACTTTAGCGATTTTTTCTCTCGTCAGCGCTGTCCCGATTTCAAGTTTTTTACAATTTTACCGCTTAATGCTGTATATGGAGTGGTTTACCTGTGACTGAACTTGAATTTAAATTTACGAATGATACACTGTTCAAAATGGTGTTTGTGCATTATCCTGAGTTACTGAAACGGCTTATCGGGCTTATGCTCGGCATACCGCTTGCAGGCATAACAGAGTTTCTCATTACGAACCCGGAGATGCTGCCCGAAGCGATTGGTGAAAAATTCTGCCGGTTGGACATCAATATGAAAGTCAACGGCAAGCGTGTTGACTTAGAGGTGCAAGTCGTCAATGAACACGACTACC
>JAITPB010000116.1 GCA_031289625.1 Clostridiales bacterium | reverse complement strand
CAATCCGCTCTGGATCAACAGACGGACAATTATCAAAAAGAGCTAGACTCTTTTTCCCAAAAGGCGCTGGATTTGCAGCAGGCCCTTGACGAATTATCAAAAGACAAAGAGACGATTTTAAACGAGCTGCATCGAATATCCTTTCTGCCTCCATTAGCGGAAGAGGTCGCTTCAAGCGCTCCAATCCAGCCGCTGGCCATGTCTGTCAGCACGCCAGCCGAATCGTCTCTCGACACAAACTTGGAAGCGCAATTTACATATTTAAGCGATCTGCTGGATGTTCAGCAGGCCGCTTTTAGTCAATTAACAAGCGAGATTCAGGATATGAAGCCCATCATTAGCAATTACCCCACCATCTGGCCAGTCAAAGGGCGCCTCACTTCTCCTTTCGGATACAGGCAAAACCCCCTGGGAAGCGGCTCAGAGTTCCACTCCGGCCTGGATATCGCCGTGCCCACTGGAACGGAGATTGTCGCCACCGGAGGCGGCTCGGTGACTTTTGCCGGATCTCAGGGCGGCTATGGCAATCTGGTCATTATCCAGCACGGCATGGGCTTGGAAACATATTACGGACATAATTCAAAGTTGCTGGTCAAAACGGGCGACACTGTCGTCCGAGGGCAAATTATCGCCCGATCCGGCAACACCGGCAGCAGCACCGGCCCGCATTTGCATTATGAAGTCAAAAAAGACGGGACCGCAGTAAACCCCGAACAATACCTGCCTTGAAAAAACAAAAAACGGACGCGCTGTTACGGCGCTATCCGTTTTTTAGATTTTTAGATTTATTTTACGCGTGCATGGCCCGCATGGCGTTGAGTATGGCGATCATCGCCACGCCCACGTCTCCGAACACAGCTCCCCACATCGTCGCGAGCCCCAATGCGCCCAGCGCCAAGATGATCGCTTTCACACCCAGCGCAAAGCCAATATTCTGCCAGACAATGCGGCGCGTTTTTTTCGCGATGAGAATGGCGTCCACGATTTTGGAAGGCTCGTCATTCATCAGCGCAACGTCCGCTGCTTCCATCGCGGCGTCGGAAGCGATCCCGCCCATGGCCGCGCCGACGTCCGCTCTGGCCAGAACCGGCGCGTCGTTAATGCCGTCGCCAACAAATATAATGTTTCCGCTGTTTTTTGATGTCTCCAATTTTTCCAGTTCTTCCACTTTCTGATGCGGCAGCAGTTCAGCGCGGACATCGTCCAGCCCCAGTTCACGGCCAATTTTTTCGGCCACGGCGCGCGTGTCGCCGGTAAACATAGCGATATGACGGATGCCGATCGCCCGCAATGCCGCGACGGCTTTTTTCGCGTCCGGCTTCACTTCGTCAGAAATGAGGAGGCTCCCTGCAAACGCGCTGTCAATCGCCACATAGACGACCGTTCCTGGTCCGTCAGGTTTCGTATAGGCAATGCCCTCCGCCTCCATCAGTTTGCCGTTTCCCGCCAGCACCATTTTTCCGTCCGCCGCGACGCGCACGCCCAGCCCCGCGATTTCTTCATAGGCCGTGATTTTCTCCGCCGAAATTGTACGGCCATAGGCTTTTTGAATGGATACGGCGATGGGATGGCTGGAATGGCTTTCCGCGTGCGCCGCGTAACGCAGCAGCTCTTCCTCTGTACAGCCCGCCGCCGTTATTTTTGTCACACGGAAAACGCCTTGGGTGAGAACGCCAGTCTTATCGAACACGACGGTATCGGCCCCAGCCATGGCGTCCAGGAAATTTCCGCCCTTCACGAGAACGCCCCGGCGTGAAGCGCCCCCTATGCCGCCGAAAAAGCTCAACGGAATGGAAATGACCAGCGCGCACGGGCAGGAAACGACGAGAAACACCAGCGCCCGGCTCAGCCAGTCCGTGAAGCGCGCGCCCGGCAGCAACAGAGGCGGAAGCGTGGCCAGCGCCAACGCCGCGAATACGACAGCCGGCGTATAGTACCGTGAAAACCGCGTGATAAAATTCTCAACCTGCGCTTTTCGGCCGCTGGCTTCACGCGTCAGGCGTAAAATTTTGGAAACAGTGGACTCCCCGAATTCTTTCGTAACTTCTATGGTCAGCAAACCATTTTGGTTGATGGAACCGGATAAAACTTCCATGCCAGGCGCCGCGTCTTTGGGCAGGGATTCGCCTGTCAGCGCGGAAACGTCCAAGGTGGAACGCCCTTCCCGCACGACGCCGTCCAGCGGTATTTTTTCGCCCGGCTTCACGGCGATGAAATCCCCAACACTGACTTCTTCCGGGGAAACGCGCACAGTCTGCCCGCCATCCGTTTGACTGGCAGGCATCAAATTTGCAAAATCCGGCCGTATGTCCATCAGAGCGGCTATCGATTTGCGCGATCGCCCCACCGCGTAGCGCTGAAACGCCTCCCCGACTTGATAAAACAACATGACCGCCACGCCCTCGGGATATTCTCCAATGGCAAACGCGCCCGCCGATGCCAGGCTCATCAAAAAATTCTCGTCAAAGACCTCGCCTCTCCCGATATTTTTCAAAGCGCGCCAGATCACGTCCCCTCCCACGAGCAGATAGCTCAACAAAAAGAGCGGCAGCTTCACCGGCGAAGCGAAATCAAAAATCAAGCCCGCGGCGAACAGCACAGCCCCCAGCGCGAAACGTGAAATATCCAGCGCGCGCATTTTTACGGCTGGCAGTTCCTCCGATTCTTTTTCCATAAAGGAAACCTGTATTTCTGGCTCCACTTCCCGCGCGATCCGTGCCGCCGTCCGGATCAGGGCGGGAAGCCGCTCCGGCTCCTCTGCTGTGATCGTCAGTTTCTGCGTGGCAAAATCCAGGCGCGCGTTTTGAACGCCTTCCAACTCTCCGGCGCGTTTTTCGATTTTCCCGGCGCAGACCGTGCAGCACAGTCCCAGCAGCCAAACGCTTTTCTCATAGTTTGCCGCTTGCGCGTTCTCCAACTGCGTCTTCATAACAACCACCTTCCCTATTATTCTTTAAATATGCTAGATTGAGCATATGTTCAACTGAAAGTTGAAAAATTATTTTTCACAAACATGCAGCAAGCCCTGCCCAAAAATATTGTTCACATGATCGTCGTCCAGGGAATAATAAATGACTTTGCCGTCCCTGCGGGTTTTGACCAGCCTCGTCTGACGGAGAACGCGCAGCTGATGCGAAATCGCAGACTTGGTCATCAGCAGCAAAGCGGCGATATCGCAGACACACATATCGGAATGCTGGAGCGCGCAGAGAATCTTCACGCGCGTCGAATCGCTGAAAACTTTGAACAGATCCGCCAGGTTCAGCAAAACCTCGTCTTCCGGCATCAGCGTTCTGACTTCAGCCACAACGTCCTCATGTATAATGGTACAGTCGCATCGATCCAGTTCCGTTTCTTTCATGACACAAGACCTTTCGTACATATTTGCGCAATTATTCAACTGTTATGAGTATAAGCTGGGTTTGTATGTTTGTCAAGGCTGTCCATGCCGCAAAAATTTTTGTTCGCGCCGAAAAAAATCCTTGCCGAAAAACAGGTCGAAAAATTTTACAAAAACGCTTCATTGGCATTTAACTTCCGTTTATATTCGCGTGATACAATAACGCCGGGGGTGACACTTATGAGCAAAATTTTAATTGCGGACGATGACCCGAATATTCGTGAACTCGTTTATACTCTCTTGAAAAACGGCGGCTTTGAAGTTTGCGAAGCGTTTGACGGGCGAGACGCGCTTGCGAAAATGTCCGCTGAAAATCCCGATATGGCTGTCATCGATATTATGATGCCGAATATGGACGGCTACGAACTCTGCCGCCGTCTGCGGAAATACTATGAGAATCTGCCGATTCTGCTGCTTACGGCGAAAGCCGAATTGCCCTCGAAAGTCAAAGGGTTTGAACTCGGCGCGGACGATTATCTGACAAAACCGTTCGAGGGCGACGAGTTGATTTTGCGCGTCAAGGCCCTGCTTAGGCGTTATAAGATCGAAGCGTCGCAAGTGCTCACGATCGGCAAACTCATGGTGGACAGGAGCGGTTTTTCGGTCAGTTTGGACGGCGTGAACGAGGACATTCCGATGAAAGAGTTTGAACTGCTGTTCAAACTTGCAGGATTCCCCGGCAGGACGTTTAGCCGAGGCCAACTCATCGAAGACATTTGGGGCTATGACTTTGACGGCAACGAGCGAACGCTTGACGTCCACATCAGCCGTCTGCGCGAGCGTTTTCCCTCCGAAAAGTACGGTTTCAAAATCACAACAGTGCGCGGACTCGGCTACCGATTGGAAGCGCTGTAATGCATGACGAACAGCATAATCCGCTCAAAATAATTGGCGGCTTTTCGGTTGTACTAATCGCGCTCGGCAGTTTCTTCGCACTCGGGCATATTATCATTTCACGTTTCTTCGACAACACGGGAACGCTTTTAGCGGCAGTCGTATCAGGGCTTACGGGCGTTATACTTCTCGGATTTTTTATATGGATTTTGACGTTAATACACGCGCTCAAATACAAAGAACACACGCGGATGATAATACGGCTGCAAAGTCAAATGCTTGACGCGCTCGCGGAAATAGCGCGCGGGAACTTCAACGTATTGCTTGCGCCTGAAGAACACAATCCGCTCGGTGAAATTGTGGACGCCATCAACAAAATGGCGAAAGATTTGGGTAGTTTGGAAACAATGCGGCAGGATTTCATATCTAACGTGTCGCACGAAATCCAGTCGCCGCTGACGAGTATCGGCGGTTTCGCCGCGCTGCTCAAAAACGCCGCGTTGAGCGCCGAAGAACGCCGGCACTACGCTGAAATTATCGAAGCGGAAAGCCGCAGATTGTCGAGTTTGAGCGATAATCTGCTGAAACTCTCCGCGCTTGACACTGAAAAAAAACCGTTGGTGATGCAGATGTTCCGGCTCGATAAGCAGCTTGAAAAAATCGCGCTGACACTGGAGCCGCAGTGGTCGGCAAAGTCGCTCAACCTTGAGGCCGATTTGGTCAAATGCGAGTATCGCGGCGACGAGGCTTTACTGTCGCAAATGTGGGTGAATCTGCTCCACAACGCGATAAAATTCACGCCGGACGGCGGCGATATTCGTATCGCGCTGACGGAAAGTGACGGAGCCGTAACGGTGACAGTTGCGGACAGCGGCATCGGCATCGCGGACGAAGACAAGCCGCGCATTTTTGAACGGTTCTACAAAGCAGACAAGTCGCGCGACCGCGCTCTCGGCGGCAACGGGCTAGGGCTTTCACTCGTGAAGAAAATCGCGGAACTGCACAGCGGGAGCGTGTCCGTTGACAGCGAAATAGGTAAAGGCTCGACATTCAAAATCACACTTTGTTAGTCTGGGTTCCATCACGCTGGTTTACATTCCGTTTAACTTAAGTTTAACCTCCGTTTAACTTGCGGCTGTATAATCGGTCGTAAATTCAAACGGAGGTGCTTTTATGCAAAACATTCTAGAGGTAACGAACCTTACAAAACGGTACGACAAAGCCAAAACTCCCGCCGTGGACAACATTAGCTTTTCAGTCAAAGAGGGTGAGTTTTTCGCGTTTCTCGGACCCAACGGCGCGGGCAAGACGACGACGATTTCAATCCTCACAACCACGCTTTCCAAGACGAGCGGCGAGGTGAAAATCGCGGGTTTCGACGCGGAGAAACAGGCAAAAGAGGTACGCGAAAATGTCGGCATTATCTTTCAAAAGCCGAGCCTTGACCCGGATTTGTCGGCGGAGGAAAATATCCGATTCCACGCCTGCCTGTATGGTGTGTACGGCTACCGCCCGACATTCAAATGGATGACAAAAGCGTATCGCGAGCGCGTAATGGAACTCGCTGAAATCGTCGGTATAGCGGATGCGATGTTTAAGCCGATTAAGAAGCTGTCGGGCGGTATGCAACGCAAACTGGAGATTATCCGCAGTCTGATTCATACACCGAAAATCCTGTTCCTCGACGAGCCGACACAGGGGCTTGACGCTGTTTCACGCCGCAGCTTGTGGGATTATCTGAACGACGTTCGCCGCGAGTACGGCACGACGGTGTTCCTCACGACACACTATATTGACGAAGCGGAAAGCGTTGATAACGTGTGCATTATAAACCACGGTAAAATCGCCGCTTGCTGTTCGCCGGAGGAGCTTAAAAAGACGCTGGAATATGACCCAACGCCAAAAATTTGTCTGCCCACTTTGGAGGACGCGTACATTCAATATCTCACAAAAATCGAAAGGGAGGCCGTCTAAAATGGATACAATTCTAACCGCAAATGACACGCGTATGGCAACAAAAAAATCCGGCTTTACGCGCGAACTGAACGCGACGATTACCATACTCGCGAGAGGGGTAGTCGTTTCGCTGAAATCCCCGGCTACGCTGATCGTAAGCCTTGCTATGCCCATCGTGATGATGGGCATGGTGGGCGGCAATTTGTCGCAAAATATGGCGGGCGGACTGGGGTTTGACTACGGACAGTTTATGCTAATCGGTATGCTCATAAATATGCTGTTTATGATGACGTCGCAAGGGCTTACGAGCCTTGTGGAGGATCGTGACACAAACTTCTCGCAAGAGATGATGATTGCGCCGGTTTCGCGCTATTCAATCGTAATCGGCACAATACTCGGCTCGGCGTTTATGGCGATTGTGTCAATGCTTGGCACCATTATCGTAGGGCTGTTTATGGGGATTCATCTCGGCGCGGGACAGCTCCTCGCGATACTAGCGCTGTCGCCGCTGATGTGCCTTGCGGCGGGTGCGTTCGCAATGCTGCTAATCGGTTGTATCAAGAATAAAAAGGCGGCGAATACGGCTGTGACGCTCATTATGATGCTGCAAATGGTCCTCTCCGGCGCGATTATTCCGATTGCCAATTCGAGCGGCATTTTGGCTGTGCTGAATCGCTTGATACCGATGACATATTGCCTGGATTTGACACGCGCCGTGGTGTACGCCGGAACACCGGAATACAGCAGTGTGGTGCTCTTCAATCCGATCGTTACCCTTGCGGCGATCATCGCGCTCACGATAGCGTTTTTGGCAATCGGTACGTTTATGTTCGCGAGAAGCGAATCACACAAATAGGTACGCAATGGTCTTGCAAAACGGGCGGGGATTTTCCCCGTCCGTTTTGCTTTATCTGATCCATGAGCGCTCTCTTAGAGCGGCGCGTTTTCTTTCAGCGCTTCCAAAGAGTGTCTTACCAAGTTTTCCAGCTTTTCAGGATCGATCAGAAAGACGATGGCCGCCAGATTAATCCGGATTTCCTGCGTGTTCGCGCGCTTGACGGAAGCCGTCCGATCCGTGACGGAAAACATATCCATGCTCCTCGTTTCGGCGGCGGCCTTAATATGCCCGACGACGCCGTCCGCTTCTTGAATCGCGGCGGCCATACGCTCAAGCTCTGCATGCAGGATAGGTTTTATTTTTTCATAGTCGCCTCTCAGGCCCATTCCGGCTGAAACCACTTGCGACTGATCCTGCTCGCTGCGATCAACGTACACCGCGCCGTCCAGCGCGACCTCGCGGGGGTGTTCATGATCATGCGTACAGTATCCATGAGCATGGTCACAATGGCTATGATCGGCATGATCGTGATTGGCATGATCGTGATCGGCATGATCGTGATCGGCATGATCGTGATCAGCATGATCGTGATTGGCATGGCCATGGGCGCAATGCTTGTGTCTGTGAACATGTCCATGAACATGTCCATGTTCTCCATGTCCTTCATGTTCTTCATGTTTATGCGGCAAAGCTTCGCTGCCATTATTCGTCTCGTTCATTTAAGTTCCTCCTTCTCTATGCCGGCGGCGCCGGCCCAGACTGCGACGGGGACATCATTCAGCGCGGAAATCCTAAATATTTTGGCGTTTGGTTCAATGGCGCTAATGTCCCGTTCGATCCCGTCAAGCGTTTCCTCATCGGCGAGATCGATTTTATTGATCAGTACAGCGTCGGCGTCGGAGATCTGACCGTCCAGCATATTACTCATCGGAATATGCAGACGTTTCCACCGGGACGCGTCCGCCAGAACGACAATCCGGGAGGAAAGATTGAGCAGATTAAACAGATGGTTTTGAATGCTGATGGGCATGGCAATACCAGTCGGTTCAATGATCAGCCAGTCTGGATCATATTCCTTGTGAATCCTGGCCACAGCGGAAATCAGCTCGCCTGCCAAAGAGCAGCAGACACAGCCCGCGAAAAGATTGTTGACCGTGAAGTCGCCGCCTCTGAGAAAAGCGTCGTCAATACTTACCTTTCCGACTTCGTTTTCCAGAATGACGAGTTTATTCTTTTTTTCGGAGACAGTGGTGTCAACGATATATCTGGCCATGCGCATCAGCGCAGTCGTCTTGCCAGATCCCAGAAAGCCGCCTAAAATAATCACTTTCATGAATAGCACATCCCAACTCTCAAATTTTACTTTCATATATAATAGCATTCCATGTCCTATTGATCAATAGCAGATGCGGCTTCTTAAAAATTCGCTCTTGACAAAGATAAACGCCCTGACTATAATAAAACATATTAAACGTATAAAAATAATATAATTAATGGGACTTGATGAAAGGTGACGCTATGGCCAAAACCGACTTGCTTAAACTCGAAAGAGAACTGCGTGTGGTGCTGGAGCATGTTCAGGATATCCACTACGGGAGCGTCAATTTGATTTTTCAAGACGGTAAGCTGGTGCGAATAGAACGGACAGACAAATTTAAAGTAGAAAACAATGAATCTTCACGCATAGCGGGGAATTCGTAAACGGATACATAAACTGACCGGAAAACCGGAGGTTCGTATGCGCGTGTAAGCGCGCCGGCCTCCGGTTATTTTTTGGGGGAGGGGAGGGGACACAATGCCCAGAATCGCTCGCAGAATTACAGATCTCATCGGGAACACGCCATTGCTGCGGCTGGAAAATTTCAGTGAGGAACGCGGGCTTGCCCAGCCGATTGTAGCCAAGCTGGAATATTTAAACCCCGGCGGAAGCGTTAAGGATCGTATCGGCTACGCCATGATTCGGGATGCGGAAGACAAAGGGCTGATTGGCCCAGGCTCGGTGATTATCGAGCCGACCAGCGGAAATACCGGCATCGCGCTAGCCTATGTGGCGGCCTCAAAAAGATACCGCGTCATTCTCGTTATGCCGGAAACCATGACGCAGGAACGGCGAAAAATGCTGCGGGCGCTGGGCGCGGAACTGGTGCTGACGGAAGGCGCGCAGGGTATGCCCGGCGCGATTCGCGAAGCGGAGCGGCTGGCGGGCGAGATCCCCGGCTCGTTTATTCCGCAGCAATTTGTCAACCTGGCGGGTCTGCGTATTCACCGGGAAACGACCGCTATGGAAATTTGGAATGACACCGAAGGCACGGTGGACATTCTGGTGGCTGGCGTCGGCACAGGCGGCACGGTCAGCGGCGTGGGTCAGACGCTGAAAGCCAAAAAGCCTAGCGTCCGCATCGCAGCGGTGGAACCCGATTCATCGCCGGTTTTGTCCGGCGGGAAACCGGGCATTCATCGGATACAGGGCATCGGCGCGGGCTTTACGCCCGACATTTACGATAAATACATAGTGGATGAAGTGGTGCGCGTCAAAGACAACGACGCTTTCCAAACCGCGCGGCGGCTAGCGCGTACAGAAGGGCTACTGACAGGGATTTCGTCTGGGGCGGCGGCGTTCGCAGCCGCGGAAATAGCGAGCCGCCCAGAGAACGCGGGCAAGATTGTCGTGACCATTTTTCCGGACGCCGGTGAACGTTACTTGTCTACCAGCCTCTATGAGGATGCCTGAGGGGGGCGAGACTTGTGAGCGAAAGCAAAATCGAACTGAAAGGGCTGAGTCAGTCCTATTATGTCCGCAGCAAAGAAACGCACAAGGCGGAAGAATTCGTGGCGCTGAAAGACTTCAGCCTGTCTGTCGGCGACGGGGAATTTCTCTCCATTGTCGGTCCGTCTGGATGCGGCAAAAGTACGCTGCTGGATATTGTCTCGGGGCTGACGAAGCCGAAAGACGGCGAAATTATTATCGACGGGCATAAAGTAACAGGCCCGGCGCTGGACAGAGGCTTTATCATGCAGGGGTACGCACTTTTTCCCTGGCGGACCGTGCGCCGAAATGTGGAATACGGGCTGGAAGTGAAGCGTGTGCCAAAAAAGCGGCGGCGGGAAATCAGCGATCAATTTATTGAACTGGTGGGCCTGAAAGATTTTGAGGATCGTTACCCCAACGAACTGTCCGGCGGAATGCGGCAGCGGGTGGCGATTGCGCGCAGCTTGGCTTATGATCCGCAGGTGCTGCTGATGGATGAACCTTTTGCCGCTGTGGACGCGCAGACACGGGAGACGCTGCAAGACGAGCTGCTGCGCATTTGGCAGGCTACGAAAAAAACGGTCGTCTTCGTCACGCACAGCATTGAGGAGGCGGTGCTGCTGGCCGATCGCGTCGTCATCATGAGCGCTTCGCCGGGCGGCATCAAACAAATACTGCCCATTCAGCTGCCGCGTCCCAGAACCGCTTCCGATATGCGCTTGTCCGCGGATTTCAGTTGGATCAGCAACCGAATCTGGAAATTACTGCAAAACAGCTCCGAGACGCTGGAGGAATCCGCTGAGGCGGCGTCTCCGGCCTCCATCAAAGATGTAGCCAGCCAAATATCCGAGTCAGCACAGCTTTAAACATGCGATAAAATATGCAATATGAGATATAAAATATGAAAGGAGACGCTTTATGGCATTTGATTTTGAAAGCACGACTTTTGGAACACGGGAGGAACGGCTTGGCTCGATTGTCGGCTATGTGGGCTCCATCAAAGATTTAGCTGAACAGTCCCGCTGCGGGACACTCCGGGAGAGAGGACGCTGTTTTTCCCAGTCCAGTTCCTGTGACGCCGGATGCGTGCTGGGATATATCACGCATATCCGCGACGTGGCCTTGATTAATCACGCGCCTTCCGGCTGCGCCGCGCCCGCCTCGCCAATCGTCACGGCGCAGACACAGCTCGCGGAAAAGCGCAGCCTGTCATACAACACCGTGGTTCTGGGCACCGACCTGAATGAATCCGACACCATTTTCGGCGCCGGCGCTGGACTGCGGCAAACCATTCTGGAAACATGGGAACGTTATAAACCCGCCGCGATATTCGTCACGACATCCTGCGTCTCTGGTATCATCGGTGAAGACGTCGACTCGGTCATCGCCGAAGCCGCCGAAGAAGTCCCCATTCCGGTTGTGCCCATCCACTGCGAAGGATTTAAAAGTAAAGTATGGGCTACAGGGTTTGACGCCTGCGACCACGCCATTTTGAGCCGCATTGTAAAACCGCCCCAGCAGAAAGGCAATTTCGTGAATTTTAAAAATTTTAACGAAAGCGCCCGGGAGGATATTATCGACATGTTCGATGCTATCGGCGTTGATACCTTCTTTTTATACTCCAACACGACACTGGAAGAAATCTCTCATATTTCCGAAGCGCTGGCCACGGTTTCCATCTGCGGCACGCTTTGCAGCTACTTGGGCAACGGCTTGGAAGAAAAATACGGCGTCCCCTACATAAAAGCGATTAATCCTCTTGGCGTTACGGGTTTTGAAACATGGTTCCGCGAAATCGGCCGCGTCGTCGGCAAAGAAAAAGAAGTGGAAGCGTACATCACGCGGGAGCGCGCGATCTACATTCCCCAAATCGAAGAAGTGAAAAAAAAGCTCAAGGGCCTGCGCGTGGTGCTGGGCATGGGTTCCAGCTTCGCGTTTCAAGTCGCGCGGGTGGTGCAGGAACTCGATATGGAAGTGGCCTATGTGACGTCATGGCATTATGATTCCCGTTATGACGACGGAAATCCGCCGCCGCATGTGCAGCATCTCGCCGCGCATACGCCCGTGGATTTCCCTGTCAACATCGCCGATCAGCAAAATTTTGAGCTGATGAACATTTTGAACACGTACAAGCCGGATTTATATCTGGGGCGGCACGGCGGCACGTCCGTCTGGGCGATTAAACAGGGCGTACCGGCCATTTTCATGGCGGATGAATATATGACCTTCGGCTACAAACGGACGCTCAGTTTTGCCCATACCGTGCTGGATCGCATTACCAACCGGAGCTTCGAAAATAATCTTTCCGCCCGTATTCGGCTGCCTTACACAAAATGGTGGTATCAGCAGGAAAGTGACAGCCTCTATAAGGAGGCTGAATAAGTATGGCGAAAACACTCGACCAGGCGCGGTACAAATGCGCTTTGGGCGGCATTCAAACCGCGCAGGCCATCGAAGGCGTGCTGCCTATTCTCCACGCGGGGCCGGGCTGCGCCGATAAGCTCGCCACTGGTTATGGAACCTCCGGGCATTTTGCCCCGCGCATTTTCCCTTGCAGCAATTTAAGCGAAACGGAAATCGTCTTCGGCGGCGAAAAACGTTTGCAGGAATTGATTGAAAACGCCGTGCGCGTCATTGACGCGGATTTGTATATTGTACTCACCGGCTGTTCCGCAGAAATCATCGGAGACGACGCGGAAGAAGTGGTGAATCAATTCCGCGCGCGCGGCAAGCCTGTGATCCACGCGTCCACCGCGGGCTTTAAAGGCAGCAATTATCTCGGCTACGAATGGATTTTAGAAGCCATTATCAGCCAGTATCTGGAAAAAACGCAGCCAAAGACAGAAACAGGGCTTGTGAACGTGTTCGCGAGCCTGCCACAGCACGATCCCTATTGGCACGGCAATTATGACGCGCTGGAAAACCTCTTGCAAGAAATTGGCCTGAAGGCGAATATCCTTTTCGGCTATGGGCGCGGCGTAAGCAGCATTGAAAAGATACCGCACGCGCAGTTCAATTTGGTCGTAAACCCCTGGCTGGGGGTGGACACCGCTCAAATTTTGCAGGATCGTTTTGGCACGCCATACTTGCATTATCCCAACCTGCCGATCGGCGCATTTGAAACCAGCCGCTTTCTGAGCGCGGTCGGCGAGTTTGCGGAACTTCCGACCGCGCCTGTCCAGGCGGTGATCGAAGAACAGGAGCGCAGATATTATTATTTCATTGAGCGCTTCGCCGATTTGTTTTTGGAGAACCGCGTCATGTCCAAACGTTTTACGGTGGCGTCAGACGCGCAGTACGCCCTGGCCATCACCAAATTTTTGGTCAACGATATGGGTCTGTTCCCGCAAAAACAGTTTGCCATGGAAAATGTACCTGAAAAATACCAGGCAGACATTGAGAGCAGCTTTAACGATTTGCGTTACGGCGTCACAGCCGATGTCTCTTTTGAAACAGACGGTTATTTGGTACACGAGGAAATTAAACAAAGCGATTATCTGGGCTATCCGCTTTTGATCGGCAGTGCGTGGGAAAAGAAAACGGCGCGCGAAACAAAGGCGCATTTTTTGCCCATATCGTGGCCGCTGAACGAACGGCTGGTCATGCACAGCAGCTATGTGGGCTATGACGGCGGCTTAAAGCTGCTGGAGGATATTTATTCCGTCGTACTCACAAGGTTTAATTAATCGGCTTTCATTAAATCAGATTTAACCAAAACAGGAGGCGTTCTCATGATCCACAAAATTATTTTAGCAGCGTTATCGACTCTTTTATTGTTTACGGGCTGCGCATCATCCGCCGCCAGTCCGTCACCCGCGCCGGATCTCGGCGCGGGAAACGCTGTCTCGATTGGAGAAGGTTCCGCAAGCGATCCGGCGCCGGAAAAAGAATTGTTCAACTTGCGCATTGTCACTCAGACCGCTTTTAATGAACTCAATGTGGCGGACGCGCTGGGATTTTTCCGCGACGAGGGCATTCAAGTGGAATATACGGGCGTTTTAGCCAAAGGCGTCACGGAGTACCAATTGATCGAACAGGGCGCGATTGACGCGTTTACGACAGGGCATCCCCCGAACGTAGCGCAGGCGCGTATGGCCGGCATTAAAGTGAAATGCGTCTCCCCGGGCATGATTGACGATCCGGCTTTCCCGCATATACGCTACCTAGTGAAGCCGGACAGCCCGATTCAAAGCCTGGAAGAAGCGGTGGGCAAAAAAGTGACGATCAGCGGCATTAGCGGTTGTACGTCCGGCTATGTGCAGTATTATCTGAAAAGCAAAGGCTTGGATCCCGAGAGCGTCGAATTTGTGGTCATCACGGATTCAGATGCCATTTTGTCCCTCGGCGAGGGCCTGACAGATTTGGCGGTCTCACATCCGCCGTTTGCGGGCAAGGCTGTCGCAAGCGGCGCAGCCAGGGAAATTTTAACCAGCTGGGATATTTTTCACAGCCCCGGCGCCGGACTTTCTGTGCGCGGCTTTTCCGAGGACTTTATCGAACAGCATCCGGATGTGGTGCAAGGATTCGTCAACGCGCTTTACCGCGCGCATTTGTGGATTAACGCCAATTTAGACGAGGCCAAGCAAATCGTCGCGTATTTTTTTGATTTGGAGCCGACAGATTTAAGCTCTTTCCTCTATGACGAAAGCAAAGAAGTGACCGAAGATTACGTGCGGCAGTGGTTTGACATTTGCGAGGAAATCGGGCTGTGGGAGCAGGACGCAATCGCACCCGCGGAGATCATTGACAACAGCTTTACGCCCAAAGAACCGCCGGCCAGTGACGCCGACCTGCATTGGGATGGCCCGGCGGCATGAAAACCAGAACCATTCTCAAGTGCGCCCGGCAGATCGGATTCCGGTTTTCTTCGGTGCTGATCTTCCTGCTGCTGTGGGAAATGTGCGCCCGGCTGGGTTTGCTGGTCAACCCGCTGTTTTTGCCGCCTTTTTCGAAAGTGATGGCGGCGCTGATCGCCATGGCGCGCAGCGGCGTATTGTGGAAGCACGCGGCTATCAGTTTGCAGCGCTCTTTGCTGGGCTTCGCGTTGGGGATGCTTTTTTCTGTTCCCTTCGGGCTTTGCATCGGCTGGTTTAAAAGATTCGGCGGTTTTTTAAATCCGTTGCTGCAGACGTTCCGTAACATGCCTACGCTGGCGCTTCTGCCGGTATTCGTCATGTTCTTCGGCATCGGGGAATTTTCCAAAGTCATGGTCATTTTCTGGGGCGTTTTGTGGAGTGTTCTGCTCAATACCATCGCGGGCGTGCATAGCGTAGACCCGCAAATGATCAAAGCCTCCCGCGTCATGGGGACGGGTTCCGTGCGGCTGTTCGCCAGCGTCATTCTGCCCGCCTCGCTGCCGTTTATTTTTACAGGCATGAGGATTTCCGCCACGACATCCATACTGATTTTGATCGCGGCGGAAATGATCGGCGCCAGTAAAGGCTTAGGCTACGCGCTGTTTTTTTATCAATCTAACATGAAAATCCCAGAAATGTTCGCGTACATCATCGTGATGGCCGTGATCGGGGTGGCGCTGAATTTCGCGCTGGAGGTAATGGAACGCCACAGTTTTCGCTGGCGGGAGAGCGCCAAGGCCGAGTAAATCATAAGCATCTAATCATAACCTATCTAATCAATAACAATCTATACCCGTGAACAAATAGATTTACCAGTGGCTCAACCTTGTCACGAGCGGCATTCTGCAGAATGCCGCCCAGTAAATATTTTCGCTCGCAAGTATAATTATAACAATAACGATTCGAAAAACGGAGGTTATCGTTGAATGGGCAAGTCATCCATCCGGCAAGTCGCCATATACGGCAAGGGGGGGATTGGGAAGTCCACCACCACCCAGAATTTAACCGCGGGACTGACAGAACTGGGCAAAAAAGTTATGGTCGTCGGCTGCGACCCTAAAGCGGATTCCACGCGGTTGCTGCTGGGCGGGCTCGCACAGAAAACAGTTCTGGACACCATGCGGGACGTTGGCGGGGACATCGAACTGGAAAAGATTTTGAAAACTGGCTATAAAGGCACAAAATGCGTAGAATCCGGCGGACCGGAACCAGGCGTGGGCTGCGCCGGCCGCGGCATCATCACCTCTATTGGCTTGTTGGAACGGCTGGGCGCGTATACCCCCGATTTGGATTATGTCTTCTACGACGTGCTGGGCGACGTGGTCTGCGGCGGGTTCGCTATGCCCATCCGGGAAGGAAAAGCGAAAGAAATTTATATCGTCGCCAGCGGTGAAATGATGGCGCTGTACGCAGCCAACAATATCGCCAAAGGCGTTCAGCGCTACGCGCAAAAAGGCGGTGTGCGCCTGGGGGGGATCATCTGCAACAGCCGAAACGTCGATCGCGAGATCGAGCTGCTGCGGGCGTTCTCTAAAGAGCTGGGATCACATCTGATCTATTTTGTGCCGCGGGACAATATCGTTCAGCACGCGGAAATCCGCCGTAAAACAGTGATCGAGTTTAACCCTGACTCTCATCAGGCGCAGGAATATCGCAACCTTGCAAAAACAATTCAAGAAAATACAGACTTTGTCATACCCAAGCCTATGACACAGGAACGGCTGGAAGAAATTTTAATGGAATATGGTTTGATGGATCTTGTCGAGGATTATAAAATTTAGCGGAAGAATTACCGCGGAGGAATTGTTATGGAACAGACTGCACACGTGCGCATGGATGTTAAAAGCCTGGACGAGAAATTCGCCCATCTGGCGAAGAACCATCCGTGCTTGGGTCGCGCGCCGCATAAAGGCCGTTTGCATTTGCCTGTCAGCCCGGCCTGTAACATTAAATGTCGTTTCTGCACAAGGGCTTTTAACGCCATTGAAGAGCGTCCTGGCGTAACCAGACGGGTTTTGACAGTGGCAGAAGCGCCGGAGGCGATCGATCGCGCTTTACGCCTCTGTCCGGAGATTTCCGTTGTGGGCGTCGCCGGGCCGGGCGACAGCCTCGCCACCGGCCATGCGCTGGCCTGTTTTAGAGCCATGCACGAAAAATATCCGGACTTACTGGCTTGCCTGAGCACCAATGGCCTCCTGCTGCCGGATCACGTGGAGGAAATCCTCCGCGCGGGCGTGCGCACTGTCACTGTGACGGTGAACGCGGTTGATCCGGAGATAGGGGCGCGAATCGTAGAAAAAGTCTCGTATAAAGGGAAACTTTACACCGGCACAGAAGGCGCGGAAATTTTGATTGACAATCAATTGCGCGGCATCCGTCTGCTGGCCGAGCGGGACGTTCTGGTCAAAATCAACACGGTGCTGATCCCGGAAATCAATGGCGGGCACATTGGCGCCATTGCGGCGGCAACGGCAGAACGGGGCGCGGCGATCATCAACATCATTCCGCTGATTCCGCAAGGGGATTTTTTAGAAATGGAACCGCCGACGTGCGCCGAGATCAATACGGCGCGGGAAGCGGCCGAGGCGGTTCTGCCTGTGTTCCGTCACTGCCAGCACTGCCGGGCGGACGCCTGCGGGCGGCTCGGCGGGCAGGATGTATCCGATCAGCTTTTTGAAAATTTGAGTGCGGAGAATACCTTTTCACATGGCTGATGTTTTGACAGGGGATAGAATATGAGTAAATTTGTTGACCGCCCGCGCTTTACCTGCGCGCTGGGCGGGGCGTTGTGCGCTTTGAGGGCGCTGCCGCGCGTCATACCCATCATCCACGCGAGCGCGGGCTGCGGCTATAATTTATTGAACGCGCATAACTCCGGCGCGGGCTATCTGGGCGGCGGATACTGCGGCGGGACGGCTTGGAGCAGCAGTAATGTTGTGGAGCGCGAGGTTGTTTTCGGCGGCGAGGATCGGCTCCGAGAACAAATCCAGAGCACTTTGGAAATCATAGATGGGGATCTGTATGTGGTTGTCACCGGCTGTATGGTCGAAATGATCGGAGACGACATCCGGGCCGCCGTCTCCGGTTTTGAC
>JAITPB010000079.1 GCA_031289625.1 Clostridiales bacterium | reverse complement strand
AGTGCCGCACGGGAGATGGAGATGAGACAAGTCACGAGCCAAGGCGCCGACACGGCGACCAGGGCAAGTGATATTAGGGAAAATATAGTAAATAACTTACTCAGAAGGATCGAGTGCTTGGTGTTCCACACAGGTGTCGCCTCCTCCAGGTGGGCTGTGTTTACGCAGGCCCCATGATTTCCATAGATAACCCCCGCATTACAGACGACTATCTGATGGCAATGTGCCCCTACGATGGTGTTTCGCGGATATAGGAGCTGATGGCAATCAGCCCGCGCTCTGCATATCGCGCCCATTGTATCACAGGTTGCATCGATTGGCAATACGATTATATCGTTTATCGATGTATTTTTCACCTTTTGCACCAGCATGATCTCCCCCCGCGGATTGTTGGACTCCACGAAATCCACCGCAGGCAGGCCGACGAGCGCGCCCATGTTGACAAGGCCATCCAATTTCTCTTGCTCCCGGTTTACAATCCGCTCCACCAGCTGCCGCGTCATAGGCTCATCGATTTGCGGCCACCATTCCCGCTGGAAACTGTTGGTGATATGCATGAGCATCCGGATGGAATTGTCGTAAATATTTTGATTCCATAGGTTGCCGTCACTGCCTGAGATACCCAGGCGTGACCCCCAGTCCTGTACCGTGCGCTTAACGACCGTCTCGCCTTGTTTGGAAACATTTTAAAAAGATATATAGGGTCCACTGAAAAAGCAACTTTTTCTTGAACTTCGTTCAGAAATGTTGCTTTTTCAGTGGACCCTAAATAAGCCCGATATAGGAAAATCCAAAATTGCCCATTACTTTCTTGTCCTCCTCGCCTTCGGCTTGATCAAAAAGGCGCCATATGCGCCAAGTATGAGATAGGTCGGAAGGATGATGCAGAGCGACAGGTCCGGATAGGCGTTTGTCGCCGAGAAAACAAAGGGTACGCCGCAAAAATTGATGACTGCATGAAGAATCATCGGAACCCGCAAATTGCCTGTCTTTTTATAAACCGCACCGAAATAAAGGCCCAGCCCAACTGTCCAAATTACATTGCTCACCGCCGCAAAAGGAGACATCCCCAGCGTTCCGGGTATGTGCCCCAGCCCAAACACAAGCGATGAAATCGCCACCGCCCAAAAAACAGCGTTCTGGGATTTTAGGAACAGTTTTTCGACGATATTCAGCAGAAAACCGCGAACATACAATTCTTCAATGATGCCAACGCCGATAGAATATACAAAGCCTTCCATCAACACCTTCCACAGGGTCGGCGTGTTCGTTAAGTGCGGCTTTAGCCCGAGATAGAAGGCGAAAAGCGCCGCAACCAAAGCCAACAGTCCGGCAAGCCCGTATTTCCGCAGTCCGCTCCAGATGCCGTGCCGATTGAAGCTTAACACCCAATGAGGGCAAAGCAACCGCCGAAGTGCAAAACAGAGAAGCCCTGCGAACACAAAATTCAGCATTAAGGTGAAATAGGCCGGTTCAATGTCCAAAACATGAACATTGAAAAACAAAGCGCTCGGCAAGCCGGAAATATCCATAAACGCCATGATTACAGTGATTGCGCCCGCTGCGATTAATTCTCTCTTTGTGGATTTTGGCATTGCGTTTTTGCTCCTTTCGCGTCACACGCGTGTGTTCGGTTTAATCAAATCATAACTCGCCCCAATTTGCCGAAACAGCTCATCCTCCGGCACATCCGAGCCAATGATGATTTGATTCCATGGGAAGTCGATTTTTTGATAAGCGGGAGATATTCCCTCAAAAGTCTGCCGCAGAAAATCCGCCTCGAACGGGTCACATTTAAGATTGATACGCAGTTCGTCGTCTTTTTCGTAAATTGATGCAAACACCTTTTTGTTTTCATTATGCCGTATGAGTATCAACTCACTGTTGCGCACCTGCCCGGCGAAAGGATAATCCTCGTAGGCGAATGGAAGAGTAAGGCAGTGATCGATAAGTTCTTGTTTGGTCATGCCTCAAAATCCTCCGATTTGAAGTCGGAGTAATACCGCCCTTTTTGCGCTGTGAATTTCAAAACGCAGTAGTCCGGGTCGGTCACGCCGCCGGGATAGTACATCGTGTCGCCCTCGCGCCAAATCATCTCTTTTGTTTCAGCATCGGTCAAAACTTCCATTGTTCCAATCAGCTGAACGCCACGAAAAAAGCGTTTATTGTTTGTCAATTAAATTGCCGATGGTCTGTTCAGAATTTCTCATCATAGCGTAGCACTCTCCTTTTTCAAAATTGCATACATCCTCATATCAATCACAGCGCCATTCTTCACAGCGTTTTGGCGTAGCGTCCCTTCAAACTTAAACCCCGCTTTTTCCAGCACCCGGCAGGAAGCGGCATTAAATGCAAACGGCTCGGCATAAATGCGAATGATGTCGGTACTTTCAAAAATGAAAGAGCAGATTTGTTTTACCGCTTCTTTCACAATGCCTTTGCCCCAATATGCTTCTCCGATGTAATAACCGAGTTCGCCAGTGCGGCTGTGGATATTAGCCTTGCGAAAAACGCCTATACTGCCGACAACTACGCCATCCGCTGTAATGGCAAAAGCGTAGGCGCTATCTTTTTCGGCAGTCAGCA
>JAITPB010000036.1 GCA_031289625.1 Clostridiales bacterium | reverse complement strand
GTCGAGCAGTCCGTCGGACTCTACGAATCCGTCGAGCAGTCCGTCGGCCTCAACGAATCCGTCTAGCAGTCCGTCGGCCTCAACGAATCCGTCAAGCAGTCCGTCGGCCTCAACGAATCCGTCAAGCAGTCCGTCGGCCTCAACGAATCCGTCGAGCAGTCCGTCAACCACTCCGTCAGGCAGTCCGGACACCAATCCGACAGAGTCGTTGAATCCAACAGAGACAGACGATCCAGAATATCCAACGGAGATTCCAACAGCAACAACTGACCCAACAGAAACAACCGTCCCAACCTCTGAGCCTCCTGACGCCGATATGATCGCTGTCATCGATCCTTCCCTTGTGGCGATCGTAAAAGGCGGATCGCAGCAGTTCACTGTCACGCTCTATTTAGACGGCATCCCTGTAGCGGCGGCGCCGGAAGGCACAGTTTGGAATTGGTCGGTAACAGGAAATCAGAGTGCGGGCACAAAAGTCAATGCCAACGGCTTGCTGACAGTCAGCATAGGCGAAACCACTGAACAGCTTGAAGTGCACGTCGTGTCTCAAAGCAATGAAGCGTTAACAGACATAGCTACTGTCATCATAGGCGGAAATTCGAGCGCAGGAAATATCGCTATTATTGATAAAGCAGCTATAAATGGAAGCGTCACCTTAGACGAAAAAAATTGGATAGTCCTCAAAAAATCGACGCTGGATCGCCAGAAGTACGCTTTATTGATCAGCAGCAGCCTTATGGGAACCACTCAGGGGGGAACCCGTCTGCAAGATTACTTCAAAAAGTCTTTTACTGCATTAGGCGCAACAATCAAGTCCAATGCGGTCGTGCCCACCTTTGGCACAACGAATATGAGTGATCCATACAGTTGCTCAGAGCCAACGACCATCATGGCTTTGAGCGCCGGGGTCGACACAAGCAATGTTATGTTTGCTTTAAGCCACTTGGAAGCGCAGAACTGGCCCATGCAGTTTTGGGGCGTGAATAACGGATCTGCCTGGTGGCTTCGTTCTGTCGCGTCAAACGGCCAGGCGTATATCGCCAGCGGCGCTGCGCCGGACGGCGGCCGCATTGGTACGGCCTCCACCAGCGGCACATATTATGTCCGCCCGGCTGTTTGGGTCAAGTACTAAGACCCGAAACCTCCTATCAAATGATAGGAGGTTTTTTTAAATATGCGTTTTTTACAAAATATTGATTTAATCTCAAAGGTATCCATTTTTTAAAACGCATAAAAAATCCGCGTAGATACAAATTAAAACATGAGCTGCCTTTAGAGATAAATCGTGAATTAAGCTGAGATAAAGAAAATCGAATGATAATTTAACGAAAATTGGAAGCGTAGATTATCTTGAAAACACTAAATTGATTTTATAAACTGTCGATAAATATAATGCAAGCACGAAGTAAGCTTTCGAAAAACTGAAAAGCTGAATGGCTTGTATGAGAACAGGGGTGCAAAAGAATATGCCAGGAGGCAGCGTTACTTTTTCAGAACAGCCGATGGGGTATGATAAACAGCAAGTCGACAGCTATGTCTCTAAAATTACCCTGGAGTATCAAACGGTTTACAACGAATACATGTCCATGGTCAACAAATACAACACATTAACAGAGACATGTATCCGGCTGACAGACGAAAAGAACCGCGTGATTGAGCAGTTGAACGAAAGCAGTGTCAACCGCGCCGCCGCGCCGCCGCCGCCACAGATGACACTATCCAATGATGCGGCCGCCATCGCGAAAGCTTTGATCGACGCTGAAAAGCTGGCCAAACAAATCGTCGATGAGGCCAACCGGGAAGCCGCGAAGAAGCGTGAGGAACTCAACGCGGAAATTGCCGTCAAGCAGGAAGAAATGAAGCGGATGCTCGCCCAGAAAGAAAAAATTATGACAGACATCAATGACATGAAAAACAAAATCGTCTCTTTATTCCCAGAAAGATAAGTACGGCGCAGAGGAGTGGAGGCGCGCGGCGTGGTAAAGCCTTTAAATGAAATTAACCGCGAATTTGAGACAGATTGGCTCATCAGGGCCCAAAATATGCAGCAGACAGCGCCTAAAAAGGCTCACGCGGTAAAAACCACGCGCACGACGCAGCGGACAGCGACTGAAAAAACGCACGCGATACCCAAAACCACGGGAAAGAACACGGCGCGTAAGAAAACCACGGCTGAGAAAAACAAGACGCGGGATTTGGATAAGACTTCCGCGCCCGCCGCAAGCGCGGCGCAGCAAAAAAAACTTAAGTCTAAAATCTCCGATGCTCTGTTTTACGCGGCGATTGTAATCGTCATGGTGATAGCCGCTTATTACGGCACAAAATCAAGAGGCCCCATCGTGATTCTAAAGCATTCTGTCTTGACAGTTCTAACATCCAGTATGCAAAGCGTAATTCCAAAGGGGTCCCTCGTGCTGGTCAGAGTGGTTCCTCCAGATTCATTGCAAACTGGCGACGACATTACCTTTATGAAGGACGCTCGAACTTCTATTACACATCGAATCATTCGGATTTTTGAAAACTTCGAAGACTCCGGCGACAGAGGCTTCGAAACGCAGGGTGTAGACAACCATCTGCCAGACTCGGAAATTGTCTACGCGGGAAATGTCTTGGGAAAAGTCATTTTTCACATACCCAAGATAGGAGCCATACTCGCGTTCTTATGTGAAAACTTATATCTTGTCTTCATTCTCTTTGGACTGCTGGTAACGGTTTCTTTTGCCATCAGAGGCCTCTTCACGCCAGACGCAAAGCATTCCAAAAAGGCGTTAAAAAAAAAGAAAGCGAAAACAACGAAAAAAAAGAAATTATGACGAGAGCGATGCCTTTATTGCGGCCGCTCTGATGAATTGTCCACAGAAATATTATTTTTCGGTGAAATTTGCCGGATAATGATAGTATATAAAAAATGCGCTCGTCAAAATCAAAATGGATGAAGCGTAAATCTCAATTAATTTGGAGGAATGGGATATGACTAAGAGCAAAAAAGTGTTGACTGCTGTTGCCGCTGTGTCTTGCGCGGCTCTTCTGGCGACGGGTACCTTTGCTTGGACGCAGTACTCGCATAAGGTAAATGAGTTCTTCGGAGAAGGCGAGCACATCGTGATTCACGACGATTTCAACGTGAACACAGGTGCTAAAGACATTTACGTAGAAAACAAAAGTGAAAATCCGGTGTATGTCCGCTTGAGACTCGACGAGTTTTTGAATGACTTTGATTCTTCCTTACCGCCGACAGACGCGCAGAACGTCGATGGTCTGCTTGCGGACTTCGAACTGCTGGATTACTCCAGGCACATTGTGGACCCGGCCTCTGAAAGAGACTTCTACATCCCCTCATGGTTCCCGCCTCTGAATGGCGACCGGGCCGTTAAAGAAATGCTTGGACAGGATACAACATTAAAGAGCGGCGCCCCCGCGCCTGCGTATCACGATTATGTTCACTGGATTATGGGCGGTAAGAAGCTGTACATGCCCGCCGATGATGACAGCGGCCGCGTTGTGAGCAGCAAAATTGATTATGACAGCATGGATCCGGCGAGCAGACCCGCTGAACTGAGAGAAACGCCGGAACCGGGATTTAAATCCGTATCGGAGTTCAACGGGAAGGGCGCCGCTGAGCAAGCCGCCTTTATCGGATGGGTTTACGACACGGAAGACGCGTTTTGCTACTGGTCACAGGCTCTGGTAAAAGACGATGTAACGGGACTTTTGTTACATAAAGTCTATACGGACGAAAGTATCTGTGACGACAATGGCCCCTTAATAGATTACTACTACGGCATCGACGTAAAAGCGGAAGCGGTGGATGAGACAGACCTGCCCATGTGGCTGGAAGGCGCTGGTTCGGTAAATGACGAGCTGAAGACGTACGAAGAAGCGACTGCCGCTGCGAAATTGGCCATCCAGGCCATCGCGAAACTGCCCAACGAACAACTGCCCTAAACAACTGCCCTAACGGTAAATTGAACCAACCAGAACCGCGCAGGCGTCCCCCGCAGGGCCTCCTGCGCGGTTTTGCTCTATTAGGCTATCAGGCTGTAGATTCTGGAGGCGACAGGTGATGATTGTATGACTAATCTAAATAGATTCGGCAGCTTAATCAGAAAAAACAGAGTTTTCAACCGCAGCCTTTGCCTCATTTTAGTTGCGCTGCTGCTGTGGTCCACCTTTATGACAGGCACTTACGCATGGACTATGGTGGTGCATAGGACCAATCAATTTTATGGTCTGACCGGCGGAGGCGCCGCAGATTTGCTGATACAAAAAAAGTTGGAAAACGCTGGCGGAGAACCGCTTTCCGACGCGCAGAAGGCGAGAGAATTTGCTTTTACGGTAAACCTTCTTTCCCAGCGGGGCCGGACTCTCCTGTATGATCTGTATGACACGGAAGCCCAAGAGCTTCTTCAGGAAAATCTCCCCGTGAAAGAAGGCGGCGTTGAGAATCTGGAAGAAGGTATACCCGGTAAAATCATATTACTGAGCGGTCAGCACGCCTTGGTTCACCATTTGCCTGTAGGCGCATGGTATCAGGTTCTGGAAGATCCCGATCCTGAGGAAGGCTATTTGATGCAGAGTATGCATCACCAGGGAAATATTCTGCCGAGCGCAGAGGAGAATGGATCAAAAGCTGAATTCACGAACATCGCTGGCACGAGTTACGGACAGAAAGGCTCTTTGCTTATCCATAAAAAAGTCAACCAAGGTTCACAACCATTTGAATTTATCACGCTCTTTACCAAAAATGGAACGCCCATTGACGATCCGATTATGGTTTCAATTGAGAATGGCGCGCCTCAAGCATTTGAGAATGGCAGTTCAATCGATCTGCTGCCTAATCAAAGAGCGGTATTCAGCGGCGTCCCGGTCAACACACGCTACCAGGTCGAAGAGACGCCAGTTGCAAGAGAAGCGGATGGTTCTGGATATTATGCCTCCACACTCTCTTATCAGGGCTATATCGTGCAGGACATGAACGATGAACCGGGCGTTCAGCTTAATTTCTTTAATGATTATGTGGAAAACCCGGACGAATTGAGCGGCGTTTTTTCTTTCAGCAAACGTTTGCTGGGTTCTGAATCTGAAGAGGACAAAAACACGGAATTCCATTTTCAAGTGGATTTCGGAGAAATAGAAACTCTCGCGCAGCGGCCGCCTTCTCCTATCGCAAGCGAAGCTTTAGAAGGAGCGCCTTTAGAAAGCGAAGCCCCTGAAGCGCAGGAACCGCAAGAATCAGAGGCGATTGATGATCAAACGGCATCAGCCTCGCCGGAGACGCAAGAATCATCTTCCCCGCAGACGCACGCGCCGGAGACACAGGAATCATCTTCCCCAGAGGCACAAGAATCATCTTCCCCGGAGGCACAGGAATCATCTTCCCCGGAGACACAGGAATCATCTTCCCCGGGAGAACAAGAATCATCTCCCCCGGAGGCACAGGAATCATCTTCCCCGGGAGAGCAAGAATCATCTTCCCCGGAAGAACAGGAATCATCTTCGCCGGAAGAGCAGGAATCCGTGCCAGAACCGCAGGAACCCGCACAGCCAGAATCTGCGGAATCAGATGAATCGGCATCGGCCTCTCACAATGACGCCAATATGGAAAATCTGTCCGCTTTCCAGCAAGGCGGCAGCAGAGTTCAATCGATGTCTTACACCCGAAAAGCGCATCGTCCGGTATTTTTATCCGGAAGCGTTTCCTCAAACAAGATAATCCCGCTGGGCATGATATCGAATGAAGAAACGCCGGACACGTCTGACTCATCTGAACCAGAATCTGATCTAGAATCAGAAGAGCCGCTGTCCACTTTCGAGCCGCTTCCCGATCAAGAGACAGCCCCGCCTGAAACGCAGCCTCTCGACAGCGCCTCGTTTCCCTACACCATCAGCTTTGAGGATGATTATGTCCGTGTGGAGAACGGCGCCAGCTCCAACCTGTTCGATATCTATATGAAACCAGGCGGAACAGTCATTTTTGAAGATTTGCTTGTGGGGCAGCCCTATACCGTAACAGAGATCGGGCACACGGGCTATTTGCCCAACATTGAAAGTTTTTCTGGAGAAGCCGCGCCGCATTGGGACGCCGATGAGGATGACATCGTGATTGTGAACCACAAGACTGATGGTCCCAGCAGCGACAGAGGAAATCTCATTGTGAACAAAATAGTGATTGGCAATGAAGAAGATTCAGAAGAGGAAAAGAACAGAGAATTTACCATTGAATATTGGATGAACGAGGAAAAGCTCGGAGAATTTTCTTTACAGGGCGGCGAATCAGACAGCGTGATATTGCCTGCGGGCGCGCGCTATGAAGTGCATGAGATAAATTATTATTCCGCAGGATATTTCACCGATGTCGAGTACGGCCAGGGCATGATCTGGGCTGACGATGTGCATGTCACCGTGACGAATACACGGCGGCAGTTAGTCGTACCGCCAACGCCGACCCTGGAGCCTGCCGATCCAAACGCGACGCCTACACCCGTCAGGCCAAACGCCACGCCTACACCCGTCAAGCCAAACGCTACGCCTACGCCTGCCGATCCAAACGCCACGCCTACACCTGCCGATCCAAACGCCACATCTACGCCTGCCGATCCAAATGTCACGCCTACGCCTACCGATCCAAACGCCACGCCTACGCCTACCGATCCAAACATTACGCCAACGCCTACCGATCCAAACGCCGCACCAACGCCGCCCAACACAGATCCAACACGGCGGCCTGGCTCTACGAACGCACCCTCTGCGCCGAGCGCGGCGCCTCCAACGACCCCGGCCGCAACCCCGGTTGCCTCGCCTGCTGTGACGCCTGCTGTTCCAATCCCGACTGGCTCGGTAAATTACCCAGGCGGCTCATCAAGCGGAGGACAGGGTGTCAACGCGCCTCCGATCAGCAGCAACGACAGCCTAGGCGCGGGGGACGATCCGGATGATTCCATGGACCTTGGAAATGGCGGTCTGCCCGGCGGCGCCACAGATATACGCCCAGGAGAAGAAGCGGAAGATCTCTGGGATCTGGGTGACGACAATGGCCCTGGCGGCGCGGCGAGCATTTCCAACAGTCCCCAAACAATGGACACCGCCAATACATTGTTATGGTTCTTTTTGATGATCTTGAGCGCGTTCGCACTGCGTTATGTTCTAATCAACCGCCCGCGGCGGCTTGAGCGTTAAAAAAAAATAATACCTAAAAATAAAAAAAATAAAAGAGTCCCTCCCTGTTTACAATAAGAGGAGGGACTTTTTGTTATATCTTTACTTTTGCCGCTTTTTTTGTTATGGTACTGAAAATTATAAGGCCATCCAATATAAAGAAGGAATGAACTTGGACATCAGTATTTTTGAAGTGGTTGGACCAGTCATGATCGGCCCGTCCAGCTCTCATACAGCCGGAGCGGCGCGTCTGGCGCGCGTCGCCAGGCGAATGGCGGAGAACGCGGGAGCGGTTACGCATGTATCATTTGGCTTGCACGGATCTTTCGCGAGAACGTATAAGGGGCATGGAACCGATCGTGCGCTGGTGGCGGGCGCATTAGGGCTGCGCGAAGACGACGAGCGGCTGTCGGACGCTTTTTCCCTTGCGGCTGCGGAAGGGCTTACGTATGATTTTCATGAAATTGTGCTGGAAGGCTCGCATGAAAATACGGTGGAAATCATTTTCACTCTCTCCGAAGGCGATCCCTTTACCGTGACAGGCTCTTCACTCGGCGGCGGGCGGATCGCGATTAAGCGCATCAAGGGTTTTGACGTTGACTTTACAGCGCATGTTCCGACGCTTGTAATCGTACAGCAGGACGAGAAAGGCGTCGTCAGCGAAATCACCGGCGTCCTCGCCGCACACGGCATCAACATCGGGATTATGCGTGTCAGCCGTCTGGCTAAAGGCGAGACCGCCTGCTGTGTCATTGAGGCGGATGCAAACATCTCAGACGCCGTCGTCGATCAAATCAGACGGCTGAATCATATTTTGTCGGCCCAGGCCGTCCATCCGGAGGCGTAGTGGTATGTATAACAGCATTCAAGATCTGGTCAGCCAGGCCGAAGAACGCGGCGCGGGCCTGTGGAAAATCGTGCTGGAAAATGAGATCAAGCTGAGTGAGTTGGATGAAACATCCATTTACAAAAAATTGGATGAGCGCTACGATGTGATGATCCGATCCGCAGAGCGAGCGTTGGGGCAGAGCCTTCCAGCTATCGGCGGCTTAATTGAAGGCATCGCGTCCCGTCATGCGCGTTTCGCCCAGCAAGGCGGCGGCCTGATGGGCGGTTTCCTCAACCAGCTTATGGCGCGGGCGTTCTCCTGCAGCGAGGTCAACGCCTCTATGGGAAAAATCTGCGCGGTTCCCACAGCTGGAGCGTGCGGCGTGCTGCCGGCTGTCCTGCTTACAGTGGGGGAAAAATACACGCTGGGCCGCAGAGAAATTTTGGAGGCCCTCTTGACAGCTTCCGGCGTCGGCGCGGTAATTACCAAAAACGCGACGGTATCCGGCGCGGAGGGCGGCTGTCAGGCGGAATGCGGCGCGGCGGCAGCCATGGCGGCGGCGGCGGCAGTGCAGATGGCGGGCGGAACCATCCACATGTCGGCGGACGCTTGTGGCTTCGCGCTGATGAATTGCATGGGCCTGATTTGCGATCCAGTGGCGGGCCTGGTGCAGCTGCCCTGCGCGCTGCGCAACGCCAGCCAGGCGGTCAACGCCCTTGTCAGCGCGGATATGGCTTTAGCGGGGCTGACAAGCGTCATCCCACCGGACGAAGTGATCGAAGCCATGTTTCATACAGGCCGGATGCTGCCGCCCGCCTTGAAAGAAACGGCGCTGGGCGGCATCGCGGCCGCAGAAGCGGGTAAAAGAATCCAAGCGGAAATTTTTTCGGAAAACCCCTGATGCTGCGCAAAATCATGGTATTTGGGATACTCGTCGCGATGGGCTTCAGCGTCTATCAGATCTGCCGCATTGACGGACAATATGCAGATGAAGAAAAAACGCACGATTCGCTTCTCGCCTATAAACCGCCCCTGCTGACTGCCGCGCCGGATGCCGCGCCTTCACCGCTTGTAGATTATTCCAAAATTTTTCAGGCCGTTATCGACGCGCAAACCAATCTGAACGCCGATATCGTAGGCTGGCTCACCATTCCAGGCACCGACGTGGATTATCCCTTCCTTCAGTCTTCCGACAACGCGTTTTATCTGGATCGTGATCCATACAAAAATAAAGCGGTCGCTGGCAGTATTTTTATGGATTTCCGCAACAAAAAAAAAATTCAGGATTTTAACACGATCCTATACGGCCATCACATGAAAAACGGCAGCATGTTCGGCGCACTCTTAAATTTTACGAACGAGGTTTTTTTTCAAAGTTTTAGCCGAGGCGAACTGGTTCTAAACGACTGCGTATATGAGTTGGAATTTTTTGCCAGTTTGCTCATATCAGGCGGCAATGAAGAAATTTATGGGACGATCAACCCGCCGACAACCCAGCGGGACGCATTTCTGCGCTATGTAAAAGACACCGCGAAGGTATATCGGGAACTCAATGTAAACGCGTCGGATAAAATCATCAGCCTCTCTACTTGCGCCTATGATTTCAAGAACGCCCGGCTGGTGGTTCTGGCTCGGGCGCAAAAAATTTCCGTCTAGGCAGGTGGAAAAATAAATGGACCAATGGAAGAATGAAAGAAAAAGAGCAATACAAGGCAAAATGTATCGGAACCGATTAGGAGCGGTGATGTAAAAAAAA